>NZ_JAQJCJ010000001.1:0-502456 GCF_030182485.1 Rhizobium atlanticum
GTCCTGCCCAAACAACAAATCAGCCGGACGCATCCTACACTCGCTTCATCCGCTCCACCGCCATCAGCACCCGTTCCGGTGTCGCCGGCGCATCGAGTCTCGGGCAGACCTTATAATCGGCGACGCTAGCGACCGCCATTGACAGGGCTTCCAGCGCTGAGATCGCCAGCATGAAGGGCGGTTCGCCGACGGCCTTGGAGCGGCCGATCGTCGCTTCGGCATTCTCCGACCATTCGGCAAGCCGCACGTTGAAGATCTTCGGGCGGTCGGAGGCGAGCGGGATCTTATAGGTCGACGGGGCATGGGTGCGCAGCCGGCCCTTATCGTCCCACCAAAGTTCTTCTGTCGTCAGCCAGCCCAGGCCCTGCACGAATCCGCCCTCGACTTGGCCCATGTCGATCGCCGGATTCAGCGAACGGCCGACATCGTGGAGAATGTCAGTGCGGTCGATCAAATATTCGCCGGTCAGCGTATCGATCGAGACCTCGGTGCAGGCGGCGCCATAGGCGAAATAGTAGAAGGGGGTGCCGCGGCCGGCCTTGCGGTCCCAGTGGATCTTCGGCGTCTTGTAGAAGCCGGCGGCGGAAAGCTGGACACGGGCGAAATAGGCCTGCTTTATGAAATCTGGGAAGGGGATCTCGCTCTCGCCGACGCGCACGCGGTTCGGCAGGAAGACGATCTCGGAAGGCGCCACTTCCCATTTCTCCGCAGCGAAGCCTACCAGACGTTCCTTGATCTGGCGGGCGGCATCGAAGGCGGCCATGCCGTTCAGATCCGAGCCGGAAGAGGCGGCGGTGGCCGAGGTATTCGGCACTTTCGCCGTTGTCGTCGCTGTGATCTTCACGCGGTCGATGTCGACCTGGAAACTGTCGGCCAGCACCTGCGCCACCTTGGTATAGAGGCCCTGGCCCATTTCGGTCCCGCCATGGTTCAGGTGGATCGAGCCGTCCTGATAGACATGGACGAGGGCGCCGGCCTGGTTGAAGGCGGTCATCGTAAAGGAGATGCCGAATTTGACCGGCGTCAGCGCGATGCCTTTTCTGATGTAGCGGCTGTCGCGGTTGAAGCCGATGATGGCGTTGCGCCGCGCCCGGTAGTCGGCCGTTTCCTCCAGCTCTTCGACGACGCGGGCGATGATATTGTCCTCGACCTCCTGATGGTAGGGGGTCAGCGTGCGCCCGGAACCCGGCTGTCCGTAGAAATTCAGCTTGCGGATATCGAGCGGATCCTTGCCGAGGGCATAGGCTATCTCCTCGATGATGCGTTCGGCGCCGAGCATGCCCTGTGGCCCGCCGAACCCGCGGAAGGCGGTGTTGGAGACAGTGTGCGTCTTCAAGGGTTTCGACTGCAGATGCACATGCGGATAGAAATAGCTGGAATCGGCGTGGAAAAGAGCTCTGTCGGTCACCGGGCCTGAGAGATCGGAGGAAAAGCCGCAGCGGGCCGCATAAGTCGCATCGACGGCGTGGATACGACCTTCGGCGTCGAAGCCCACCTCGTAATCAACGAGGAAATCGTGGCGCTTGCCGGTGGCGCTCATATCTTCGTCGCGATCCGGACGGAATTTGACGGCGCGACCGAGCTTCTTGGCGGCGATCGCCGCGAGTGCGGCGAACTGGTTGCCTTGGGTTTCCTTGCCGCCGAAGCCGCCGCCCATGCGGCGCACGTTGACGGTAACGGCGTTAGACGGGATATCCAGCACATGGCCAACGATGTGCTGGATCTCGCTCGGATGCTGTGTCGAGGACCAGACGGTGACCTCGTCATCTTCGCCGGGGATCGCCACGGCGATATGGCCTTCGAGATAAAAATGCTCCTGGCCGCCGATGCGCATCTGGCCCTTTAGCCGCATCGCGGCGTTCGACATTTCCGTTTCCGGCTCGCCGCGCTGCAGCGTCATCGGCGTGGTGACCAGCGGGCTGCCATTGGCAAGCGCGCCGTCGATATTGTGCCAGTGCGGCAGGTCACGATAGTCGATCTTGGCGAGCCGCGCGGCGCGGCGGGCGGCGTCGCGCGTTTCGGCGATGACGGCAAAGATCGGCTGGCCGTGGAACTGAACCAAAGTTTCGGCCAGCAGCGGTTCATCATGGCTGCCGTTGGAGCTGGTGTCGTTGACGCCGGGCACTTCCTTGTCGGTGAAGACCCAGACGACGCCGGGATAGGCGGCGACCGCGGAAAGATCGATGCTGAGGATTTCGGCATGCGCCCGGTCGGAGAGGCCGAGCGCGCCGTGCAGCAGGCCGGCGGGTTCGGGAATATCGTCGATGTAGTCGGCGGTTCCGGTGACGTGTTTGTGCGCGGAATCATGGCGCAGCGAGCCGTGCATGGGGCCTGAGATGACGACTTTAGGGTCCTCGAAGGTGGACTTGTCCATTAGATCAGTCCTCCGTGATCAGCCCTGTTCGCGCGGTGGACCCTCATCCGGCTGCCGCCACCTTCTCCCCGTTCTGACGGGGAGAAGGGATATGCCGCACCGCCTCTTGCTCTCGCAAACATTGCGCGAGGCACGTTCCCTCTCCCCGCAAGGGGGGAGAGGGTTAGGGCGAGGGGCCAATTTGCGAAACAACCCATCATGCCACCTCCTCGAACCGCTTCAGTTCGGCCGGCGCCCCTACCGTTTCCAGATAGAACCGCGTCAACAAATTCTTCGCCGTCAGCTGGCGATATTCCGCCGTGGCGCGCCAGTCGGTGAGCGGCTGGAAATCGGCGTCGAAGGCGGGGCGGGTCGCCTCGATCGTTGCTTCCGTCCAAGGTTTGCCGATCAGTTCTCCCTCCACGGTGCGAGCGCGTTTCGGCGTTGCAGCCATGCCACCGAAGGCGACACGGATGTCGGTGACCGTCTCGGCATCGTCAAGGGTCAGCAGGAAGGCGCCGAGAACGGCGGTGATGTCCTCGTCGCGGCGCTTGGTGATCTTGTAAGCCGCAAAGCGGCTGGCCTTGGGATAGGGCACGAAGACGCTTTCGACGAACTCGCCTGGCCTGCGGTCTTGTTTGCCATAGGCGATAAAGAAATCCTCGATCGGCATTTTGCGCTGGCCTTCCAGGGAGCGCAGCGTCAGCGTCGCACCGAGCGCGATCAGCGGCGGCGGGCTGTCGCCGATCGGCGAGCCGTTGGCGATGTTGCCGCCGATCGTGCCCATGTTGCGCACCTGCTCGCCACCGATACGGTCGATCAGCCGTCCGAGCGCCGGGATCTTTTTCGCGATCGCCGCAAAGGCGCCGGTATAGCTGACGCCGGCGCCGATGGTGACACCGTCCTCGTTTTCCGTGACCGACTGCAATTCGCTCAAGTGATTGATGAAAACGACGGGGCTCAGCCGGCGCATCTGCTTGGTCACCCAGAGGCCGACATCGGTCGAGCCGGCGACCACGATCGCATCAGGTTCCTGCGAGAGAACTTCAGCCAGCGCCTGGACCGAAGCAGGTACGATCAACCGGTCTTCGCCCTTGGCAATGCGGACGGTGTCGCTCGCCTGCATGGCCCAGAGCCGCGCGATGATTTCCGAACGCGCGCGCTCCAGCGGATCGAACAGCGCGCTCGGCCGCATCAGGCTCACCTGCTCGGCGGCCTTGACGATCGGCTCATAGCCAGTGCAGCGACAGAGATTGCCTTGCAATGCCTTTTCGATCTCGCGGCGGCTTGGTTTTTCCTTGGTCAGCCATAACCCGTAGAGCGACATGACGAAGCCCGGGGTGCAGAAGCCGCATTGCGAGCCGTGGCAATCGACCAGCGCCTGCTGCACCGGATGCAACGCGCCGTCCCGACCGGCCAGATGCTCGACCGTCACCACGTGCGTGGCGTGCAGCGAGCCGGTGAAACGGATGCAGGCATTGACGGATTCATAGGCAAGCTTGCCGTCGACGAGCCGGCCGACGAGCACGGTGCAGGCGCCGCAGTCGCCTTCCGCGCATCCCTCCTTGGTGCCGGTGAGGCGCCGCTTCAACCGCAGAAAATCGAGAAGCGTCTCGGTCGGCCCGACATCGGTGAGTTCGATGTCCTCGCCATTCAGGATGAAGCGAATGCTGTCGTTCATGGTATTCCCGGTTGTCTTTTCCAAATGGTTAGGCCGCCGTCCAGCCACCGTCAATCGAGATGTGGGTTCCCGTCACCTGGCGGGCGGCGTCACTGGCGAGGTAGAGCGACAGCGCGCCGATCTCCTCGGCCTTGACGAATTCACGCGTCGGCTGCGCCTTGAGGATGACTTCGCTTTTCACCTGCTCCTCGGTTATGCCGCGGGCCTTGGCGGTATCGGGTATCTGCTTTTCGACGAGCGGCGTCAGCACATAGCCCGGGCAGATGGCGTTGACTGTCACGCCGAATTCGGCAAGTTCCAGCGCCGCCGTCTTCGTCAGTCCCAATATACCATGTTTTGCCGCCACATAGGCGGATTTGAAGGGGGAGGCGACGAGGCCATGAGCCGAGGCGATGTTGATGATGCGGCCATGCTTCTTTCCCTTCATCAGTGGAATGGCGGCGCGCATGGTGTGAAAGGAGCTCGACAGGTTAATGGCGATGATCTGGTCCCATTTTTCGATCGGGAAATCCTCGATCTTCTCGACATGCTGAATGCCGGCATTGTTGACGAGGACATCGACGCTGCCGAAGGTTTTTGCGGCCGTTTCGATCAGCTCGGCGATCTCGGGGGGCTTGGTCATGTCGGCCGGATGATAGATCGCCCGGCCTTTCGATACCGATTCAAGTCGCTCGACGATCGCCTTGATTTCATCGGCATTTCCAAACCCGTTGATGACGACGTTGTCGCCGGTTTCGGCGAAGGCGGTGGCGATCGCAAGGCCGATGCCGCTGGTGGAACCGGTGACGACGACTGATCTGCTCATGCTGTTTCTCCCTGAATGCCGATGCTGCGTCGCAGCGTTAGCCGCGAGGTTATTCCTAAAGCCGGCTGGCTGGCAATTCCGCTTTATTGGCTTTTCTCGCCCGCATCCGTCTCCTTGTCATGATAATCAGCCTGGAGCATTTCCGTTTTTCTCCGAATCGCGGAAATGCTCTATTTCATTGTTCCACGCAATTCCGGGCGCAAAACCGCTGCGCACTTTTGCTGGAATTGCTCTAGGGAGAAGGATTTCATGAGCGGATATGTTCTGGCGATTGATCAGGGAACGACGTCGACACGGGCTATCGTTTTTGATGGCGACATGCAGGTCGTCGGCAAGGGCCAGAAGGAATTCACTCAGATCTATCCGCGCTCCGGCTGGGTGGAGCATGATCCCGAGGAGATCTGGGACTCGGTCGTCACCACCGTCACGATGGCGCTGAGCGAAGCCAAGCTGACGGCGAAGGACATCGCCGCGCTTGGCATCACGAACCAGCGCGAGACCGTGGTGGCCTGGGAGCGCGAGACCGGCCGGCCGATCCAGAACGCCATCGTCTGGCAGGACCGGCGCACGGCAAATTATTGCGACAACCTGAAACGGCAGGATCTGGAGCGGGTTTTCACAAAAAGGACCGGACTCATCCTCGATCCCTATTTCTCAGGCACCAAGCTCTCCTGGATGCTCGCCAATGTGAAGGGGGCGCGGACGCGCGCGGCCAGAGGCGATCTCTGCTTCGGTACGATCGACACCTTCCTGATCTGGCGGCTGACCGGCGGCAAGAGCTTCGTGACCGACGCCACCAACGCTTCACGCACACTGATGTACAACATTGCCGAAAATGCATGGGACGAGGATCTGCTCGACATTCTGAGAGTGCCGGCCGCTATGCTGCCGGAGGTCAAGGACTGCGCTGCCGATTTCGGCACGGTCGATCCGGAGATTTTCGGCGCGGCTATCCCGATCCTCGGCGTCGCCGGTGATCAGCAGGCGGCAACTATCGGTCAGGCCTGCTTTGCGCCCGGCATGCTGAAATCGACCTACGGCACCGGCTGTTTCGCGCTGCTCAATACCGGCGCCGATATGGTGCGTTCGAAAAACCGGCTGCTGACCACCATTGCCTACCGCCTGAACGGCGAGACGACCTATGCGCTCGAAGGTTCGATCTTCATCGCGGGTGCTGCCGTGCAATGGCTGCGGGACGGGCTTCGCATCATCGATAGTGCTGCCGAGACCAATGCGCTTGCCGAAAAGGCCGATCCCACGCAGGAGGTCTATCTCGTCCCGGCCTTCACCGGGCTTGGCGCGCCATATTGGGATGCCCAGGCGCGCGGCGCGATTTTCGGGCTGACGCGCAACAGCGGCCCTGCGGAGCTTTCCCGGGCGGCGCTCGAAGCCGTCTGTTACCAGACCCGGGACCTGCTCGATGCCATGCAGAAGGACTGGAAGAATGGTGCTGAGGATACGGTGCTCCGCGTCGACGGCGGCATGGTCGCCTCCGATTGGACGATGCAGCGCCTCGCCGACCTGCTCGACGCTCCTGTCGACCGCCCGGTGATCCTGGAGACCACCGCCTTGGGTGCGGCCTGGCTCGCCGGCAGCCGGGCGGGGGTGTGGCCGGATAGGGATGGGTTTTCGGCAACTTGGAAACGCGACCGGCGGTTCGAGCCCGACATGGACGAGAAGGTGCGGACGGCAAAGATCAAGGGCTGGAAGAATGCAGTCAGGCGGACATTGAGCGAAGGCTAGCCTTCGGTAAGAGCCGTGGTTCCTGCAATCGCCGCTGAGCTGGATAATTTTTTGATGCGGCCTGTCGGGTAAGCGGTTACTCCTTCGTCATTCGGAAAGAGGAGTGACCGATGCTTTATGCAATCCTTTGTTACGCCCATGAGGAAACCGTCTTCGCCTGGAGCAAGGAGGAAGAGGCTGCCGTCATGGAGAAGCTTTACGCTGTGCAGGAGCCGCTTGCCAAAGCCGGCAAGCTGGGCCCCGTCGGCCGGCTCATGCCGACGACGGCGGCGACGACCGTGCGCAAGGGCAAGGACGAAGCTCTGGTGATTGACGGGCCGTTCGCGGAAACGAAAGAGGCGCTTCTCGGCTTTTACGTGGTTGACTTCGATACGCTCGACGAGGCGGTCGCCTTCTCGAAACAGCTATCCTCGGTCAATCCCGGCTCCACCTCTTACGAAATTCGGCCTTTCTACGTGTTCCGGCCGGGAGATGCTGCATCATGACCGACATTGCCTGGATCGACCTCGCGCTTGCCTCTGCCCGGCCGAAGGCGCTCGGCGCGCTGCTACGCTATTTCCGCGATCTCGACACCGCGGAAGAGGCGTTCCAGGAGGCGTGCCTGAGGGCGATCCGGACCTGGCCGGAGAAAGGGCCGCCGCGCGATCCGACGGCCTGGCTCATCTTCGTCGGGCGCAACAGCGGTATCGATGCGGTGCGCAAACGCTCGAAGCTGCAGGCGCTGCCGGACGAGGACGTCATTTCCGATACCGAGGATGCCGAAAGCGACATTGTCGAGCGGCTGGATGATGCCAATTATCGCGACGATATCCTGCGGCTTCTCTTCATCTGCTGCCATCCCGATCTGCCGGCGACCCAGCAGATCGCACTGGCGCTGCGCATCGTCTCCGGCCTTTCGGTGACACAGATCGCGCGCGCATTCCTTGTCTCCGAAAGCGCCATGGAGCAGCGCATCACCCGGGCCAAGGCGCGTGTCGCGAAGGCCGGCGTGCCTTTCGAAACGCCGAGCCCTGAGGAGAGGGCCGAGCGTCTTTCGATCGTCAGCACGATGATCTATCTCATCTTCAACGAGGGCTACAGTCAGGCGGATCCCGAACATGAGGCGGCCGCCTTCAGCGACGAGGCGATCCGGTTGGGACGGCTGATGCTGCGCATCTTTCCGTCCGAACCGGAGTTGATGGGTTTGCTTGCGCTCATGCTTCTGCAGATATCGCGCCGCCCGGCGCGCTTCAGTCCCGAAGGCGAGATCGTGCTGCTCGAGGATCAGGACCGCTCTCTCTGGAACCAGCTTTTCATCAGTGAGGCCCTGGCGCTCCTCGACAAGGCGCTGCGCCATCGCCAACCTGGCCCCTACCAGCTTCAGGCTGCCATCGCCGCCATCCATTCCCGCGCGAAACGGGCCGAAGACACCGACTGGACGGAAATCGATCTGCTTTACCGCGCGCTGGAGCGTGTTCAGCCGTCGCCTGTCGTAACGCTTAATCGCGCGGTCGTCGTTTCCAAGCTGCACGGGCCGCAGGCGGCGCTGGATCTCATCGATCCGCTCGGCGAGAAACTCGGAGGCTATTTCTATTATCACGGTCTGCGGGGCGGGCTGCTGAAGCAGCTTGGCTTGAACAGCCAAGCGCGCGAAGCCTTCGACCATGCCATCGCGCTTGCCCATTCGGCGGCGGAAGCCGCCCATATCCGCCGGCAGATCGACAAGATGCAGGAAGAGGCGGCGCAGCCGATTGCAAATTAATTTCGGCGTGCTGTCGGAACGGCGAAGTTTGACACGTCCTTATAACCACCTGAGACCAAACGGGTTTCACTCAAACGGAGAGATGTTGAAATGACCGCCAGCACGCAACATGAACTCGTCCTTGTTCGCGAATTCGACGCTTCGCGCGAGAAGATTTACAAAGCCTGGACCGATCCGGACCTGCTGAAGCAATGGTTCGTGCCGCGCCCCTGGGGTGTGGCGGAAGCAACGCTCGACGTGCGGCCCGGCGGCTCCAGCGTCGTCGTCATGCAGGATCCCGAGGGCAATCAGTATCCGAACCGCGGCGTCTATCTGGAGGTGGTCGAGAACGAGAAGATCGTCTTCACCGACGCCTATAGCAGCGCCTGGGTGCCGGCTGACAAGCCTTTCTTCACCGGCGTCATCCTGCTGGAAGACCTCGGCAACGGCAGGACGAAATATACGGCCAGGGCGCTGCACTGGCGCGCCGAGGACAAGGAAGCGCACGAGAAGATGGGCTTCCATGAGGGATGGGGCAAGGCCGCGGACCAACTGGCGGAACTGCTGGCGACGATGTGATTGCTGCGGACGGCGAGGGGTAGGCCTCGCCTTTCCGACGCTTCAAGTGTGGCGTGAGGTTGCTTGGAAGATGATTCCGCTGGGGCTTAGAAGTCGTTGAATTCAGATTCGAATTGAGGATTCGGGCGCGTCGGTGTCTCTGTCGACGTGGGATCTATCCTGTGCCAATCTGCTGTTATGAAAGGGCACGTCTATATCCTCGCATCCGCACGCAACGGCACGCTCTATACCTGCGTGACGCGTTGCCGGCTGGCTATACGAGCATCAGAATGAGCTGACGCCGGGTTTTACGTCGGAGGATGGTGTCAAGACGCTGGTGTGGTTCGAAGAACATGATCTGCTGACGACAGCGATCACGCGTGAAAAGACGATTAAGAAATGGCCGCGACTGTGGAAGCTCAATCTGATCGAGCGGGAGAATCCCGAATGGGAGGACATTTCGTTTCATCTCTTGGGCTTGTGAGAGAATGAGTCTCCTGTCGCGCGGACGCGCGACTGCTGGATTCCTGTGACAAGCACAGGAATCCAGCAGCGCCGTGTCTACGGCCAAAGACTCTTTAAATCGTCCTGTCTTCACCCAATCATACCGCGCAGTTGGTGCCCGTCGAGCCCGTGAAAACTAACGCCTATCAAGATTCTCGAACGATCCGTTCCACAATTTGTGTTTGCGCTGCATCACCGCCATCCTTATCTCCGGATCGAGTTCAACAGGATGCCAATGATGGAACTGGGGCTTTACACATTCGCCGATGTCAATCCTAATCCCTCCCGCAGCAAGGGAGCTGAGGGGGCCGAGCGGCTGAAGCATCTGATCGAGGAGATCGAGCTTGCCGATCAAGTGGGGCTCGACGTCTTCGGACTCGGCGAACATCATCGGCCGGATTATGCGGTATCGGCCCCCGCCGTGGCGTTGGCGGCTGCGGCCGTCAAAACCAAAAACATCCGGCTGACCAGCGCCGTGACGGTGCTCTCCTCCGACGATCCCGTGCGGGTGTTCCAGCAGTTTTCGACACTTGATCTCATTTCCAACGGCCGTGCCGAGATCATGGCAGGGCGTGGCTCTTTCATCGAGTCCTTCCCGCTGTTCGGCTACAATCTCGAGGATTACGACCAGCTGTTCGAGGAGAAGCTCGATCTGCTGCTGGCGTTGCGCGACGACGAGACTATCACGTGGAAGGGGGAGCTTCGCGCGGCGATCAACGGACGCGGTGTCTATCCGAGGCCGCTGCAGGATCCGCTGCCGCTGTGGATCGCGGTTGGCGGCACACCGCAGTCGGTGGCGCGCGCCGGCGCGCTCGGACTGCCGGTCGCGCTCGCGATCATCGGCGGCGAGCCGCGCCGGTTTGCGCCGCTGTTCGATCTCTACCGCGAGGCGGCGCGCCGGGCGGGGCAGGATCAGGCGAAACTGAAGACCAGCATCAATGTCCATGGCTTCATCGCCGACACGACCGAGAGAGCGGCTGACCAGTTCTACGGCCCACAGGCCGAGGTAATGAACCGTATCGGCCGCGAGCGCGGCTGGGGACCGACGAGCCGTGCGCATTTCGATCTGTCGCGCGGGCCGAACGGCGCGCTCTTCGTCGGCGGTCCCGAAGCGGTTGCGGAAAAGATTATCGCCCATCGCGCGATATTCAAGAACGACCGCTTCCTGCTGCAGATGGCGATCGGCTTGATGCCGCATGATCAGATCATGCGCGGCATCGAGCTCTACGGGACAAAAGTCGCGCCGATCGTCAGAAAGGCATTGACTGAAAGGGGCGAAGGGGCGAAAGCCACGGCTTGATTAGCGCAATTCCTCAGCGCGTCCTGCCGGACGCGTGCTCTAAGGCGGCCGCGGCCGTCGCGTGCAGGCCGGATGAGACGAATGGTAATCGCAAACGACGATGAACTGACAAAGCTCAAAGAGATCGGCCGGATCTGCGCCAACGCCATCCAGGTGATGGCGGCGGCGATGGAGCCGGGCATGACGACGCTGGAGCTCGACCGGATCGGCCGCAAGGTGCTCGAGGATTCCGGCGCGCGCTCGGCGCCGGAGTACTGTTACCAGTTTCCCGGTGCCACCTGCATCAGCGTCAACGAAGAAATCGCCCACGGCATTCCAGGTGCGCGTGTCATCCAAGCCGGCGACCTGATCAATATCGACGTCTCGGCGGAAAAGGACGGCTTCTTCGCAGATACCGGCGCTTCCTTTGCGATGCCGCCGGTCAAGCCGAAGATCGAACGCCTCTGCCGCGACGGCAAGCGGGCGCTCTGGGTGGGGCTCAATCAGGTGAAAGCGGGCGAACCTTTGGCAAAGATCGGCACCGCCGTCGGCGCTTTCGCGCAGAAGAACCGCTATACGCTGGTCGCCAATCTGGCGAGCCACGGCGTCGGCCGCTCGCTGCACGAGGAGCCGGCCGAGCTCTCGACCTGGCCGGATCCGTCGGAAAAGCGAGTGACGACAGATGGCCTCGTCTTCACCGTCGAGCCGTTTCTTTCGCTCGGCGCGACCTGGGCCGAAGGCGGCGACGATGCGTGGACGCTTTATGCCGATCCGAAGGCGCCGACTGTGCAATTCGAGCACACGGTGGTTGCGACGCGGAATGGGCCGGTGATTTTGACGCTGCCGGATGGGCGGGTGTAGGGTTTCATCGTCAGCGCGCCCGCCTGGTCCTTCGAGGCCCCTGCGGGCGCTCAGGATGAGGCTCTCTTGGAGGCTGTGCCCATATTCCTGCGCCCGCGGTCATAAGCGCGGCATCCTCCAAAGCCGCTCATGCTGAGGTGCGCAGCCCATAGGGCGAAGCCTCGAAGCACGCCGCAACGCCGCTCCTTGCATTCATCGAACTCGGAGCGCTCACCTCATCCATCGACTTTCGCAGAATTGATCAATCAATCAGAAATAGTCGTTTGCGATGCCGGTGCTGCAGGGCGATAAGCGCTGCATGCTTTCTCGCCCACCCCATTCTTTACCAAACTTAGTTTCGACGGCCACCGCCGGCGCCGTAGCCATGGCGGCGGCCATGGGCTTCGGGCGCTTCTCCTACACGCCGATCCTGCCCGGCATGATGAGCGGTGTGCCGCTTTCTGCGGCCGATGCCGGTTTTATCGCGTCGGCGAATTTCGTCGGCTATCTCGTCGGCGCCGTGCTGGCGGCCTATGGCTGGGCGGCGGGGCACGAACGGCTGGTGGCGCTTGCGGCATTGCTGGCCAACGCCATCCTGCTCGCCGCAATGGCCGCCACCGATTCCGTTGCGGTCTTTGCCGTCATCCGGTTCCTCGCCGGTCTCGCCAGCGCTTTTGCGATGGTCTTCACTTCGTCGATCGTGCTGAGCCACGGTGCTGCTGCCGGCAACGACCATGTGCAGGCGGCGCATTTCGGCGGGCCTGGAGCGGGCATTGCGCTTTCGTCAGTCATGGTGCTCCTGATTGGGCTTGGCTTTCACGATGAGCCGGGCGGCTGGCGCGCCGATTGGATCGGCGGAGCGCTCTATTGCGCGGCAAGTCTCGCCGTCGTCTGGTGGCTCTTGCCCACGGCGCCGGCACAAACAGCGCGAACGGGCAAGGAACCGGCGCTCAACTGGAGCCGGCCGATGTTGCTTGTCACGCTCTCCTACGGCCTGTTCGGCTTCGGCTACGTCATCACGGCGACCTTCCTAGTCACCATCGCCCGCATGGCGGCGACGGGAGCTTTCGTCGAATTTCTCTGCTGGTTCATTGCCGGTGTGACAGCGGCGGTGGCACTGTTTGCCTGGAAGCCGCTTGTCAGGCCGATCGGGCTCGGCGGCGTCTATGTCGCGGCGCTTCTCATCGAGGCCGCCGGTGTGCTCGCCACCGTAGCGCTGCCGCCCTCGGTCGCGCCGCTGATCGGCGGGGCGCTGTTCGGGGCGACGTTCCTTGCGATCACTGCCTACGGGCTGCAGATCGGCCGCAAGCTTTCCCCGGAGAGTCCGCGGCGGATCCTGGCGATGATGACGGCTGCCTTCGGCGTCGGCCAGATCGTCGGGCCGATTGTTGCCGGCTGGATTGCCGAACGCTCGGGCAGCTTTACCCTGCCGACGGTGATCGCTGCCGCAGCACTTCTTGTCTGTGCGGCGCTCGTAATGCCCGTCGTCAGGAAAATCGCCTAACCGGTTACATCTGCGTAACAATCGGCCAAACCCATTGCTGCTTCCTTCGAACTGCCGTAGTTTCCGGCACAATCAGTGTTCCGACACTCCCGAGACTCACAGTTCAGGAAAGCAAAGCCCCCCGTGTTTCATTCCTTCTTTCCCCAGCCGAAACCTTTCTTCATTTCGCTTGTCGTCTGGACGCTGATTTCAATATTGGGCTGGTATTTCTTCGCGGCCGGTCTCGGCGCGTCGCTCGGCTTTGCGCCGGTTCCCGAAGAGCAGCAGCCGATCGATCTTTCCTTCTTCTTGCTGCCCGAAAATGTCTGGTTCTACAGCTATTTCTTTCTCTCAGCGCTGATCTTCTGCGGCGCCTGGCATCTGATAGCGCGCAATCATCCCTGGAAGCTCTGGTCGATCTGGGGTTCGGCGCTCATTATTTTCGTGACCTATTTCGGCGTGCAGATCACGGTCGTGATCAACAATTGGCGCCGGCCGTTCGGCGATCTTCTGCAGAACGCCTTGTCGAAGCAGCCGGGCATTTCAGTGGATAATTTCTACAGCCTGATGTGGGTCTTTTGTCAGATCGCGTTCCTCAGCATGTTCGTGTCGATCATGACCGACTTCTTCACGAGCCACTACATCTTCCGCTGGCGCGCCGCGATGAACGATTTCTATATGTCGAAGTGGGAAAAGCTGCGGCACATCGAAGGCGCTTCACAGCGCGTGCAGGAAGACACTATGCGTTTTTCGAGTACGCTCGAAGGTCTCGGCATCAGCCTCATCAATTCGGTGATGACGCTTGTGGTCTTCCTTCCGATCCTTCTGGCGCTGTCGCATTATGTGACCGAACTACCGGTCATCGGACCGCTGGCGAATTCGCTCTTCTGGTTGGCGCTCTTCTGGTCGGCATTCGGCACGTTGCTTCTGGCGGTCGCCGGTATCAAGCTGCCGGGCCTGAACTTCCGCAATCAGCGCGTCGAAGCCGCCTATCGCAAGGAACTCGTCTACGGCGAGGATCATGCGGACCGGGCGCAGCCGCTGACGGTGAGGGAGCTTTTCAACAACGTACGGCGCAACTATTTCCGCATGTATTTCCACTACATGTATTTCAATGTCGCCCGCTATTTCTACATTCAGGCGGACGCGCTCTTCGTGATCTTCATGCTGGTGCCGACGATCGTGGCCGGGACGATCACTTACGGTATCTTCCAGCAGATCTCGACGGCCTTCGGCCAAGTCAGCAACTCGTTCCAGTATCTGGTCAATTCTTGGACGACGATCATCGAGCTGCTCTCCATTCACAAGCGCCTCAAGGCATTCGAGGCGGCCATCGACGACGAGCCGTTGCCGGCCATCGATCGGCACTATCTGGAACGCGAGGCGGGTGTCGTGCATGCGGATGGTTGATGGGTAGAGCCTGCCCCTGATCGAAACGTCGGCGTGTGCGGCCCCCTCATCCGCCTGCCGGCACCTACTCCCCGGCGGGCAGAAGGGACTCGAGGCAGCCCCTCGTGATTATCCATTGCTTGAGAACATATCCGGCGACATCTCGATACCCCCTTCTCCCCAGCGGCGAGAAGGTGCCCGTTAGGGCGGATGAGGGGGCTACACGGCACCCCCGGTCGTTCTCAAAAGGCGCCCGTCACAGCCCCGACGTCCGCTCCAGCTTCCCGCGCGCCTCGATCGGAATCGCTTCGGAATAACTGACGCAAGCCACATCCGCCCGATGGCAGACGTCGCTGACCAGTCGGTCGAGCGCGCGCCAGTAGGCGCCGCCGTTCATTTCGACGAAATGGAAGCCGAGCTGGAGTGGGATGCGGTCGCCGTTATATTGGCGGTCGAAAGCTTGGGAGAAGGCGGCGTAGGCGCGGTCCTCGAATGCCTTCGAATCCGCGCTGTCCTCCTCACCCTTGGAATGGCGAACGAAGAGGTTGTAGTCCATGCCGATGATCGGCTTTTGGCTGGGGCCTTCGGGAATCAGGGGGAGGCCGAAGCGGAGGATGCCGTTTTCCTCGACAGGCATCGCCGGGCCTTTGGTCACGAGGCTTGCGTCATAGGTGAAGCCCGCCTTCTTTTCGGCGGCGATCATGTCGGCGCCCGCCGTCGCCGAGAGATAGGGGGCGCGAAAGCCTTTGATGCCATGGTCGACCAGATCCTGCCAGCCGGCGGGTTCTTCGAGGCCGACGCTCTTCCAGGCATTTTTCAACGTAGCATGGAAGGTCGCGTATTCGGCTGACCAGTCGGCTGCGCTCCAGAGGCGGCCGTCAAAATGGCCGCAGGCATGGCTTGCTATGTCGTGCCCTTCAAGATGTGCATGCCAGATATTGCCGAGGCGCTCGCGGATCTCGTCGTCACTCTGGGCAAAACCGACATTGGATTTTCCGCGTTTCTGGTGCGGCGCCTGGTAGGCCCTTTTCGCCGCGTCGTTCATCAGGAAGGTGCAGGAAAGGAAATAGGTGAAGTGGGCGCTGTTCTTCGCCGCCATCTCGCGGCTCTTCAGCCAGAGCGCGTTGTCGTGGGCGCCGTCGAAGGAGATGATGACGAGCTGCTTCGGCCGGTCGGCCGCCTTTGCCGCCGCGGGAAGAACGAGGGAGGCGACCAGACAGGTGGCGAGGAGAGGACGAGACATGGGCACCGCGACAATTTGTTCGCGGTTTCCCTCCGATAGAATTGCGGCGAAGCTGCGGTCACAACTGGCATTTTTTCCCGCCAGCCGCTAAGCAATGTCAAACTGCACGGAAGGGACCGGAATGGCACTGCTTATCATCGGCATCATACTTTTTCTCGGTGTGCATCTGGTGCGGGTGGTGGCTCCTGGCCTGCGCCGCTCGATGATCGCAAGCCTCGGCGACAAGGGTTGGCGGGCCGGGTATTCGATCGCGAGCATTCTCACGCTGATCCTCCTGATCTACGGTTTCGGCCAGGCGCGGCAGGTGACCGGCATGCTTTACAATCCGCCGGTGTGGACGGCGCATATCGCCGTCGCGCTGATGCTGATCGCGATGATCTGTCTCGTCGCCTCGCTGCTGCCGGCGGGGCATATAGCTACCAAGACCAAACATCCGATGGTGCTGTCGGTGAAGATCTGGGCGCTGGCGCATCTGCTCGCCAATGGCGAGACGTCGTCGGTCCTGCTGTTTGGGGCGTTTCTTGCCTGGGGCGTGATCGTGCGCATATCGCTCAAGCGCCGCGAGCGGGCGGGCGAAATCACGCTTCGGCCCTTCGTCTCGGCCAAGTACGACCTCTATGCTGCCGTCATCGGTATCCTCGTCTGGGCGCTGATCATCTGGAAGCTGCACGAATGGCTGATCGGCGTTTCACCGCTCGCTACGTGACGAATCTTTCACATCCCCCTTACAACGGCGGCAAAATGGAGTAGAAGGCCGGGCAATGCGCATTTTGCGCAAAGTTATGGGTATTTCCGCGGCCGGAGACGAGAATGGCATTTAACGACGACAGCTTCATCCGTGAGGTCAATGAGGAATTGCGGTCCGACCAGATGAAGGGCGCCTGGCGCCGGTTCGGCCGCTATATTATTGTCGTCGCCATCCTGATCGTCGCCGGCACCGCCGGCAAGGTTCTCTATGAATATTGGGACGATACCCGCTCCTCCGGCGCCGGCGACCAGTTTCTGGCGGCGATGAAGCTTGCCGACGAGAACAAGAACGACGAGGCGCTGGCCGCGCTTGAAAAGCTGGAAAAGGAAGGCCATGGCGCCTATCCGGTGCTGGCGCGCATGCGGGCTGCGACCGTCCAGGCGCAGAAGGGCGATGCTGCTGCTGCAATCGCCGCCTTCAACGAGATCGGCAAAGACAACGGCGTGCCGGCTGCCGTGCGCGATGTCGCCAAAATGCGTGCGGGCTGGCTGCTGATCGAGAACGGTTCCTATGAGCAGGTTTCAGCCGCGATCGAAGAAATGGCCGTGCCGAGTAACGCCTTCCGTCATTCGGCGCGCGAAGCACTCGGTCTGGCCGCCTACAAGGCCGGCAACATGGCGCAAGCGCGGCAATGGTTCCAATCGATCATCGACGACACCGGCAGCCCACGTCCTGTTGCCAATCGGGCTCAGATGATGCTTGATCTCATTACCGCATCCGGCAAGGCGCCCGCCGCGCAGGGCTGAGTTTTAAGGAAAAAGAATGAGTTTCACGGTCGCCATCGTCGGTCGTCCGAATGTCGGCAAGTCGACGCTTTTCAACCGTCTGGTGGGCAAGAAGCTTGCGCTCGTCGATGATACACCCGGCGTGACGCGCGACCGCCGGCCGGGTGATGCGCGGCTGATGGGGCTGACCTTTACGATTATTGACACGGCCGGTCTGGAAGAAGCCGACGAGGAGAGCCTGCAGGGCCGCATGCGCGCTCAGACCGAAGCGGCGATCGACGAGGCCGATCTATCGCTTTTCGTCGTCGACGCCAAGAACGGGCTGACGCCTGTGGATACCGCGCTTGCCGAAATGCTGCGCCGGCGCGGCAAGCCGGTCGTGCTCGTCGCCAACAAATCCGAAGCGCGCGGCTCCGATAGCGGCTTCTATGACGCCTATACGCTGGGGCTGGGCGAGCCGACGCCGATTTCGGCCGAGCACGGGCAAGGCATGCTGGATCTGCGCGACGCGATCGTCGAGGCGATTGGCAAGGACAGGGCCTATGCCAAGGAGGATGTTGCCGTCACGGACGTCGATATTCCCCACTCGGCTGATGAGGGTGAGGACGAGGACGAAGAGCCAGCTTATGACGAGACCAAGCCGCTGCGAGTGGCAATCGTCGGCCGGCCAAATGCGGGCAAATCGACGCTGATCAATCGCTTTCTCGGCGAGGATCGGCTTTTGACCGGCCCGGAAGCAGGCATCACCCGCGACTCCATCTCGGTCGAATGGGACTGGCGCGGCCGCACCATCAAGATGTTCGATACGGCTGGCATGCGCCGCAAAGCGCGGGTGACGGAGAAGCTGGAAAAACTTTCGGTCGCCGATGCGCTGCGCGCCATCCGTTTTGCCGAAACCGTCGTCATCGTTTTCGATGCGACAATCCCGTTCGAGAAGCAGGACCTGCAGATTGTCGACCTGGTGCTGCGTGAGGGCCGCGCGGCCGTGCTTGCCTTCAACAAATGGGACATGATCGAGGACCGCCAGGCGGTGCTTGCGGATCTGCGCGAAAAGACCGACCGGTTGCTGCCGCAGGCGCGCGGCATTCGCGCCGTGCCGATCTCCGGCCAGACCGGCTGGGGACTCGACAAGCTGATGCAGTCGATCATTGATACGGACAGGGTCTGGAACAAGCGTATTTCGACGGCGCGGCTCAATCGCTGGCTGGAGACGCAGCAGATCCAGCATCCGCCACCGGCTGTTTCCGGCCGCCGCATCAAGCTGAAATACATGACACAGGTCAAGGCCCGTCCGCCGGCCTTCATGATTTCCTGCACCCGCTCGGACGCGCTGCCGGAATCCTATACGCGCTACCTGATCAATGGGTTACGCGCCGATTTCGACATGCCGAGCGTGCCGATCCGCATCCATTTCCGTTCGCCTGATAATCCGTACGAGTCGAAGAAGAGGCGGACGTAGGGCGCGCTTGCAATGATTGGTGGCCCATTAGGCCTGCGCCATGCGGCAGCCATCTGCAGGTGCCAAGCCGCGCTTCTATTCAGCGCCTCGCTCAGCGCTAAGATCTCGGATAGCAGCCCGCTGAGATCGACTGCATCACGGCCGATCTCGGCGGCGATGCAGTCGGAGATGACGGCTCTTTCTTGTTGGTGCTTGCCTTCCCCGTCGGCCGAAGCGCGACCACGCGTTGGTCATCCTCGCGCCTCATGTAGCCGGCACTTTTCCAGGCGTTCGAGCAATGGGGCCCGGATGTGATTCCAGTAAGAGCTTTTCGCAGAGGCTGCCGACGCTCTGGCCGTCCTCGCCTCACAGCGCGACCCTGACGCCGCCCGTCCGCAGCACGATTGTGGTCGCGAACGATACGCTTCTAGACCTGCACAAAATGGGAACGATCAATCTCCAGAAGGGAGAGGCCCGGCGTTTTCGCCGGGCTTTCTGCTTCTTGGAAGCGACTTGGCAAATTGCCACGCCTTCTTCCATTTCGGCGTGATCACGCCGTTGGCGGCGCGAATGTTGTTGATGAACTGCTGCGTCGCCGCTTCCCAGGAATATTGCATGGCGAGCGCATGCGCCTTCTCGCGCGAAGCCGAGAGGGCAGCAAGGCAGGCGGCGCGCAGGTCCGTGTCGAGCGCGCCGACTTCGCTGTCTTCACCGATGATGTCGAGAGGGCCGGTCACCGGGTAGGCGGCGACCGGCACGCCCGAGGCCAACGCTTCGAGAATGGTGTTGCCGAAGGTGTCGGTGAGCGAGGGGAAGACGAAGACGTCGGCCTGGGCATAGGCTTGCGCCAGCTCCTCGCCGAACTTCACGCCGGCGAAGAAAACATCGGGATATTGCTTTTCGAGCTCGGCGCGCGCCGGCCCATCGCCGACGACTACCTTCGAGCCCGGCAGATCGAGCTCAAGGAAGGCCGGCAGATTCTTTTCTAATGCCACGCGACCGACGGTCATGAAGATCGGGCGCGCCAAGCCGAACGGCCTTTCCTCGAGCGCCATAGGGCGGAACTGCGCGGCGTTGATGCCGCGGCTCCAGGGCATGAGATTGCGGATGCCTTTTTCCGACAGTTCACGCGCAAGGCTCGGTGTCGCCACCATGCAGCCGGCGCCGCCATTGTGGAACCAGCGGATGAAGGAATAGAGCCAGCTCTTCGGGATCGGCAGGCGGGCCGCGACATATTCCGGGAAGCGGGTGTGGTAGCTCGTCGAAAACGGCATGCGGTTCTTCAGGCACCAGCGGCGGGCAGTGAGCCCCAGCGGCCCTTCGGTGGCGATATGCACGTAGGAGGGATTGTGCTTTGCGATCTCGCGGGCAATGCGGCGATAACTGGCGATCGACAGACGGATCTCGGGATAGGTGGGGCAGGGGATGCTGTTGAAACGCTCCGGCGTCACCATCCCAACCTCGACGCCCATCTTTGCCAGTTCGCGATTGGTGTTCTCGATCGAGCGCACCACGCCGTTGACCTGCGGATGCCAGGCATCGGTGACGATCACCAGCCGTTCCGGCAGTTTGCCGGCCGAGGTGGCATTGGCCCAGCTCTCGCCGCTGTAAGTGTTTGCCGGACGTTGCAGCATATCGCGATTTCCATCCGCGTTGCAGTGATCTGTCAACGCTCAACCCCAAAGCGGGGTTCCGGAACGGCGATTCCCGCTTGCCTATTTTGAGGCATGACCATGATGGAAATATTACAGCCGCTTGCCAGTCTTTTGAGGCGTTTAGCGGTCCGATCGGCGCGAATATGTCAGCGGCCGATCATCATTTCAGGCAGAAGAATGACGGCGCCGGTCGAGGACCGACGCCGCTTGGGAGGTTAGGCGGCAGCGGAAGCCGAACCGGCGAGCGGAACTTCCGAGATCGTCTTCAGAACCTGGGAAGCGATCTGGTAGGGGCAGCCCTGCGAGTTCGGGCGGCGATCTTCTAGATAGCCCTTGTAGTCGTTCTTGATGAAGGAGTGCGGCACGCGGATCGAAGCGCCACGATCGGCAACGCCGTAGGAGAACTTGTTCCACGGAGCCGTCTCGTGCTTGCCGGTCAGGCGCTTGTCGTTGTCAGGACCGTAAACGTTGATGTGGTCCATCAGGTTCTTTTCGAACTGCGCCATCAGCGCTTCGAAGTAGGCCTTGCCGCCGACTTCGCGCATGTACTTAGTCGAGAAGTTGCAATGCATGCCCGAGCCATTCCAGTCGGTGTCGCCGAGGGGCTTGCAGTGATACTCGATGTCGATGCCGTATTTTTCGGTCAGACGCTGCAGCAGGTAGCGTGCCATCCAGATCTGGTCGGCAGCCTTCTTGGAGCCCTTGCCGAAAATCTGGAATTCCCACTGGCCCTTGGCCACTTCGGCGTTGATGCCTTCGTGGTTGATGCCGGCAGCGAGGCAGAGATCGAGATGCTCTTCGACGATTTCACGGGCGACGTCGCCGACATTCGAATAGCCGACGCCGGTGTAGTAGGGGCCCTGCGGAGCCGGATAGCCCTGCTCGGGGAAGCCGAGCGGGCGGCCGTTCTGGTAGAAGAAATATTCCTGCTCGAAGCCGAACCAGGCATCTTCGTCGTCGAGGATGGTGGCACGGGCGTTGCTCGGGTGCGGCGTGACGCCATCGGGCATCATGACTTCGCACATGACGAGAACGCCGTTGGTGCGGGCCGGGTCGGGATAGATGGCGACGGGCTTCAGCACGCAATCGGAGCTGCGGCCTTCGGCCTGCATCGTCGACGATCCGTCAAAGCCCCAGAGCGGAAGCTGTTCCAGCGTCGGGAAGGCGTCGAATTCCTTGATCTGCGTCTTGCCACGCAGGTTCGGTACCGGGGTGTACCCATCGAGCCAAATATACTCGAGCTTATATTTTGTCATCGTGACTCTCTCAATACGACGAAGGTGAGCAAACCCGGAGACGATCTGGGCGCGCAAACGCATCCGACCGCCAGGGGATGCACCTATTTAAGCACGTAGCGTGCCAGTTTGATCGCGGGCGAAAGAAAAATTGTAAATCAGCCGGTCAATCCGCGCTTTTCCTTTCTCGAAGGAAGCCCGTTTGGACGATCGAAGATTGATTCATCAGGAGGATAGAGAGGTTTTCTGCCTCGGAACCGGATGAAAAATTGGGCGTTAGTCTGAAACGGTGAAGTGTTGAACAAATAGGCGGAAGCTTCAGCCATAAACAGCATATGGATCAATCATTAGTTAGATCATGCATTTATTTTGTGCAATTTGCATAAAGGATGTGCATCATGCTATGGTCGCGGTCCTGATGCCGATGCGCCGAACGGAATGGAGGCGAGTCTCATGCCCACCGGTTTCCATCGTGAATCCGCGACGATCTACCAGTTTCCCGTCAAGCCGACGCGGGCCGCAAGCCGGCTCGAACGCGCCAGGCTGATGGAGCGCGAGGCGGCTGATGTCTGCGACGCCGCGCTCGATAGCTGCTGGTATCATGACGAGGCCGTTCGCGAGACAGATCGGCCGACGAAGTCCTGATTTTATGCCCTTAACCGGGGAGGCATGCCGACAAGGCGGGGAGCGCCCGCCCATGGCATATGTACGGTCGTCATGCGCGGGCTTCAGGCGCCGCTCAACCCGAGCTTCTCTCTTGCAATCAACGCCCCATGCTCACTGACGACGCGAGCCGCAACGCCTGCGGCGAAGCGCGCAGCGGCCGGCGCGTCTTGACTCTCGAGATATCGTGCGAGAAAGGCACCATTGAAACTGTCGCCGGCGCTGGTGGTGTCGACGACGTTCTCGACCTTTTCGGCCGGCACGAAGGTCTCCTCGCCGCCGAAATTCAAGGTAACGCCGTCTGCGCCATTTTTGACCACGACATCGAGAGCGCCCAGCGCGCGGTACCGATGGATGGTCGCCTCGATGGAATCGTCGCCGAAATGGGCGGCCTCGTCGTCAAAGCTCGGCATGACGAACACGGAGGAGCGGGCGCCTTCGCTAATCGTCGCATGCATCACGTCGTAGCTCGACCAGAGGCGTGGACGGATGTTGGGGTCGAAAACCACGAGCTTGCCGGCTGCCTTGGCGCGACGGATTTCGGCGAGCAGCGTTGCGGCATCCTCCTGCGGCAGGATGGCAAGGGTGATGCCGGAGAAATAAACGACGTCAGCGCTTTCCACCGCCTCGCGTAGATGATCCGGATCGGCAGCCAGGCTGCGGGCGGCCGAACTGTCGCGCCAATAGCTGAAGGAGCGTTCGCCGTTCTTCAGATTGATCATGTAGAGGCCCGGCGTCTTGCCCTTGACGCGGCGGATGAGGTTCGTGCCGATACCCGCTCCGGCGATAAAAGCAGCCATCTCGTCCGACATGGCGTCGTCTCCGAGCGCGGTGAAATAATCGACCGACCAATCGGGGCCGAGGCAAGCGCGGGCATACCATGCGGTATTGAAGGTATCGCCGGCAAAACCCTTGCGCAGCAGGCCGTCGCCGGCCTGCGAGAGCTCCACCATGCATTCACCGATCGACAGAAACCGTCTTCCGTTCACCTTGTCCTCCCGGCATCGGAGCGCCGCTGATGCAACAGGCCGCTCTATCGCTTCGAATTAACGCTTCATTCGCTGATACGCGGAGCCGGGCGGAGTGACAAGCGTCGATATTGCAAGCGCCATTGCGACAAGGAACCGAAAGCCGCCTTCGCGGGCAAGCGAAGGCGGCGAGCGCGAAAGGTGTTTATTCGTGGATGGTGTAGCTGCCGAGCGCGCAAAGATCCTGCGTGTCTTCGGTGGTGTCGAGGTCCGAGTCTTCGTCGAATTCGAAGCGCATGTCGTATTTGCAGACAGTGCGGCCGTCGGCGATGGTGATGTTCACGGTCTCGCCTGGATTGAGGACATCCTCGCCGAACACGTCTTCTTCCCAGCTGTTCACGCCTGTCGGCGAACTGTAGAAGCGTGTCAGGACGGACTTGGTCCCGTTGGTGAGCTGGAATTTCAGATCTTCGGCATGTGACGATACGGCGGAGGTGGCGATGATCGCAGCGGCAAGCGCGATCAATCCTGATAGTTTCGATTTCATATTGCGTTCCCCAAGCCCATGATTGGGCGGAGGCAGGGATAGCATGCGCGCATCTAAATCTTTGTTATCGGAGATTATAGATTCCGACGCATGTGTGTTTTGGCCGATTCACCGCGAAGGGGACGTGACAAGTGTTACGAGCGAAGGCCGCTTCATGCGGCCTCCACTCACGGCCGGTCCATATGATAGCAGGCCGCCTTCTGACCGGGACGAACCTCTTCGGTCGGCGGCATTTCCGTGCGGCAGATGTCGGTCGCCTTCCAGCAGCGGGGAGAGAAGACGCAGCCTTTCGGCGGGCTGAGCGGCGAGGGCGGATCGCCCTGCAGGCGGATGCGGGTGCGCAGGCGCGCAAGCTTCGGATCCGGGATCGGTGCGGCGGAAAACAGCGCCTGTGTATAGGGGTGAGCGGGATGATCGAAGACAGTGGCGCAGTCGCCTGATTCCACCACGCGGCCGAGATAGAGTACCAGCACATCATCGGAGATCAGGCGCACGACCGAGAGGTCGTGGCTGATGAAGATCAGCGTCAGGCCGAACTCCCTACGCAGCCTGCGCAGAAGCGTGATGACCTGGCCCTGGATTGAAACGTCGAGGGCCGAAACGGGTTCGTCACAGACAATGAGCTTCGGTTTGGTGATGATCGCACGCGCAATGCCGATGCGTTGCGCCTGGCCTCCGGAGAATTCGTGCGGATAGCGGTTGATCATCTCCGGCACCAGGCCGACGGCGCCCATGATTTCGCGCACGCGCTGGGTACGCTCGGCCTTCGCAAGCTTCGGTTCGAAAACAGTGAGCGGTTCGGCGATGATGTCTCCAACCGTCATGCGCGGGTCGAGCGAGGCGATCGGATCCTGGAAGATGATCTGCATGTCGCGGCGAGCGGCACGCATTTCCTCCTCCGTGAGGTCGAGAAGATTGCGGCCCTGCCAGAGGATGCGGCCCTTCTGCGATTTCAAGAGCCGCAGAATGGACCGGCCGAGTGTGGATTTGCCGCAGCCGGATTCGCCGACAACACCGAGCGTGCCGCCTTCGGCGAGATCGAAGCTGACATTGTTGACGGCGGTGAGGAAGACCGGCGGCTTGAAGAGGCCTTTCGCCGGCAGTTCGAACTGGGTCGTCAGGTTCTCGACCCTCAGAAGCGAGCGATCAGCCATGGTTCAGCAACTCCTCACGGCGCGGAAACGGATGGTAACAGGCCGCACAGTGGCGCGGCGCCAACGGTTCGAGGGAAGGCGGACGGTCGATGCAATCATCCTGGACCTGCGAACAGCGCGGCGAAAAATTGCAGCCCTTCGGCAGGTGCTGCAGGTTCGGTGGGCGGCCGGGGATGACGACGAGATCATCGACATCCTGGTCCGGGCGCGGGATCGAGGCATGCAGCGCGGCCGTATAAGGATGGGCGGGACTATCGAAGAGTTCGTCGACCGGCGCCTCCTCGACGATGCGGCCGGCATACATGACGGCGACGCGGTCGGCGAGACCGGCAACGACGCCAAGATCGTGGGTGATCATGACAAGCGCCGTGTTCATCTCCGCCGTCAGATCGTTGAAAAGGTCGAGGATCTGCGCCTGGATGGTCACGTCGAGCGCCGTCGTCGGCTCGTCGGCGATCAGGAGCTTCGGCTTGGTGAGCAGCGCCATGGCGATGACGATGCGCTGACGCATGCCACCTGACAGTTCGTGCGGATAGAGGTGGAAGCGCCGCGTCGGGTCGGGGATGCCGACGCGTTTCAGCATGTCGAGGGCAGCGTCCGAAGCGGCGCGCGACGTCAGGCCGCGGTGAACCTCCAACTGTTCCGTCAGCTGCCGCGAAATCTTCAGCGACGGGTTCAGCGCTGTCATCGGGTCCTGAAAGACCATGGCCATGTCCTTGCCGCGGATCTGGTCGAGCTCGCGCGGTTTCAGCGACAGCACGTCCTTGCCTTCGAGCAGCGCCTGACCCGCCGTCCGGCCGTTCTTGGCAAGCAGGCCCATGATGCCGAGGAAGGTCTGGCTCTTGCCGGAGCCGGACTCGCCGACGATCGCGATGCGCTCGCCGCGCCGCACCGTGAGGTTCATGTTGGAGACCGCCTTCACCTCGCCGTCGGGAGTTGCGAAGGTGATCGAGTAATCCTTGAGTTCGAGCAGGATGTCTTTTTCTTGGAGCATTCTATCGATCCTTCGGGTCGAACGCGTCACGCAGGCCGTCTCCGATGAAGAGCAGGCTGAGCAGCAGGGCGACGAGGAAGCTTGCCGGGAAGATCAGCAGCCAGGGCATGCTTTCCATCGCATCGGTCCCTTCCGCGATCAGCGTGCCGAGCGAGGTCAGCGGTTCCTGTACGCCGAAGCCGAGATAGGAAAGGAAGCTTTCCGTGGCGATGATCTCAGGCACTGTCAGAGCCGCAAAAATGACCACCGGCCCGACGAGGTTCGGGATGATGTGCTTGACGATGATCTTGAACGGCCGCTGCCCGGATGCGCGGGCCGCTTCGATGAATTCGCGATGTTTGATCGACAGCGTCTGGCCGCGCACGATGCGGGCCATTGTCAGCCATTCCAGCGCGCCGATCGCGGCAAAGAGCAGATAGACGTTGCGGCCGAAGATCACCATCAGCAGGATGACGAAGAGGATGTAGGGAAGCGCGTACATGATGTCGACGAAGCGCATCATGATTGCATCCAGCCTCCCGCCGATATAGCCCGATATCGCGCCGTAGAGTACGCCGATGACGACCGAGACGACAGTCGCCGTCAGCGCCACGGCCAGGGAGACGCGGGTGCCGTAGAGCACGCGGGCGAGAAGGTCGCGGCCGTTCGGGTCGGTGCCGAAATAATGGCCGGTCTCGATCGAGGGCGGGATGCGGAACGCGGCCCAATCCGGGTCCTCGTAGTTGAAGGGAATGAACCAGGGACCGAGGAAGGCGGCGAGGATCAGGAGGCCGAGGACGGCGATCGACAGAACGGCCGCCTTGTTGCGCCCGAGGCGGCGAAGCGCATCCCTGGTGAGCGAACGGCCTTCGGGCGCCAGGCCTTCGGCCTGCAGAAGCTCCTCTGCGAGCAGCTCGCGTTTTGCGGGATTGAGGATCATCGGTTTCTCACTTTCGGATCGAGCCACGCATAGGCGATATCGACGAGAAGGTTCAGGAACACGATCAGCACCATGTAGAAGATGACCGTTCCGAGAACCATGCCGTAGTCGCGGTTCAACGCCGCATTGACGAAGTAGCGGCCGATGCCGGGCAATCCGAAGATGCTCTCGACAACCAGCGAGCCGGTGAGAAGGTAGCTTGCCGCCGGTCCGAGATAGGAGACGACCGGCATCATGGCGGGCTTCAGCGCGTGGCGCATCACCGTCAGCCGCGGGCCGATGCCCTTGGCCTTGGCGGTGCGGATGAAGTTCTGGTTCATCACTTCGATCATCGAGCCGCGGGTTATGCGCGAGATACGCCCGGCATGGGGAAGGGCTAGAACGACGATCGGCAGGACAAGGAATTTGAGCGAGCCGTCACCCCAGCCGCCGACCGGAAACCAGGCAAGATGGATGCCGAAGATCAATTGCAGAATCGGCGCGATCAGGAAGTTCGGCAGCACGACGCCGATCAGGATCAGGCTACCGAGAATGTAGTCCGGCGTCTTGTTCTGATAGAGCGCCCCGAGACAGCCGACGGTCACGCCGATGATGATGGCGAGCAGGAAGGCGGCCGTGCCGATCGTGAAGGTATAGGGCAGACCGATCATGATCTGCTGAGCGACGCTGAAATCCTCACTGGAGAAGGAGGGGCCGAGATCGCCCTTGAGCAGATCTCCGACGTAGAGCAGGTATTGCTGGATCAGCGGCTTGTCGAGATTGTAGTGGGCCGCAAGATTCTTGAGGATGACCGGCGGCAATGGCCTTTCGCCATCGAAGGGGCCGCCGGGAGCGAGGCGCAGGACGAAAAACGAGGCTGTCACGGCGATCCACATGACGGGGATCGTCGACAGCAGGCGACGGAGAGCGTATTTGATCATGGTCGTGGGCCGGTCCTTCCCGCAGTGTGCGGGAAGGACCGTTTTCCCTTACTCTTTCATCGACAGCCAGCGCGTGCGGTGGATGTCCTGGATGTTGTCGACGAAGCCTTCGATCTTTGGCGAAACGACATTCTTCGAGACGTAATAGTAGATCGGCAGGGCGGCGGATTCATCAAGCGCCAGCTGCTCGGCCTTCTTGAAGATTTCGGCGCGCTTGGTGAGGTCCGTCTGAGCATTGCCGTCCTTGATCAGCTTGTCATATTCAGGATTGGACCAGCGGCCGTAATTCATCTGCACGCCCGTCACCAGGAGGTTTAGGAAATTGTCCGGGTCGTTGTAATCGGCAAGCCAGCCCGCACGGCCGATTTCCACCTGGCCCCGCTGCATCTGGTCGTAATGCACCTTGGTTTCGGCGTTGACGAGCTCGACATCGACGCCGAGCGGCTTCCACATCGAAGCGATCGCGACGGCGATGCGCTTGTGGTTGTCATTGGTATTGTAGCTGAGGACCGCGTGGAGCGGCTTATCTGGGCCGAATCCGGCGTCGGCAAGCAGCTTCTTGGCCTCGGCGACCTTGTCCTTGTAAGGCAGGTCCTTCCAGCTGACATAGGCCGGCTCGCCGTAATTGGCAGTGCCTGGCGGAACCCAGGAATAGGCCGGAAGCTCGCCCGTGCCGAGGATCTGCGGGCCGATCACTTCGCGGTTGATCGCCATGGAGAGAGCCTGGCGGACGCGCTTGTCGCTGAAAGGAGGCTTCTGCGAGTTGACGACGTAATAATAGAGGCCGGAGAAGGGGGCGACATGCGCCTGGCCCGGCAGGTTCTTCTTCATCCATTCGTACTGGTCTGTGGGAAAGTCGGTGAGGATGTCGAATTCGCCGGCGCGGTAGCGTTTCAGCGCCGCTTCCTGGTCTTCGAGCACGAAGAACTTGGCGCCGTCGATCTTCAGGTCTTTGGTGCCATACCACTGGTCGTTCTTGACTGTTGTGACGTGCGAGCCGGGAACCCATTCGACCGGCTTATATGGGCCGTTGGTGACGATGTTGCCGATCTTAACCCAATCCTGGCCCTTCGCCTCGACGACATGCTTCGGCAGCGGATAGGCCGTGTAGTGCATCAGCGCATTGAGGAAATAGGGAGTCGGATTTTCCAGGGTGATTTCGAGTGTCTTGTCGTCGATCGCCTTGACGCCAAGCTGGCTGAGATCGGTGATCTCGCCCTTATTGATCTTTTCGGCGTTCTTGATGGTGAACTGCAAATAGGCGTAGTCGGCGGCGTTCTTCGGATCGACGAGGCGCTGGAAGGCGAAGACGAAGTCTCCTGCCGTTACCGGCTGGCCATCGGACCACTTGATGCCGTCGCGGAGCTTGAAGGTGTAGACCTTGCCGTCAGGCGAAATGGTCCAGCTTTCGGCCTGGCCAGGGACCGGATTGTCCTTGGCGTCTTCGGTGACGAGGCCTTCGAAAATGTCGCCGGCAATACGATTCTCCCAGTCGCCGGAAAGTTTCTGCGGATCGAGCGACTGCGGATCGCCACCATTGTGGATGTTGAGCGTCGCCGCGTGCGCCGAAAACGCCAGCAATGTGCCAAGCATTGCGGAGGCGATAAATTTTTTCGTGAACTTGTTCATCATGGGTCCACCTTTCTAGGCTTTGCGCCTTTATTAGACATCTGTTCCCGGTTTTCGACCTCTTACGTGCAGGTCAGTGCGCACCTTATCGCAAAGGCTTTGCGTTGCAACCCCAAATCCGGAGGCTGGTTTGCGGTTGTGGACAAGCCTATATACGTCTCCCTCTTGCGGGATCGCGACGAAGCGTCGCAGCGGTTTCGGCTCCATTCATAACGGCTTCACATGGTTGTCTTTTGTTTCGTCCGCTTTAGTGTGGCGAGCGCGAACAAGGCAGGAGACGTAGCCGATGGCATTGCAGGCAGGCGGGAATGCGGACTGGTGGCGCGGAGCGGTGATCTATCAGGTCTACCCGCGCTCGTTTCAGGACACCAACAGCGATGGGCTCGGCGATCTCAAGGGGATCACCCGCCGGCTGCCACATATCGCCAGCCTCGGTGTCGATGCGATCTGGCTTTCGCCCTTCTTCAAGTCTCCGATGGCCGACATGGGTTACGACGTTTCCGATTATTGCGACGTAGACCCGATTTTCGGCACGCTCGCCGATTTCGACGAGATGATGGCCGAGGCGCACAGGCTCGGCATCAAAGTGATCATCGACCAGGTGATCTCGCACACCTCCGACCGACATCCCTGGTTCGTCGAGAGCCGGGCGAGCCGGAGCAATCCGAAGGCGGACTGGTATGTCTGGGCCGATCCGAAGCCCGATGGGACGGCGCCGAACAACTGGCTGTCGATCTTCGGCGGCCCGGGCTGGGAATGGGACGGCGTGCGCCGGCAATATTACCAACACAATTTCCTGACTTCGCAGCCTGACCTCAATTTCCACAGCGAAGAAGTGCAGGAGGCGGTGCTGCAGACGGTGAAGTTCTGGCTCGACCGCGGCGTCGACGGCTTCCGGCTGGACACGGTCAACTATTATTTCTGCGATAAGCAGCTCCGAAGCAATCCGCCGCATGAGCCCGATACCAGTGACGGGGGCCTCGATGCGCCCGACACCAATCCTTACGGCATGCAGAACCACCTCTACGACAAGACGCAGCCGGAAAATATCAGCTTTCTCAAGCGCTTTCGGGCGCTGCTCGACCGCTATGAAGATCGCACCACCGTCGGCGAAGTCGGCGACGGCGCTCGCTCGCTGAAGACGGTGGCCGCCTATACGAGTGGCGACGACAAGCTGCACATGTGCTACACCTTCGATCTGCTGGGGCCTGATTTCACCGCCGCGCATATCCGCGGCTGCGTCGAAGCCTTCCAGAAATCGGTGACCGACGGTTGGGTCTGCTGGGCTTTCTCCAATCATGACGTCATGCGCCATGTCAGCCGGTTCGCGCTGACGGAGGAGGAGCGGCCTGTTATCGCCAAGCTCGCGATCTCCGTACTTGCGGCGCTGCGCGGTTCGATTTGCCTTTATCAAGGCGAGGAGCTCGGATTGCCGGAGGCGGAGCTTGCCTTCGAGGATCTGCGCGATCCCTACGGCATCCGCTTCTGGCCGGCCTTCAAGGGCCGCGACGGATGCCGCACGCCGATGCCATGGGAAGCCGGAAAGGCGCATGCAGGCTTCACCTCGGCTGAAAAGAGCTGGCTGCCGGTGCCTTACGAGCAGGCTGCGCTTTCCGTGGATACACAGGAGGACAGCGACAGCTCGGTGCTGCACCACTACCGCCGGACGCTCGCCTTCCGGAAGAGCCACCCTGCGCTTGTTGACGGCGAGATGACCTTCATCGGCACCAATCCGGACCTGCTCGCCTTCACCCGCGAAAAGGACGGAGAGAAACTGCTGTTCGTTTTCAACCTGACGCGCAAACCGGCGGAATTCCGCCTGCCTGACGGCATGGTATTCGGAGAGCCCTTGGCCATGCCGGGCTACGAGGCTGTGGACGGTGCCGGGACGGTGGCGCTTGCGGCACTGGACGGATTTTGTGCGCGGGTTGGCGGCCTCTCGAAGCTGCTCGGGAAGGTGCCCGTTGCGAAACCTGTTGAGGGTGAATTGCCGGAGGCCTGGCAGTAAGCCCACCCAACCCGGCGCTACTCACCCGATCAGCGCGAACTTGTCCACGTCGACCATGCCACGGTCGGAAATCTTCAGATGCGGGATGACGGGCAGCGGCAGGAAGGCCAGCTGGAGGAAGGGCTCTTCCAGCGTGGCGCCGAGTGCCAAGGCGGCCTGGCGCAGATGGTGCAGCGTGTCGCGCACTTTCTCGTAAGGCTCGATGCTCATCAGGCCGGCGACGGGTAGCGCGATTTCGCCGGTGATCTTGCCATCCTCAACAACGACGAAGCCGCCCTTGATCTCTCCGAGGCGATTTGCGGCGAGCGCCATGTCGTCCTCATCGACCCCGACGACGCAGATGTTGTGGCTGTCATGGCCGACAGTGGAGGCGATCGCACCCTTCTTCAGGCCGAAGCCCTGGACGAAGCCATTGGCATGATTTCCGTTCTTGCCGTGGCGCTCGATGACGGCGACCTTGATGATGTCGTTGGTTAGATCGACCGTCGCTTCGTTGCCCTTGGCCGGCAGGCGGTAGCGGCGATGCTCGGTGATGATCTTGCCCGGCATGACGCCGATGACCGATGTTTCGCCCTCGGTGACCGGTACTCCAAAATGGGCGGCATTGACCCGCCGGGCCTTGACGCTGTCGAGGCCGATCGGGGCGACCGGTTTGCGCGTGGCAAAAAGCTCGTCGGTGACGCGGCGGCCGGCGGAAAAAACCATCTCTGCACGGCAGCTTTGCAGGCTGTCGAGAACAACGAGATCGGCGCGCCAGCCCGGGGCCACCAGGCCGCGGTCTCTAAGGCCGAAGGCCTGTGCGGCAGAGATCGAGGCGGCGCGGTAGATGGCGAGCGGCTCGACGCCGCTCGCGATCGCCGTGCGGATCATATGATCGAGATGGCCCTGTTCGGCGATATCGAGCGGATTGCGGTCGTCGGTGCAGAGCGCGAGGTAGGGTGAAAGCCGCTCGGTGATGATGGGGATCAGCGCGGCGAGGTCCTTGGAGACAGAGCCCTCGCGCACCAGGATGTGCATGCCCTTGCGAATCTTTTCCAGCGCCTCGGTGGCGCTCGTGCACTCATGCTCGGTGCGGATGCCGGCCGCGAGATAGCCATTGAGGTCCTTGCCGGAGAGAAGCGGCGCGTGGCCATCGATATGGCCGCCCTGGAAGGCGTCGAGCTTAGCCATGCAGACGGGATCCTTGTGGATCACGCCGGGGAAATTCATGAATTCGGCAAGGCCGATGACTTTCGGATGTTCGCGGAATGGCAGCAGGCTTTCGATCGGCAGGTCGGCGCCCGCAGTTTCAAGATGTGTGGCCGGCACGCAGGAGGAGAGCTGGACGCGGATGTCCATGATCGTCTCCAGCGCGGATTTAAGGAAGAATTCGATGCCCTCGGCGCCGAGCACATTAGCGATCTCGTGCGGATCGCAGATAACGGTCGTGACGCCATAGGGCAGGACGCAGCGGTCGAATTCATGCGGCGTCACCAGCGAGGATTCGATGTGCAGATGCGTGTCGATGAAGCCCGGAACGACTATTCTGCCCGAGATGTCGATCTCGGTCTCGCCCGCATAATCGCCCGCAGTGCCAACAATGCGGTCAGCGCCGATGGCGATGTCCGAGCGGACGATTTCGCCGGTGACGAGATCGAAGAAGCTGCCGCCCTTCAGCACGATGTCGGCGGGGACACGGCCCACACCCTGGTCGATGAGACGTTCGAGTCTGTTGGTCATGGCACCGCTCACATTGCAAACCGATTCCGGAACTTATAACCGATCTGCCGCGACATGCGATGCCACAAACGAAACCGGGCGCTTATAGCGCCCGGTCGCAATCTGCAAATCTGGGATTATTCCGCAGCGACGATCTTCCCGCCTTCCCACTTATAGAGCGAGAAGCTCTGCGAGGTCAGGTCGCCGGTCTCGCCGTAGGTGAGCTTGCCGATGGCGGTCCGAACCTCCATGCCGCCCTTCAGTGCAGCCGCGACGGCTTCCGCATCCTCAGCGCTGCCGGCCTTTTCGATACCGGCTTTCAGGACTTCGACCGCGGCGTAGGCATTGAGCGTAAACGCCTCGGCCGGAATGTTCTTAGTGTTAAGCGCTTCGGCGGCAGTCTTTGAGTCCGGGTTCTTGGTGGCGTCGGAAGCGTTGGTGAACAGCGTGCCTCCCGCCGCATCGGTTCCGATCGCCCAGAATTCCGTATTGGAGAGGCCGTCGCCGCCGATGATCATCGCGTTGGCGGAGAGGTCATGCAGTTGGCGGGCGAGCAGGCCGCCTTCCGGGTGGTAGCCGCCAAAATAGACGATGTCGACCTTTTCGGCCTTGATGCGGGTGGTGAGGGCGCTGAAATCCTTGTCGCCTGGTGTGATTGCGTCATTGACGACTTCGGTGACGCCGCCGGCATTCAGCGTCGCCTTGAAGGCGTCGGCAAGACCCTTGCCGTAGGCGCCCTTGTCGTTGACGATGGCAATGCGTTTGTCCTTGAAATTCTTCAGCACGAATTTGGCGGCGACTTCGGCCTGCTGATCGTCGCGGCCGCAGGTGCGCAGCACGTTGGCGAGGCCGCGCTTGGTGAGGTCGGGAGCTGTCGCGGTCGGGGTGACCATCAGCACGCCGTTTTCAGCCAAAACGTCCGACACGGGGATCGCTACGCCCGATGTCACCGGGCCGACGACGAAGCGGATGCCGTCGCCGACAAGCTTGTTGGCGGCGGAAACGCCCTGCTTCGGTTCGCCGGCATCGTCGGCCAGTTCCAGCACGACTTTTTCACCGAGAATGCCGCCCTTCTTGTTGATCTCATCGACGGCAGTCTGAGCGCCGTTCTTCACCTGATCGCCATAGGCGGCGACGGGACCGGTCAGGGGCGCGATCAGGCCGACGGTGATATCGGCATGGGCAAGCGGCGCAAAGGCGAGTGACGCGACGAGGGTCGTCGTCAATGTCTTGAGGGTCATTGTCTGTCTCCTTGGATGGGGTCGTCGACCCGCGATGATGTGCCGCGCCGGCTTTCCCGATCATTCAACAGCCTTCAGAGGCTGTGCCAAGGACGACCGGTAACGGTGCGATCAGCGAACCCGCCGGCCATGTTTGACTCGGTGAGGGCTCTGGCGAGATTTCTAGAAATTTTGATGAGATTGCGCAAGTTCATAACAAAATGGAAAGAAAATTCGGCCCATCCGGCCGAGAATTCAGTCGAAACCGATCATTTCCTTCGATTTTCCATGATTTTCAGAGGCGAGGCGGCGAATGGTCACGACCTGCCTCCGGACAAAATCACCTCCATAAGGTTGTCTTTAGCTTTCCTATTAACCGTTAGTTTGGCCAAGGGCAGTAGTATCAAGGAGACCCCGAATACCGCCGCATTGAAAAAGAGTCCTGTACAAAGAATTAGCTATCGGGAAACAGAGATCTGATGCTCAAGCGTATCGACGCCGGTCAGGTGTGTATCGGAATGTTTGTGGAGGTTGTCGAGGGCCTGTGGCAGGATCCGTTTTTGTCCAAGCGCAGATTTTCCCTGCGACGCGAAGTTGATGCTGCAAAAATTCGTAAATGCGGCACTGCCGGCGTCGTCATCAATACCAGCAAGGGGCTCGATACCAACGGCCTGCCGGGCCGTGACGTCGAGATCGACATTCAGGCCGCGCGCGACACCGTCCAGAGATCCATGCCGTTGTTGGAACAGGCTTTCGCAAAGCTGCGGAACGGCGATGGCGTCAGCATAGATCATGTGGCGCCGGTGATCTCGTCCGTCTCCAAGTCGATGGATGAGAACCCTGCGGTGTTCCTGAGCGTCACGCGCCTGAAATCAAAGGACGAGGTAACCTTCCTGCATTCCATTTCGGTGAGCGCGCTGATGATCCTTTTCGGCCGCCATCTCGCACTTGACGAGCATACGATTCGGATGCTCGGCACTGCGGGTTTGCTGCACGATGTCGGTAAGCTTGAAGTTCCAATTGAGGTGCTGAACAAGGCAGGGCCTCTGGAAAAGGATGAGATCGGCTTGCTTCGGGGCCATCCGGAGAAGGGGCACGCGATCCTGTCGCGGCAGGAGGGCATGTCGGACATCGTTCTCGACGTTTGCCTCAATCATCACGAACGCATCGACGGCAAGGGCTATCCGCGCAGCTTGCCCGCCAGCGAGGTGAGCCTCCACGCGCGGATGGCCACGATCTGCGATGTTTATGACGCCATTACCTCTGTGCGGCCATACAAGGCGCCGTGGAGTGCCAGCCAGGCACTGAAATGGATGTTCGGTGCCGAGGGGCATTTCGATCGCCAGCTCCTGAAAAAGTTCGCCCTCTGCCTCTCCGTCGCCTCTGTGAGCTGAGGTCTCCATTTTCAGACGAAAAGACCCGCGAGAACATTGTCCATCGCGGGTCTTTGGCACTGACCTTCGTGAGCCTCTTCAGATGTTGTTCTGAAGGATGGTCCTCAGCTTGCCGAAGAGCTCGTCGATATGCTGCTTCTCGATGATCAGCGGTGGTGAGAGCGCGATGATGTCACCGGTGGTGCGGATCAGAAGCCCGCTCTCATAGGCCTTCAGGAAGGCGGTGAAGGCGCGCTTCGTCGGCTCGCCGGCGATCGGGTCAAGTTCGATTGCGCCGATCAGACCGGTGTTCCTGATGTCGATGACGTTGGGGCAGTCCCTGAGCGAATGCAGTGCATCGGCCCAATAATCGGAAAGCTCAGCGGCGCGGGTGAGCAGACCTTCTTCCTTGTAGGTGTCGAGCGTGGCGAGGGCTGCGGCGGAAGCGATCGGGTTCCCGGAATAGGTATAGCCGTGGAAGAACTCAATCATGTGCTCCGGGCCGTTCATGAAGGCGTCATGGATTTCGGAGGTGACGAAGACGGCGCCCATCGGAATGACGCCGTTGGTCAGCCCCTTGGCGGTGGTGATCATGTCGGGCCTGACGTCGTAATATTGCGCGGCGAAGGGGGCGCCGAGACGGCCGAAGCCGGTGATGACTTCGTCGAAGATCAGAAGGATGCCGTGTTTGGTGCAGATTTCGCGCAGCTTCTGCAGGTAGCCCTTCGGCGGAATCAGGACGCCCGTGGAGCCGGCCACCGGCTCGACGATGACGGCCGCGATGGTGGAGGCATCATGCAGCGTGACGATGCGCTCGAGTTCGGTGGCGATGTCGCCGCCATGCTCAGGTTCGCCGCGGGTGAAGTTGTTCTTGCCGGGCTGGTGGGTGTGCGGCATGTGATCGACACCGGTCAGGAGCGTGCCGAACATCTTTCGGTTGGCGACGATGCCGCCGACGGAGATGCCGCCGAAATTGACGCCGTGATAGCCGCGCTCGCGGCCGATCAGGCGGAAACGCGAACCGTTACCCTTCACGCGGTGATAGGCAAGCGCGACTTTGAGGGCAGTCTCGACGGATTCGGAACCGGAATTGGTGTAGAGGACGTGGTTCATGCCTTCCGGAGCGATATCGACCAGGCGGTTCGCCAGTTCGAACGCCTTGGGATGGCCGAGCTGGAAAGCCGGCGCGTAATCGAGTTCGCCCGCCTGCTGGCGGATCGCTTCGGTGATCTTCGGGCGGCAGTGGCCGGCGTTGACGCACCAGAGGCCAGCCGTGCCGTCCAACACCTGACGACCGTCATGGGTGGTATAATACATGTCCTTGGCGCCGACGAATAACCGCGGCTCCTTCTTGAACTGGCGATTGGCCGTAAAGGGCATCCAGAAGGCACGAAGATCATTCGGTGCATTGAGGCGGTTGGACATGCTGTTCTCCTGGCCGTTGGCGGCCCATTCCCGAGGGGTTTTTCGTCCGAATTTTTACTGCCCGGTCAAATTATCAGCGCTTCCCAACGCGTCAACGAGAAAAGTCCCAACGCTTCCCTTCTGTTCAGCATCCGATGTTGCGTCGCCGGCAAGAAGTCGGCGGTTGGGCTGATGACAGGCATCAGACGAAGGTCACACAGAATCCTGAAAAAAACGACCGGCAAATCGCGTGATTTGCCGGTCGTGTCTTTAAGGTTTAGGTGCTGAAATACGTTGCCGATGCTCCCAGGGGTATTCCCATGCGGCGCGGCACCGGCCGACTGTTATGTCAGCGCTATCATCAGGCTGCGGATCTATTTCGGCTCGGAACGAGGTAGATGTCTTCGAGCGTCGCCAAGATCTTCATGACAGGCTCGGATGTGCTCGAATAGTAGATGGTCTGGGCGTCGCGGCGGGTCTTGACAAGCTTCTGCGCGCGCAGTTTCGAAAGGTGCTGTGAAAGCGCCGACTGGCTGAGGCCGACTTGTGTGGCAAGTACGCCGACGGCGACTTCGCCCTTCACCAGGCTGCACAGGATCAGCAATCTTTTGGGGTTGGCCATGGCTGACAATAGTGCTGCCGCCACATTCGTGTGGTCAGCCAAATCAGGGGTTTCCATATTCTTATCTTCCTAATGCGAAACGTACATCATCTATTGGTAAGGGCTGTCTGCCGGAGCCCGCGGCAAAATTAGCAACTGGGCTCGAAGATTGTATATACCTAAAATTAAGGTATCGAGTATGCTATTTTAGATATGTTTGAACAAATGTGATCGGAATCCACAGCGGGCGTTTCGAATTCGTATCGCAGCAAAAAGTCGCCGGAAATGATTTCAAAGCCCGCCGGATCGATGCCGCAGATGCGCCAAGAAGCCGATTTCGGGGCTTTTAAGCGCGCTGCAAGGGTTTCCGCCACATCGGGATGGCGCTCTACTAAATCTCGCACTGTTTCGGCCGCTTTGGCGGCAATCTCTTCGATTGCCGGCGATTGGATGATGAGATCCCCGCCGTCGAGATGGTAGGCGCGGCCGAAGCCGGCGTTGAGGCTCGCCTGCTCCGGTTTGAGACGGAAGAACAGAAAATCGGGGAAATCGATATAGAGATTTGCCTTGGGATGGCGATCGAGAAAACGCGTGCGAATGCGCTCGTGGAACCGATGACCATGCTCAATCGGCTCCGCCGTGCATTGGGTCGTCAGCCGGCTATGGGCAAGCGGATCGCCTTTGCCCGGCTCACCGGTCAGCAACGAGGCGCGCGGGTCTCGTACTAGCGCTTTCGTGTGAGCCGAAAGCTTCGAAACGAGGATAACGGGCGCGCCGTCGACATCGGTAGCGAGAAGGACACGGCTGGCAAAGGGAAAACCAGTGTCGGGATCGAGAACGGCAATTGCCGCGTACCGTGCGGAGCGCAGCAGCACGCGGGCGAGCCTACGGGCCTCGTCGTCGGTTTCGCGTAAGGGCGAGGGCTGATCTTTCATGTCCGCTTTGTGGCAAAGCGGATCGAAAACATCAAGCGTCCTCCTTGCGGCGATGGCGCGTGAGGCCGGCGACGATATCCTGGGCGGTGATGGTGCCGATGACGGTGCCGTTTTCCACGATGCCGATGCTGCCCGGCTGGCGGGCGAGTACGTCGAGGACATCGACGAGCGGGGTCGCGGCGCGGGCCGTGGCGCTGACGCTCATACCGGCAGCGGTCTGGCCCAGGCCGGGCTGCATAACGTCGGCAGCCGTCAGCATGTTGATCGGGTTGAGGTTCTGCACGAAGTCGGCGACATACTGGTCCGCGGGGTTCTTGACGATGTCGTGCGGCGTTCCGCACTGAATGATCCGACCGCCCTCCATGATGGCGATGCGGTTGCCTATGCGGAAGGCCTCGTCGAGATCGTGGCTGACGAAGAGAATGGTCTTCTTCAGCCGCCGCTGGAACTCCAGGAGTTCGTCCTGGAGGCGGGTGCGGATCAGCGGGTCGAGCGCAGAGAAGGGCTCATCCATGAGCAGGATCGGGGCGCCGGTGGCAAAGGCTCGGGCAAGGCCGACACGCTGCTGCATGCCGCCTGACAGCTCGTTGACCTTACGGTTCGCCCATTTCGTCAGGTTGACGAGTTCGAGCTGCTCGCCGACGCGGGCCTTGCGTTCGGCCTCCGGCATGCCGGCGAGTTCGAGACCGAAGCCGACATTTTCGGCGACGGTGCGCCAGGGCAGGAGGGCGAACTGCTGGAACACCATGGAGACGGTGTGGGTGCGCAGTTCGCGCAGCGCCTTGGCATTGCATTTGTAAGGGTTGACGAGGCCGGTGGTCGTGGAGACCGCGACGTCACCGCGCACCACGGGAGCGAGCCCGTTGACGGCGCGCAGCAAAGTCGACTTGCCCGAACCGGAAAGGCCCATCAGCACGAGGATCTCGCCTTCCTCGATCGTCAGCGAGGCATTGGCGACGCCCAGCACCAGGCCGGTCGCGGCGCCGATCTCGTCGCGCGTTTTGCCCTGGTCGGCCATGGCAAGGGCGGCTTCCGGCCGATCGCCGAAGATAATGCTGACATCCTTGAAGCTTACCGCGGTCATGCGCCCTCTCCTTCACCCGCCGTGCGGAACATGCGGTCGAGAATGATCGCCAGGATGACGATACAGAGACCGGCTTCGAAGCCTTTTGCGACATTGACAGTGTTCAGCGCACGCACGACGGGCACGCCGAGACCATCGGCGCCGACGAGTGCGGCGATGACCACCATCGACAGCGACAGCATGATGGTCTGGGTGAGACCCGCCATAATCTGCGGCGCGGCGAAGGGAAGCTCGACCTTGCGCAGCACCTGCATCGGCCGCGCGCCGAAGGCGACCGCGGCTTCGACGAGGGAGGGTGGCGTCGAGATGATACCGAGACGCGTCAATCGGATGGGAGCGGGGATCGCAAAGATGACAGTCGCGATCAAGCCCGGAACCATTCCGAGGCCGAACAGGATCAGCGCCGGGATCAGGTAGACGAATGTCGGAATGGTCTGCATCAAATCGAGTACGGGGCGCATGGCTGCATAGACCCAGGCGCGGCGGGCGGCCGCGATACCCAGTGGAATACCGATCACCATGCTGACGAAGGTGGAGGCGAGCACAAGCGCGAGCGTCTCCGTAGTCTCCTTCCAGTATCCTTGATTCATGATGAGCAGCAGCCCAACACAGGTAAAGAGCGTAATCGCGATCGACCGCCGCAGCCAAAAAGCGAGGGCGGAAATGACCGCAATGACGATCAGCGGATGCGGCTTTTGCAACACGAAGAGCAGGCCGTCGATGACGTGCGACAGCAGAAAGGCAAGTTGGTTGAAGAACCATTCGCCATTCGAGGTCAGCCAGTCCACGAAGGATTTGGCCAATGGGCCGATGGGAATCTTAGAGTCGGTGATCCAATTCAAGAGCGCGCCTATCCCGAAAAAATTAACAATCGGACAAAAATGAAACGGGGCGGCGAGCCGCCCCGTTCATGTGATCAAAGGCCCAGGCTGGTCTTGGCGGCCGCCAGCGCGTCGCCCTTGCCGTCGCGGGTCTTGACGCCGGCGAGCCAGGGCGCGAGCGCCGACGGGTTGGCCTTCAGCCATTCGGTAGCCGCAGCTTCCGGCTCCTTGCCGTCGTCGAGGATCTTACCCATGATCTGGTTCTCCATGTCGAGGGAGAACGTCAGGTTCTTCAGCATGGAGCCGACATTCGGGCATTCGCCGAGGTAACCGGCGCGGACATTTGTGTAGACCTTGGCACCGCCGAAGTCGGGACCGAAGACGTCGTCGCCGCCTGTGAGGTAGGTCAGTTTGAAGTTGGTGTTCATCGGATGGGGTTCCCAGCCGAGGAAGACGACGGGCTTCCCTGCTTTCTCGGCCCGAGCGACCTGGGCGAGCATCCCCTGTTCGGAGGATTCGACGACTTCCATATCCTTCATTCCGAAGGTGTTCTTTTCGATCAGATCCATGACGAGGCGGTTGCCGTCATTGCCGGGCTCGATGCCGTAGATCTTGCCGTCGAGATCGTCCTTGTGGGCGGCGATATCCTTGAAATCCTTGATACCGAGCTCGGCACCCTTGGCGTTGGTGGCGAGCGTGTACTTGGCGCCGACGAGGTTCGGGCCGAAGGATTCGACCGACTTGTCATCGATGTAGGGGCGAACGTCCTTTTCCTGCGTCGGCATCCAGTTGCCGAGGAAGATGTCGATGTCCTTGTTCTTCAGCGAGGTATAGGTGACCGGCACCGAGAGGACCTTGATGTCGGTCTGGTAGCCGATGCTTTTCAGGACGACGGAGGCGGTCGCCGTCGTAGCGGTGATATCAGTCCAGCCGACGTCGGAGAAGCGGACGGTGGAGCAGCTGTCGGGATCGGCGGCGAAGGCGGCGGTCGCAACGGAGAGGGCGGCGACGGCAGTTGCAGTGACGAGTTTGAATGTGCTTGTTGTTTTCATTTTAGACTCCCAGTCTTTAGGTCCCCAAGCCAATCACCAATAACCCAGTTTGACAAGCGACCTCAGTGCGTTTGCGTCGTATCGGAGGGTGCGATTGCGACGTTTGCGGTTTTTCCGATGTGCCCGGTTTTCGAGGCTTTCGACGGAGTTCAGACGGCGATTCCTGTGATTATTGCCCTTGCGGGTCTTTTCTTTGCCACTCCGAGCTTTCAATAACCGATCAAGGAGACTCTGATGGCAAAGCTCTATTTCAACTATTCGACGATGAATGCCGGCAAATCGACGATGCTGCTGCAGGCCTCCTATAATTACCAGGAGCGCGGCATGCGCACGGTGCAGCTGATCGCCGCCTTCGACGAGCGCGCCGGCCGGGGCGTGATCGGCTCGCGGATCGGGCTGGAGGCGAGCGCCATTCCCTTCGAACCGGACGAGGATCTGTTCCGACTGGTCATGACGCTGAGCGGTGAAGGGGCGCCGATCTCTTGCGTCTTCGTCGACGAGGCGCATTTCATGACGCCTCTCCATGTCTGGCAGCTTGCCCGCATCGTCGACCGGCTCGGCATCCCCGTGATGGTCTACGGGCTAAGGACGGATTTTCAGGGCAAGCTGTTTCCAGCCTCACAGGAGCTTTTGGCGATTGCCGACGAAATGCGCGAGGTGCGGACGATCTGCCATTGCGGGCGTAAGGCGACGATGGTGGTGCGGCTGGACGCGCAGGGAAAGGTGCTGCACGAAGGCGCGCAGATCGATGTCGGCGGCAATGAGAAATATGTCTCGCTCTGCCGCAGGCACTGGGACGACGAAATGAATGGGGCCTGGATGGCCGAGCCGGTCTGAGACCGTCTATGAAGAGAGCGCCCTGGAGCTCGAATTCGTTAGACGGGAATGCGTCGAAGGCAAGCTAGCGGGGAACCTACGGAGGTCGAGCCCGTGGCGTTCCTTGAGGAGCTGAAAGCCGAGCGGCGCTCCGAGCGCGTCTAGTTAGAAGCTCCCTCGATGCTAACCGCTCACACTTTTCGGCGTTATGCTCTAGCTTGAGGCAGAAGATTCCCTGGAGAGATTAGGTGCGCAGAGCCCCGCCATTCGATAGCCTGTACGAATCCGCAGGCGGCCTTGCCGAAAAGATTGCGGCCGAGGGAGCCTATTGCGAAGCCTGCATCCGCGGCTTTGACAGCGACGAAACGCGGTCGGCCGACCAGGTTTTTCTCGAACAGAACGCGCGCTTCCAGGCCCATATTGCCGATGGCACGGCGCTCGATGCGTTGCTTGCCGAACTGGTCTTCACATTGGACCGGATGACGGCGGAGGTTTCGGCCGATCTCGATAGTTTCCGCGGATTGACGCTGCGCGAGAAAATGGCAGGCTGGACGTCGCGCCAGAGAATGTGGCGCATGTATACCGAACGCGTGCGCGAGGCGCCGGTCATCGAGCGGCTACTCGATCTCTTGGCGAAATCGGACGCGCTCGCCAGGCTGATCGTGAGCCAGCGCACCTCGATCATCGAACGCCACAAGATAGCCGAGCACGGGCTCGTGGGCATTGTCGAGCAACGGCGCCGGCTGGTCGATTCCATCGATATCGCCCGCCTGAAGATGAAGGAGCTCAACGCCAAAGCACTGACGACGCAGGGCCGTATCGGCGTCTATGGCAACAGGGCGCACTGGGAGCAGATGGAGGCAGAGCGGCGGGCGTTGAAGGCAGAGGCCGAACGAATTTCGGCCGAGGAGCACGAGATGCGGGACGACAGCCAGCGGCGCGAGCGCTTCATCGGCCTGTTCCAGGCTTTCGTCGATTCGCTGAATGGCCGGATCGGTGCCTGCAACGTCTTGCTGCGCAAGCTGATGATCGATGTCGAGGAGCGGCTGATCATCTATCAGGCGCAGGTCGATACCGACCGGCCAGGCATGAAGGTCAGGATCAAGCCGGAACTGTTCCCCGATATTGCAACCCCGATCAGGCTGTTTGAGAAGGATATGCTGGTCGCCCAGGATCTGGAGCGGCGCAAGAGCCGGGCCGACCTCGACGTCGCCGGAAAATTTCCGGCTTACGCCGAGCTGGCACCGGAAACGTCGGGAGCGCCGCTCATCGATACGGCGCGCAGATCCTTCCGCTTCAGGTTGCCGTTCCTGCGTTCCTGAGCCGTGACGCGCGCGGTTCGCGCTGCTTCATTCGTAAAAATCGAGGGCTCTTGTTGTGCTCGGGCTGGCGAGCGCATATGTGGATGCAGCGGGGCGGCGATGTCCTCCTGCATAATTCCTTAGATTGGAACCATTTAAGGAATTATGCAGTGACTCAAAGTGCTACAGCGTCCTTAGCGCGTCTAAAACGCGCGGCGCGGTAGTGTTCGCCTCGCCTGACAGGAGACGACGATGCTTGACCGGATTGCCGGTTTTTTCAGGCGGATCGGCCAGACGATCGGCCGCTGGGCCCGCCTGTTTTCCGCCTGGGCCTTTTGGCCCTTTCTTGGCGCGCATGGCTGGTACCAGCGCCGGAGCTGGTTGATCCGGCTGCCGATCATCGCATTCGTGGCGCTCTTCGCCGTACTTTACGGCTATTTCTTCTGGCAGACGCAGGTCTGGTCGAACTTCAACACTGCCTTCGTCGACCAATACCGCTTTTCGGAACGCAAGATTGCCGCCGGGCAGGAACTGCCGTCCGCCGAGGGCGCGAGCGGCGCGGCCATCAAGACCTGTCAGCGCTCAGCCATTGTCGATGTCACGGCTGACCTTACCGATTTCAACGTCAACCAGAACGCATGGATTTCTTCCATGCTGCTCTACAAAATGGGCTTCTTCGGGATCGACTGGGATCACACGCCCTTCCTCGACAACAAGGCCTCGTTCCAGCGTGGCATCAACCAGGCAGTCCGGCGTACCTCGGCGGAACTTGTCGATACACTCGGGCGCGTGCGCGGCACGTCTGGCATCAACAACGATCTGCAGAGCGCGCGCGGCAATCTGCAGTTCGACGAATATAGCTGGTATTTCGGGCTCAATCCGTTCGGGCCTAAAACGCCAACGCCTTCCTACTACCGCTCGGCGATCGGCAGCCTGCGCAAGTTCAATACTGATCTGTCCGCCTGCAACGTTATTTTCGACGGCCGCGCCGACAATCTGATGCAGTTCATCGACCGCATCGCCAACGATCTCGGCGCCACTTCCGACATGCTCGCCGAGCGTTCGGAACACCATAATCGCGGCTGGTTCGATACGCGTGCCGACGACCGGTTCTGGTTCGCCTACGGCCAGCTTTATGCCTATTACGCCATCCTGACGGCTGCACAGGCGGATTTCTCGCAGGTGGTGCAGGAACGCAATCTCGGCGCGATTTGGAGCGGCACTACGCGGCAGTTCCAGGCGGCACTGCGCATCCAGCCCTCGATCATCTCGAACGGCCGCGAAGATGGCTGGATCATGCCGAGCCACCTCGCGACCATGGGCTTCTATATTCTGAGGGTGCGCTCGAACCTCGTCGAGATCCGGTCGGTGCTCGATCGTTAGAGCGTTGCGCGTCAGCGGCGCCCCGTATGATCCTCGCAGCCAACGACGCGCAGCCTCTCGACGAATTCATAGGTGACGCCGACGATGCCGCCGCCGCTGGCATCGTCACGGAAGCGGCCGATGCTGCGCACCAATTTGTAACGCCGAGCCGGTTGTGGACGCGATAGACGAATGGAAGCCGACGCCGTGACGGCTTGCCTCCTCGGAGGTCTGGGCGATCAGGCTGCGGTCTTCGGCGTGAATTCGAGACATCAGTTCGGCCAGATTGACCGGCCCGTCGCTATAGGGAAGATCGAAGATCGTGTGCACATCCTCGCTTGCAAAGAAATGTCCGGTTTCGATGTCGATGCGCCAGAAGCCAAAAGGCGATAGGCCGCAACCATCTGGACGATTTCCGCATCCATGATGCCGATATGGACGCGGGACTGTGCTATCTTGTCGACGACAGGCTGTTCGAAACGAAGAGACACGATTCTCCCAATCACGGGACGACGTGCTGACCCTCTTCTGATTTTTCAGCTGATCAGCTTCAATCGAATTGCTTTTGCTACCAACTGGGTGCGATTGACGCAATCGAGTTTCTTGATCGCGTTGGTCATGTAGGCGTTTACCGTGTGATCGGAGAGCGCCAGGATCTGGCCGATTTCGATCGAAGTCTTGCCCTGTGCCGTCCAGCGCACGACTTCAAGTTCACGCGCCGACAGCGCATTGTGCGCGTTTTCCTCGTTGCGCCTGACGGCATTGTATGCGTCGAGGGCATGCAGGATGATGATCGCCAGCTCGTTGACCTCGCTCTGGCCGAGCGCCGCACGCTCGCCGCAGAACCAGAAGACCAGGCGCTGCCCATCGAGTGCAATCGTCGGCATGGCAACACCCGCAGGTATCGCATGGCGCAGCATCAAGGCGCGCAGTTCGGCTGGAAAAGCCTGTCCATTGACCGTATCGTCGAGGTGCCAGGCCTGCGGCACGGCCGACTCCCTCAGCCGTACGCCGAAAGGGCAACCCCGCATCATGTTGGCGCGATCGAAGTCTCTGATATAGGCCGCGGGAAGCGAGCTTTCGATCAGTAGCGGTTTCAGGAGGAGGTCTTCCGGCGAGGGAGCGTGCATCAGCGTCGCATAGGACAGTCCGAAAGCCGCAGAGACCCTGCCGAGCCCTTGTGCAAACAGGCCGCGCGTTCCTGCAACAGCAAGTTCCGCCGCAAGCAACGACTGTCTTTCAGAGGTGGTCATATAAGACATTTGTACGCCTCCGGCAGCCCCAATGTTAACGCTATCAAATACACAAACACTGCTGGATGCTAGTCCCAATCGCCTTATCTCAAGCCGATTAGTACGAAACGCGCAGAAATAGTCACGACTGCGCGCGCCTCGGTTGAGTTGGGGCTTGTGCAAATAGCGTTGTGGTATCTTTGACTTCTTCCGCGGCGGGATAGCTGCGGATCTCGCCTGCTCCGGGGGCGAAGAGAATCACGCCGGAAGAGCTTGAGCAGCGAGAGGCGTCGAAATCTGGCTTGCTGCGGCACGATGCAATTGATAGGCGTATTATCATGTATAACTGAGGCGATTTAATCGTGCGCTTTGCACCTGCTCTGGCTTTTAAGCATCTGTTTTCTCTGGCAGTACTTGTTTTTCTTTTGTTGAACTTGTCGATCGGTGCCGCGCCTTCGCAGGCGGCTGGGCAGAAGAAGCCGGCAGGGCAGCCCCCGATGCGTTTCATCATCGTACACAGCCTCCTCTGTATAGAAGACTGTCCTGAATGGATATCGGCGGAGGGCCGCATAACCGCCGATACTCCCGCCCAGCTTAGAAGAGTTCTGAAGAAAATCGGGGACCGCAAACTGCCCGTCGTCTTCCAGTCAGAAGGCGGTGAGGTGGATGCCGCCTATGCAATGGGCCGGATGATCCGCAAGGCAGGCCTGGAAACAGCCATAGGGGGCACGCGACTGAAGGATTGCCCGGAGGATGATGCGCGTTGCGCCGCAGCTATCGCCAAGGATGGCAGCTCGGTCGGCGTCACCTATTCGGATGGTGCATACTGCTTTTCCGCATGTCCGCTGGCCTTCGCCGGCGGCATCTCACGCGTCTCGTCGCAATGGGCCTTCATCGGCGTCCACCAGATCACGACTGTCTACAACAGGGTGCGTATCTCCTATCGGATCGAATATAAGATCGTGAACGGCAAGAAGACGGAAATTTCCCGCAAAGAGGTTGGACGCAAGGCGGTGGGACAGAGCAGCTCCACCAAGCTCGGCAAGAAGGCGACTGCTGCCCTGACGACCTATTTGAAGGAGATGGGCGTTAGCGGCGATCTGATCGCCTTGATGATGAGTACGGCTCCTGATCGTATCACGATCATACCGCCCGCAGATGCACTTCGCATGGGGCTGAACACCGACATGCTGTCTTACAATGAGTGGCCGGGCATGCCGCTCTGCGTGCCGGATGCCGCCACTGATGCCGTCTGCCACGGCCATTCTGCAGTCGCAGACACAAGCGAGAAACTGCCGACAACCCAGCCGATGGACTTTCTGCTGATGCATCATGGCAATTGTCAGGAGGAGTGCACGCAGTGGATTTCTGCGGAAGGAGACATCACGCCGGATACCCCGGTTCGGCTGAAGGCGATCTTGGAGACGCTCGGCCAAAGAAAGCTGCCGGTCGTGCTTCAGTCCAATGGCGGGGACATGGATGCGGCTTTCGCGATGGGACGTATAATCCGTGCTGCAGGCCTGGAGACCTCGGTTGGCAGAACGCGGTTGCCGAACTGCCCGACGCTAAATCCGCGTTGCAAGGCGAGCATGGCCAAAAGCGGCCCAACTGAGGGGGAGGTCTCCGCCGGCGGGGCATACTGCCTTTCGACCTGTGCTCTCGTCTTGATGAGCGGAACGCCGCGAATTGTCGGATATTCCGATATTGGCCTCGTGAGACCCACCACGGCTGAATCTGCGAAATTCTTCGCCTATTTCGACGAGATGGGTGTCAATTCCGAGTCTTTCGAGGCGATGATGATCGCGACCTCGATTGAGCGAAAAGAAATTCCTCGTGCTCAGGCGCTCGAACTTGGGATCGTCAATGGCATCATCCCTGATGGCGATGAGCCCGGCGACCGCCTGTGTGGACCCGATGCCAAGGAAAGTCTTCGATGCCCCAGAAAAGCTGAGGCAGAGATCATTCCTGCTGCTGGGGCCTCGAACTGACGCGGAAAGGAAGGCCTCGACTGCCGGCCTGCCCGCGCATCGACCTGACAAGCGGTTCGTCGTCTCTCTATCCCTCGTCCTTCAAATCGTTCTTCGACGTCACACTCATGAGCTTCTCCAGGAAGCCGAGCATGACGGCGGAGGCGACGAAGGTGAGGTGCATGAGCGTCAGCCACATGATCTTGCCGTCTTCGTATTGGTCGGCATTGAGGAAGACCTGCAGCAGATGAATAGAGGAGATGGCGACGATCGAGGAGGCGACCTTGATCTTCAGGCTGCCTGAATCGAGCTTGCCGAGGAAAGAGACCTCGTTGTCGGCGCCGTCGGCTTCATCGAAGCGGCTGACAAAATTCTCGTAGCCTGAAATCATCACCATGACGATCAGGCTTGCGACGAGGGCCGCATCGATCAGGCTGAGCATGGCAAGGATCATGCCCGCCTCGTCGAGAATGAAGACGTTGGCGGTGATCTTCAAGAGCTTATAGCCGAAGGAAACGGCATAGGCGGCGAGCGCCAACACCAAGCCCATGTAGAAGGCGACGAGGAGCCAGCGGCTCGACAGGATGATACGCTCGACGAGGAGTTCCAATGCTTTCATGTCTTCACCTTCAAAATCCGCGACGGTTGAGCGCCCCATAACCGTCCAGCGTGGCGGCTGCAAGGCGAGCGCTATTCACAGCTTGGCGATATTTCGATATCCCACTGACGAGGGAAACGCCTTCGCGCCCGCGCAGGCCGCAATGGGGAGCATCCATGCCAGCAATCAAATCGGATATCGAGATTGCGCGTGCCGCGGCCAAGAGGCCGATCTTTGAGATAGGGGCAAAGCTCGGCATCGGGGCCGAGCAGCTCGTCCCCTATGGTCACGACAAGGCAAAGGTCAGTGCCGAGTTCATCGCGGCGCAGGCTGGCAAGAAGGACGGCAAGCTGATCCTTGTCACGGCGATCAATCCGACCCCGGCCGGCGAAGGCAAGACGACGACGACTGTCGGCCTCGGCGACGGTCTGAATCGGATCGGCAAGAAGGCGATCGTCTGCATACGCGAGGCTTCTCTCGGCCCCTGCTTCGGCGTCAAGGGCGGTGCGGCCGGCGGCGGTTATGCGCAGGTCGTGCCGATGGAAGATATCAATCTGCATTTCACCGGCGATTTCCATGCGATCACCTCGGCGCACAATCTACTGGCGGCGATGATCGACAACCACATCTACTGGGGCAACGAAGAGAATATCGACATTCGCCGCATCACCTGGCGGCGGGTCATGGACATGAACGACCGGGCGCTCAGAAGCATGGTCTCGTCGCTCGGCGGCGTTGCGAACGGTTTTCCGCGCCAGGGCGGCTTTGACATCACCGTCGCCTCGGAAGTGATGGCGATCCTCTGCCTTGCTGCCGACCTCAAGGATCTGGAGCGGCGGCTCGGCGACATCATCATCGGCTACCGCTTTGATAGGACGCCGGTGCGTGCGCGCGACCTGAAAGCCGATGGCGCGATGGCGGTGCTGCTCAAGGATGCGATGCAGCCGAACCTCGTACAGACGCTGGAGAACAATCCGGCCTTCGTGCATGGCGGCCCGTTCGCCAATATCGCCCATGGCTGCAATTCGGTGACGGCGACGAAGACGGCGCTGAAGCTCGGCGACTATGTGGTGACGGAAGCGGGATTCGGGGCCGATCTCGGGGCTGAAAAATTCTTCGACATCAAATGCCGCAAGGCCGGGCTGAAACCGGATGCGGCAGTTATCGTCGCGACCATCCGGGCGCTGAAGATGAATGGCGGCGTGAAGAAGGAGAATCTCGGCACGGAGGACGTCGCGGCGCTGCAGAAGGGCTGCGCCAATCTCGGCCGGCACGTTGCCAATGTGCGCCGCTTCGGCGTGCCCGTCGTCGTCGCGATCAATCATTTCGTCATGGATACCGATGCGGAGATCGCGGCGGTGAAGGAATTCGTCTCGCGGCTCGGCGCCGAAGCGATCCTCTGCCAGCACTGGGCCAAAGGTTCGGCCGGCATCGAGGAACTGGCGCATAAGGTGGTGGAGCTGGCCGAATCGGGCCAGGCGAAATTCCAGCCACTCTACGGCGACGACATTTCGCTGTTCGAGAAGATCGAGATCGTCGCCTCGAAGATCTACCATGCCGGCGAGGTGACCGCGGACAAGGCGGTGCGCGATCAGCTGCAGACATGGGAGGAGCAGGGCTACGGCAAGCTGCCAGTCTGCATGGCGAAGACGCAGTATTCCTTCTCCACCGATCCGAACCTGCGCGGCGCGCCGGAAGGCCATATCGTCTCGGTGCGGGAGGTGCGGCTTTCAGCCGGAGCCGGCTTCGTCGTCGCCATCACCGGTGAGATCATGACGATGCCCGGCCTGCCGAAATCGCCGTCGGCGGAGCGGATTTTTTTGAATGAGCAGGGTTATATTGAAGGGTTGTTCTGATCAGAGGCGGACTTCCCGAAACGCTCGACCAGACGGTGCTCCCGACGCTTTTCAAAGTCTGGATCGATAAACAAACGGATAAGGCTTTGCATCGTGCCGAGGAACAACGGTCCGATGGCGAAGGCCCAATGGAACTCACCGGTAAATATGAAGTCGACAGCGATGATCAGGAAACTGGTTCATCAGTGACAATAGCGATAGCCGCCCTTCCTTTCAATGACGTCGAGATGAAAATGGGTCTCGTGGGCGGCGTCACTTTCGGGGTCGAGGACAGTGGTGAAATAGAGACAGCCGGCGGCGCTGACGGTTCGCTGAAAGGCGCCGGTCAGTGTGGAGTCCTCGCGGCGGGAGCGGACGGCGACGTCCTCGCCTTTCTCGAAATGGAAGCTTGCAATGTCGATAGCGTTGCCGCGAGCATGTTCGGAGATCTTGCCGGTTCCGGCGCCGTTGCGCAGGCGGCACATATAGGACGTTGCCTGGTTAACTGATGTGATGCGGCCCTGTCCAGGCAGGGCAGCGGCGGCGGCGGGGATGACGCTCTCCTTTATCCAGCGGGCAAGCGCGAGGGCGGCCGGGCAGCGCATTGTCGCTTCCGGCTTGAGCGCAACGCCGGGCAGGGCTTCGGAGACGATGATCGGCTTGTCGATGCCGCAGCCATTGCCGTCGTCGATGCGCGGCGCTTCCTTAAAGACAACGCCCAGAGCCTGAAGGGCGGCGGTGCATTCTGCATGTTCAGCATCGCTCTCGGGCTCGATTGTCAGTTGCTGCTCTTCGAGCGTCTGCTCGCCCTGCGGCTTGTTTTCTTCCGGCGACTGGGGGCGACCGGCAGTACCCGGCGGCAGCGGCGGACCTTGCATCGGTTCCGTCGGCTCCGGTTTTGCCGGGGCGGCCTGTGGCGCGGGCGTCTGGCCAGATGCCGGCGCCTCCGGCTCCTTCACGTCAGGTTTCGGCTGAGGGGCGGGAACTTCCTCCGGTGCGGGCGGTTCCGCCTTTTCCGCGGGCGGGGTAGACGGGCTGGTCGTTTGTCCGGTATCGGGCCGAGGTTCTGGCAAGGGGCCCTGCGCAGGCAGGCGGGCGCCGGCAAGAAAGACGCTAGCGGCGAAAAGGATCGCCAGTGTCGAAAGTTTCCTCAATGGGCAGAGATCCTAGTATCGTCGCGGGTAACAACGCATGAGGGCGTTTTTCGTTGCAATTGTGCAACGCCCTACGAGATCGTTGAAACTTGATGAGAGGCGAACCCGGCTGATTTCGACCAACACAACCTGCTCTTCAAACTGCGCCAGGAGCGGGAAGGCGGTCATCGCATCGGCTTGACGGCGGAACGCTTCCGCAGCGACCTGGAAACCGACCTGCACCATCTTCAGGGAGGAACCAGCCCTCGCAACTTCATGATCGACAATTATGACGGCCGCGAACAGCGTGACCGCGATCGCGTATCGCTCGACTACGATTATGAAGCGCAGTCTTCCGACGCGGTCTTCAGCAGTGCGCGCGCCACGCTTTATTGGCAGGATTTGAAGAAGGAGGCCGGCAGCGGGGGCCGTACGACCGCCAACGTTGCCTCTGGCCGCAACAACGAGGTCGAAAACGAAACCTGGGGCTTCAGCGGCACCGCGACCAGGGACTTCGAATATTCCGGCCTCAGCCACTCCGTTCGCGTCGGGCTCGACGTCGGCGTCTCCAGCTGGAGCCAATATAGCTGGGCCCTGTGCCCGACATTGACGACGTGCCCGGCGCTGAACAACCAGGCGGAAGTGCCGAATGTGGACAGTCAGATCCTTGGGCTTGTTGTCGAAGACAAGATCGAGATCGGCAACACCGGTTTCACGATGACGCCCGGCTTCCGCTTTGACCGGTTCAACTACGATCCCTCCACCGGCGGCGGTTTTAACAACAATACCGGCCTTACCCGTTTCGGCGATCTTCGCGACCGAACGGAAGCCGTCATGTCGCCGAAGATCCTTGCGACAGACGACCTGAGGCCTGATGTAGAGCTCTATATGCAGCTGGCGGTCGGCTTCCGCGCGCCAACCGTCGATGAACTCTATAGCCGCTTCTATAACCCCACCGGCCGCTACGCCCAGCTCGGCAATCCTGATCTGGAACCGGAAATCGGCCGCGGCATCGAAGTCGGCGCCAATTTCGACACGGGCGATTTTACCGGCAGGGTCGCGGCTTTCCATACCCGTTATCAGAACTTCATCGAGACGGTGACGAGCGTCGACGCGACAGGCTTTACTGAGTTCAATTACACGAACGTGGCTGCGGCGACGATCTCGGGTATTGAAGCCAGCACCGTCAAGACCTTCAATAACGGCATCAATCTGCATGCTTCGCTTGCCTGTGCCCATGGCAGGAACGAAGAGACCACCCAGCGCCTGCGCTCGGTGGCGCCGTTCAAGGCGATCATCGGCGGCGGCTGGAGCAATGCGACCTTCGGCTTCGACCTTTCCTCGACGCTTGCGGCCGGCATGCTCACGGACCATCTCAATACACCGGTCACGAACACCAACGACACGACCTTTGATGCGCCCGGTTACGCAATCGTCGACTTGACCGGTTGGTGGACGCCGAACAGTTGCCGGGCCTGCGCGTCCAAGCTGGTGTCTGCAATATGTTCGACCAGGAGCACTACAACGCGCTCGCCGTGCGCAACGTCAATCTCAGCTCGGCGACGGCGTCGCAGCCGCGGGAGTGGTATTCCGAGCCGGGTCGCACATTCAAGGTCTCGCTCACCAAGACTTTCTGAGCCAGTCATGCCTTCAAGGCTGGAGAGGGGCGGCTTTCGGGCCGCCCTTTTCATTCGTGCGATCGCCTCTTGCGTGGCGGCTGATCTCAGGCTAACAATTTTCGCATGATCAAGTCTTTGAACATTGCTGTTTGGTGGTGGGCTCGCTGAGGCGGCCTCGACCAATCGTGTCCAAAGACGACGACGAGTGAGCCGCCCGAAACTTCGAGGCGGCTTTTTTGTTTTATCGCCGCCTGTCGTCCGGGCCCCGATAACGGAGTGGAACTATGGTAACGATCCTGCGGGATGATGGTGCGGAAATCTACGAGACCAAGGGTGGCATCACCGTCACCCGGCAGCGGCGGGCGATCCCTTATGCCGATGCGGTCTCCTCCTATGTCGACAAGCTCGACGAGCGCCGCGGCGCGGTCTTCTCGTCGAACTACGAATATCCGGGCCGTTATACGCGCTGGGATACCGCCGTCGTCGATCCGCCGCTCGGCATCTCCTCCTTCGGCCGCGACGTCTGGATCGAGGCCTATAATGAGCGCGGGGAGGTGCTTCTCGGCTTTGTGACCGAGCGGCTGAAGACGGTGCCCGAGCTTGTGCTCGGTGCCTCCTCCGGCCGCCGTCTCGACCTTTCCGTCAAGGCGCCGGATCGGGTGTTTACCGAGGAAGAGCGTTCGAAGATGCCGACGGTTTTCACGGTGCTGCGCGCTGTGACCGACCTTTTCTATTCGCAGGCGGATGCGAGCCTTGGCCTCTACGGCGCCTTCGGCTACGACATCGCCTTCCAGTTCGACGCGATCGATTTGAAGCTGACGCGGCCCTCTGATCAGCGCGACATGGTGCTCTACCTGCCGGACGAGATCCTGGTCGTCGATAACTATGCCGCGAAAGCCTGGATCGACCGCTACGATTTCGAGAAAGGCGGCGTGACGACCGAGGGCAAGGCTGAGCAGATCGCGCCGGAACCCTTCAAGCAGACGGATGCCATTCCGCCGAAGAGCGACCATCGACCGGGCGAGTATGCCGAACTCGTCGTCAAGGCGAAGGAGAGCTTCCGCAAGGGCGATCTGTTTGAAGTCGTGCCCGGGCAGAAATTCATGGAGCGCTGCGACAGCAAGCCTTCCGACATTTCCAAGCGGCTGAAGGCAATTAATCCATCGCCCTATTCCTTCTTTATTAATCTCGGCAATCAGGAATATCTGGTCGGCGCCTCGCCCGAGATGTTCGTGCGCGTCTCCGGCCGGCGCATCGAGACCTGCCCGATCTCGGGCACGATCAAGCGCGGCGACGATCCGATCGCCGACAGCGAACAGATCCTGAAGCTCCTGAACTCCAAAAAGGACGAATCCGAACTCACGATGTGCTCGGATGTCGACCGCAATGACAAGAGCCGCGTCTGCGAGCCTGGCTCGGTCAAGGTGATCGGCCGCCGGCAGATCGAGATGTATTCGCGCCTCATCCATACGGTCGACCACATCGAGGGGCGGCTGCGCGACGACATGGACGCCTTTGACGGGTTCCTCAGCCACGCCTGGGCCGTGACCGTCACCGGTGCGCCGAAGCTCTGGGCGATGCGCTTCATCGAGAGCCATGAAAAGAGCCCGCGTGCATGGTATGGTGGAGCGATCGGCATGGTCGGCTTCAATGGCGACATGAATACCGGCCTGACGCTGCGCACCGTGCGCATCAAGGACGGCATCGCCGAAGTGCGCGCCGGGGCGACGCTGCTCAACGATTCCATTCCTGAGGAAGAAGAAGCCGAAACCGAATTGAAGGCCTCTGCCATGCTTTCCGCCATCCGAGACGCCAAGACCGGCAATTCCGGCAAGATCCAGCGCGACGTTGCCAGCGTCGGCAAGGGCGTCAACATCCTGCTCATCGATCATGAGGACAGCTTCGTCCACACGCTGGCCAATTATTTCCGCCAGACCGGGGCAACGGTTTCAACCGTGCGCACGCCGGTGCCGGAAGAAATCTTCGACCGGTTGAACCCGGATCTAGTCGTGCTGTCGCCAGGTCCCGGCAATCCCAAGGATTTCGATTGCAAGGCGACGATCAAGAAGGCACGGGCGCGCAGCCTGCCGATCTTCGGCGTCTGCCTTGGCCTGCAGGCACTCGCCGAAGCCTATGGCGGGGAATTGCGCCATCTGGCGCTGCCGATGCACGGCAAGCCTTCGCGCATCCGCGTGCTGGAACCCGGCATCGTCTTCTCCGGCCTTTCGAGGGAAGTGACGGTCGGCCGCTACCACTCGATCTTTGCCGATCCCTCGACGCTGCCGCGGGAGTTCATCATCACGGCGGAAAGCGAGGACGGCACGATCATGGGCATCGAACATGCCAAGGAGCCGATCGCTGCGGTGCAGTTCCATCCCGAATCGATCATGACGCTCGGCGGTGATGCCGGCATGCGGATGATCGAGAATGTCGTGGCGCATCTGGCGCGCAAGGTGAAGACGAAGGCGGCCTGAGCCTAGCTCTATCCCGCCCCTTTCCATGTGCGGATAGGGGCGAGGGTTGACTCCGTTAGGCAAATCAGAACATTTCCGGAACGATCAACCGGGAACTATCGCCGTGGCCAGTGCCGAGAAGTTCATCGTCCTTCCCTACCGCAAGAACCGCGGCAGTCTCGTGCCTGGCGAAATGCGTCAGGCCTCGAATGCCGTCAGCGCGGAAAAGATCGCTTCGGCGATGGCCGAGCGTTTCGTCGGCGTTGCGGCCTATGCCGTCATGGTCGACGAGGAGACCGGCGACATGACCTCGCCGCGACTGCTCGCACGATATGGCGAGATTGCCGATCTCAACGCCGCCTGAGGCGCGATTTTCTGATGGAGACATCGCTCTACCTGCCGGTCAAAGCCTTCCTGGAAGCGGCCGGTTATGTGGTCAAGGGTGAGGTCGGCGGATGCGATCTCGTCGGGTTGAGCGATGGCGAGCCGCCGGTCGTGGTGATCTGCGAGCTCAAGCTCTCCTTCAATCTGGAACTGCTGCTTCAGGCGGTCGACCGGGCTGCCGTGAGCGACGAAGTCTGGATCGCGGCGCGCGTTTCGGCCAAGGGGCGCGGGCGGGAGACGGACAAGCGCTACCGCGACCTCTGCCGGCGCCTCGGCATCGGTATGCTCGGCGTCTCGGATGGCGGCGAGGTCAGCGTCATCGTCAGTTCGATCTCGCCGATGCCGCGCACCAATCCCAAGCGGCGCTCACGCCTCGTCAAGGAGCATCAGCGCCGTCGCGGCGATCCTGCCGTCGGCGGCGGCTCGCGGGCGCCGGTGATGACGGCCTATCGCCAGCAGGCGCTGCTCTGCGCGGCCGCACTCGACCGCGGAATTGTGCGTCCGCGAGATATGAAGGCGCTGACGCCAAAGGCCGGTCCGATCCTGCGCGACAACGTCTATGGATGGTTCGAGCGCCGGGAAAAGGGCGTCTACGCCCTGACGACGGCAGGCCAGGCCGCGCTTCTGCGGTGGCCGCAATCTCTCGGGTAAGATTCCGCTCCCCCGGCGCTGTAGAGGATCGCGTATCGGGTGCCGGCACTGCTTCCCATCGGGAAGCGACCACTGGCTGTGAAGAGACCCCTCATTCTCTTTGACAAATCCTCCATCATCGCCCATATCAGCCGCAACTGGGCCGCCTGCGCGACATTCGCGTGGGCGGTTTTGCATTTCAATGGCTTGGACCCTGCAATTCATTCGCAACCGCAGGAGGACGATATGAGCGACAACGGCGATCTTACTGTTCAAAAGCTGGCGATGTGGGGTATTCCGCTGTCCCTCGGCGTCATGGGCCTGAAGATGGTGGCCTGGTGGGTGACCGGATCGGTGGCGTTGCTGTCGGACGGGCTCGAATCGACGGTCAACGTCGTGGCCGCCTTCATCGCCTTCTTCGTCATCCGCTACGCGCAGAAGCCGGCCGATCACGACCATCCTTTCGGCCATCACAAGGCGGAATATCTCTCCGCCGTGACCGAAGGCGTGCTGATCGTCGTCGCCGCGTTGCTGATCGTCAAGGAGGCGATCAGTTATCTCGCGGAACCGCGCATGCTCGATGCGCCGGTGCTGGGTCTTGCGATCAATATTGCCGCCGGCCTCATCAATGCGGTCTGGGCGCGGCTGTTGATTCGGACCGGACGCAAACATCGCTCGGCGGCGCTGGCGGCGGATGGGCAGCATATCATGTCGGATGTGGTGACATCCGTCGGCGTGCTTGTCGGCCTGCTACTGGCGCTGGCGACGGGGTATGCGATCTTTGACCCGGTGCTTGCCATCCTCGTTGCGATCAACATTCTGTATCAAGGCTGGAAGGTGATCTCGCAATCGATCAGCGGTCTGATGGACCAGGCGGTCGAGCCGCAGGAGGAGGAAGCTATCAAGCAGGCGATTGCCACCCATGCGGCGGGTTCGATCGGCGTGCATGACCTGAAGACGAGGCGGGCAGGCACCGTCACTTTCATCGATTTTCACATGGTGGTGCCCGGCACTATGTCCGTGCGGCAGGCGCATGATATATGCGACCGCCTTGAGGATGCCATCAGAGCGGTGCATGAGGGCGCCAAAATAGCCATTCATGTGGAGCCCGAGGGCGAAAAGGCCCATGGCATCCGCGTTAAAGTCATCAAGGAGGCATGATGCCGAATACCGATGTTTCCAGCCTGTCGATGCTGGGTCAGCAAACCGAAACCGCGAAATCGCCGGAAGAGGCGGTGCTGGAAAAAGTGCCGGCCAACCATGCCGGCACCGACTATGTCGTGCGCTTCACCGCGCCGGAGTTCACCTCTCTCTGCCCGATGACGGGGCAGCCGGATTTCGCCCATATCGTCATCGACTACATCCCCGGCGAATGGCTGGTGGAATCGAAGTCGCTGAAACTCTTCCTGTTTTCCTTCCGCAATCACGGCGCCTTCCACGAGGATTGCTCGATCTACATCGCCAAGCGCATCGTCGAACTGCTCGACCCCAAGTGGCTGAGGATCGGCGCTTACTGGTATCCGCGCGGTGGCATTCCGATCGACGTCTTCTGGCAGACGGGCAAGCCACCGGAAGATGTGTGGCTGCCGGAGCAGGGTGTCGCCACCTATCGTGGACGTGGGTGAGGAGCGTCGGGCAAAGCCCGAGCAATCGATCCAGTGAATCGATTGCAGCGACGAACGCCCTGAGCTTAAAGCGAAGGGCGGGGATACGGTGCGGCAATTGATTACAAACTGCCGCTCATTTCTGCTCGTTAGACCTCAAACATCCGTCACGTCGTCGGCGGACGAATCATCACTATAATCATCGCCGTCATCGTAATCGGCCTGCTGCAGGTTGTCGTCATTGTCATTGCCGGCAATATCCGCGGCCTGACGGACGTCGTCATTGCCGTAATAATTGTTGATGATGGTTTCCTCGGTCGGGGCGGCTGCATTGCCGAAGGGGTTGGCGCCGAAGGGTGAGCCCCAGCCGAGCGAGGACATGTGGTTGCCGAAAATGCCGCTCAGGGAGTTGGCAAGCAGCATGCCGCCGGCAACGCCCGCGGCCGTGCCGAGTGCACCTCGCAGAAAGCTGCCGCCGGCAGACGGCGCGTAGGCCTGCTGACTCCAGGGGCCGGTGGGCTGCTGCGGCGTCTGGCGATCGCGCGGCTCGTCATAGGCGCGGGACGGTTGCCCCCAGGGGCCGGGGTTGGAGGGGACAGGCGCGGGCTGCTGCGTCTGGGTATTGCCGAAGATTGAGCTCAGGAAACCGCCGCCCTGTTCGGCCTGTCGGTGCTCGCTGGCTCCGGCTTCAAACTGCCGGACGCGCTCCTCAAGTTCCTTGATGTGGTTGGCGGCCGCTTCCAGCCCCTTTTCCTGCACGATGACGGCCTGGGCGAGATAATAAGTGGCGGACGGCTGCTCGCGCGTCGCCTGGTCGATCAGAGCTTCGGCCTCGCGGTCGCGCGGCTGGGCTTGCGCGGTGCGCACGCGATCGAAGAGGGCGGTCAGCAATTGGCGTTCTTCCGGTGACATGTCCGGTCTCCTGTTGATCTCTTTTGGCGATTGCCATGTGAGAGGTGAGGTAGGAACCGATTCCGGCTTTTCAAAGCCTTCCACCGTTACATTTCAGTAAGGCTTGCGGAACAGTGCGCGGCTTCTTAAGGATATCTCCACCGCTTCGGTGCCTTGTGTTTTTCCCGCATTGTTTTAGGCATTGAGTCGCACTATGTGCGAGGAACCCGAATTCATCTCCGAGAGGTTCGAATGAACGACGAAGAACAGGACGACAAGACGAAGGAACTGCCGCTCGGCAAGGAAACGGAGGCGAATCTTTTCAAGTCGCGTTCGATCTTCATCTATGGACCGATCAACCAGGAACTGGCGCAGAAGGTCTGCTCGCAACTCGTTGCACTTGCTGCGGCCAGCGACGAAGACATTCGCATCTATGTCAATTCGCCCGGCGGTCACGTCGAATCCGGCGATTCCATCCATGACATGGTCAAGTTCATCAAGCCGAAGGTCTGGATGATCGGCACCGGCTGGGTCGCTTCGGCCGGCGCGCTGATCTATGTCGCGGCTCCCAGGGAGAGACGCCTGTGCCTGCCGAACACGCGCTTCCTGCTGCACCAACCGTCGGGCGGCACACGCGGCATGGCATCCGACATCGAGATCCAGGCACGCGAGATCATCAAGATGAACGAGCGCCTGAACAAGATCATGGCGGAGGCCACCGGCCAGCCGCTCGAGAAAATTGCCAAGGACACGGATCGCGACTACTGGCTCTCAGCCGAAGAGGCGAAGGACTATGGCCTTGTCTCGCGCATCGTGACGTCGCAAGCCGACATCTGAGTTTCTCGACCGAAACCTTCGAAACGCCCTTGCCTGCCGACCGCAGGTGAGGGCGTCTTGATTTCGGTTATGCTTGCGGTCATTGACCGGTAGGGCTGGACGGAAAGCCCTCCATCTGGACTTGCGCGGGCGCCAACCATCATGCTCCATGCGCCATTCCAGCAGCTCAGAGTCCGCCATGCTCAAAGATTTTTCCGTCCAGCCCCTGTTCATGGGTCTGCTTACCGCTTTCGTCGGCTCCGCCAGTTCCTTCGCCGTCGTGCTGCATGGGCTGCAGGCGGTGGGTGCAACGGATGCGCAGGCCGCTTCGGGGCTGATGGCGTTGTCGATCTCCATGGGCGTCTGCGCGATCGTGCTCAGCGCCGGGACTCGACTGCCGATCAGCATCGCCTGGTCGACGCCGGGGGCGGCGCTGCTCGCAAGCACTGGCGCAATCGAGGGCGGCTTCAATGCAGCGGTCGGCGCATTCCTGATCTGCGCCGTGCTGATCATCATTGCCGGGTTGTTCAAGCCGCTCGGCCGGGCGGTCGCCGCCATTCCCGCGCCGCTCGCGAATGCGATGCTATCAGGTGTGCTGATCGGCCTCTGCTTTGCGCCGGTAAAGGCGATCGGCTTCAATCCGCTGCTCGGTCTGCCGATCGTCATTTCCTGGATCGTCGTCGGCGCCTTCAAGCGGCTCTGGGCGGTGCCGGCCGCACTCGCCGCCTTCGTGCTGGTGCTCGCCTTCGGCGTCGACATTCCCGACGGCGCTTTCGCCTCGCTCGAACGATCGCTGGTGCCGACGGCGGAACTCGTGCGGCCGGTATTCACCCTGGCGGCCTTCATCTCGATCGCGCTGCCGCTTTTCATCGTCACCATGGCCTCGCAGAACATTCCCGGCATCGCCGTCCTAAAAGTCAATCACTATGTTCCGAAGCCGGGTCCGCTCTTCGCCGTCACCGGCTTCTTTTCGTTGCTGTCGGCGCCTTTCGGCGGCCATGCCGTCAACTTGGCGGCGATCACCGCGGCAATGTGCGCCGGGCATGACGCGCATGCCGATCCCAAGCGACGCTATTGGGCATCGCTGATCGCCGGCGTCGGTTACGTGATCCTCGGGCTGCTCGCCGGCGCGGTCACGGCCTTCGTCGCCTTGGCGCCGCCCATTCTGATCGAGGCGGTGGCGGGGCTGGCGCTGGTCGGGGCCTTCTCATCCTCGGCGATGTCGGCCTTCCAGGCGCAGGAATCGCGCGAGGCGGCGGCGATCACCTTCCTCGTCACTGCATCCGGCGTTTCCTTCGCCGGCATCTCGGGTGCCTTTTGGGGACTGATCGCCGGCGGGCTGATGCTGGCGCTGTCGCGGCTGGTGAAGATGTCGAAAGATCGCGCTCGGCAGAAGTAACGGAAAGCCGGCAGGCTGAGAGGGCTTGCCAGGTTCACCGCCCAACGCTATAAGCGCGGCCATGAAGACCTCTGGCGCTAAGATTTCTGATACGATTGCACGCGGCCGCATCGCCCTGCGTGACGTCTCGAGCGCCGTGACCTCGCTTCTTCTCCTCGGCCTTACGCGCGGTTGCCGGGTCCGTTGAGGAGCGCCCGGCGGCCGAAAGCCCGCCCGGCATCGCTCCTCGCGATTCACTTTCAAAATTGACCTAACGACCGACGAAGGTCCGCATTTGTTTATCGCCAAGGCCGATGCGATCGGCTAAGAGGCGGGGCAAATGCCGGGACGAGGAGACAAGATAATGGATAACACCACCAGCCGATCCTCCGCAAAAGGCATGCCTGATGCCGCGGTGAAATACCGGCCCTATCCGCAGGTAAACATTCCCGACCGCACCTGGCCGACGAAGACTATCACCAAGGCGCCGGTCTGGTGCTCGGTGGACCTGCGCGACGGCAATCAGGCATTGGTCGACCCGATGGGCCACGACCGCAAGGCCCGCATGTTCCATCTGCTGCTCGAGATGGGCTTCAAGGAAATCGAGATCGGTTTCCCTTCCGCCTCGCAGACGGATTTCGATTTCGCCCGCTGGTGCGTGGAAGAGGGCAACGTGCCCGCCGACGTGTCGCTGCAGGTGCTGGTACAGTGCCGCCCGGAGCTCATCACCCGCACCTTCGAAGCGTTGGAAGGCGCAAACCGGCCGATCGTGCATTTCTATAACTCGACCAGCGAGCTGCAGCGTCGTGTCGTTTTCGCCAAGGATGTGCAGGGCATCAAACAGATCGCCGTCGATGCCGCCAAGATGATCACCGACATGGGGGCCAAGGCCGGCGGCGGCTACCGTTTCGAATATTCGCCCGAGAGCTTCACCGGCACGGAGCTGGAAGTGGCGCTGGAGATCTGCAACGCCGTCATCGAGGTGGTGAAGCCGACGCCGGACAACAAGCTCATCATCAACCTGCCGTCCACCGTCGAGATGGCCACGCCGAACGTCTATGCCGACCAGATCGAATGGATGTGCCGCAATCTCGACAATCGCGAGAACCTGATCGTCTCGCTGCATCCGCATAACGACCGCGGCACCGGCATCGCCGCCGCCGAACTGGCCTTGCTGGCAGGCGCCGACCGCGTCGAAGGCACGTTGTTCGGGAATGGCGAGCGCACCGGCAATGTCGACGTCGTGACGATGGCGCTCAACATGTTCACGCAGGGCGTCGATCCGGGGATCGACTGCTCGAACATCGAGCGCATCAAGGAAGTGTTCGAATATTCGAACCAGATGACGATTGCCGAGCGTCACCCTTATGTCGGCGAGCTGGTCTATACGGCGTTCTCCGGCTCGCATCAGGATGCGATCAACAAGGGCATGAAGGCGGCACAGGTCGCCAACCATCCGGTCTGGGAGGTGCCGTACCTGCCGATCGATCCGCGCGACGTCGGCCGTTCCTACGAGGCGATCATCCGCATCAACTCGCAGTCGGGCAAGGGCGGCATCGCCTATATCCTGCAGCAGGATTATGGGCTCAACCTGCCGCGCAACCTGCAGGTCGAATTTCGTGAGGATATCCAGCGCATCACCGACGTGGAGGGCAAGGAGCTTCCCTCGAAGCGCATCTACGACCGCTTCATCGAGCGCTACGTGACGCAGCCCGAGGCGCGCCTCAAGTTCGTCGACCACCACACCTATCCCGACACCGAGCGCAAGGGCCAGCGGATCGTTGCAGCTGAAATCACCGACAATGGCGAGATCAAGCGCATCGAAGGGCGCGGCAACGGTCCGATCGACGGCTTCATCAACGCACTGTCGCATTATCTCGGCATCGAGATGTCGGTCGAGGATTATTCCGAGCATTCGCTACAGCACGGCTCGAATGCGGCGGCGATCTCCTATGTCGAGACCTCCTATCCCGGCGGCAAGCTCTTCGGCGCCGGCATCAATACCAACATCGTCGCGGCATCGCTGGAGGCGATCGTGTCGGCTGCGAACCGGGTGCTCGAAGTGAAGGCTGGCAGGGCTTGATCTGCGAAGGGTTCAGGCCGCGATCGTTTTGGTACGGCGCGGCCTGACGATTCGGTTGATTTCGTTGCGTCTTCGCTAAGCGAAAGCAGCGAATGGCCGTGTGGCCCCCTCATCCGCCCTACGGGCACATTCTCCCCGCTGGGGAGAAGAGGGAGCGAGTGGCGGCCTAACGTCCTTCGGCGCCCTCTTACGAATGAGAGGGAGCGAGACGTTGCGGCATATCCCTTCTCCCTAGCGGAGAAGGTGCCGGCAGGCGGATGAGGGGCGGCTGATGCTGATGGTCGATTTTGCCATTTACCGCCTCAGCTCCGCTGGCAGTCGTTCACCTCATACGACAGGCGGCAATCAAATCGCCGTGGCAATCTTCATGGCGAGCTGGCCGAGGGTGGCTTCGGCGGAGGGGCCGGCGAGAACGTAGGAGGTGCCGGCATTGTGCCAGGTGACCAGGCCAATCTCGTCCTTGATGGTTTCCTTGAAGTCGTCGGTCTCAGGCGGCTGCGCGTCCTTCCGGAAGCAGATGGAGATTATATCGCCGTCGCTGTTGGAATAGACGAGCTGACCGACGGGGCGATTGTCGCCGAGAATTATGCGGGCACCCTGGAAGGTCCAGGATTCGGCGCTGAGATCCGGCACACGGAAAGGCACGCCGATGACGGTCGTCAGCCAGCTGGAGATTTCTTCGGCCTGCGATGCCGGCACTTCGACGAGGTGACGGGGTTGGCGGATCAGCAGGCGTTGATAGGCTGTGACGTCGCCGAGCCAGTTGTTGGTATTGGCGGGCGCCGTGGCGGTCGTGGTGGCGATCTCGTCGGCATCCGGGGTGGCGCCGGCAAAATAGCCGATGCCGCAACCGACGACGAAGAGGATAAGAGTCGCTGCCAGCGCCTGCGGGCCGCTCGGGGCCAGTTTCACCTGGGGGCGCATGGCGCGCTGGGCGATCGGCGTCTTTGGCGGCTGCGTGCTCTTGATCGAGCGGACGAGGGCGAGCGGCACTGGCTCCTTCAGGACATCGTCCAGGCGGCGGCGGCCGAAATCGGCGCCATGACGCAGCTTTTCATGCAGACGGCGCGCATTCTCGTCGGTTGCCAGGCGCTGTTCCAGTTCGTGCCGTTGTTCGGGAGAGACCTCGCCGTCGAGAAGGGCGGTGAGCTGGGCTTCGAGCGGCAATTTCCTAAGATCGAGCAATTCAGTACCTGTGGATGGGGTGGGTGCCGGCAAGCCCGGCGAAATGCAGCCTTGCGGTGGCAAGCTGGGAGACGACGCTTGCTGTCGAAATGCCCATGATCTCGGCCGCCTGCTGATAGCTGTGGCCTTCGACATCGACGAGCAGGAAGATCGAGGAAACACCGTCCGGCATTTCGGCGATCATGCGATGGATGGCGTCGGGATCGACCGAGGCCGAGCGTTCACGGGCAGCCTCTCTGATGTCGGTGACGTTGCCGCGTGCCGACGCCTTCGGCTTCCGCTTGCGGCTGTCCTCCGTCCACTGCTGGCGGGCAAGCGTATATACCCAGCTTTCCAGTCTGCCCTCGCCACTCCACTGATGCCCCTTGGCAATGGCACGCAGACAAACGGCTTGGACAAGTTCATCGGCCACGCCAGCCTCGCCTGCGAGCGTGATCGCGAAGCGGCGAAGGTGGGGCAGAAGGCCGACGAGATCACGCCGGAGGTCGATGGTCGTTGCGGGCTGACGCATTGTCTATCCAAGAAGCATTCACAATGGTTTCGCGGACGAAAGCTTCGGCATCGGACGCGAAACCGGCTTTGTCGGCACCGGAGATGCAGATGCTTTATGAAGCAAATCCACTGCGCTTCGCAAGCATCCGGTCATCTTATCCCCTTTCCCAAGGGGTTTTCCTAATCTAGCCCGCAAAGCTTGCGTCAATATGTCCTGTAACCGTTCAAGCTTTGCAGCAGAGCGCGGTAGGCCCAGGTGTCTTCGCCGCCGCGGTCGCGAATTTCGACGAGCTGAACGCGCGCCCCCTGGATGTCTCCTTGTTCCACCAGCGCCATACCCATGTAGGAGCGGGCGAGAATATAATTCTCATCCGCCTGCAATGCCTTGCGGTAATAGGACATGCCGAGCTCCATGCGACCGGCCTTGCGGTTGGCATAGCCAAGATAGTTCAGAATGCGCGGATCGTTCTGATTATAGGCAAGGTTGAGCACGGCGATGGCATTCTCATACTGGCCGGCGTAGGCGAATTCGCGGGCGAACTTATAGAGATCGTCGTCGTTGAAGCTGTTCTTCTTCGGAGTGACGCATTCCTTCTTCTGCTTGTCCCAGACCTTGCCGCCGGTGCAGGTTTTGGTCGTCTGGGTCTTCGGCGGCGGATTGGTGTCGTCGTTGCTGTCGCCGACCGCGAAGGCGGCGCTCGCCATGCCGAGTACAAAGCCGGCGGCAAGTGTTGTTCTGCACAGGCGATGGAAGGGGGAAGTCATTGGCGGCTCCGTTCTGAGGCGATGCAGTCGGTCGGATTGTACGCTTACCGGTAAAAATACCAAGAGGGTAGGCCGCCTCCATGACAAATGTTGCGACGGTGGCGAAGCGCTTTCCGAGATTGATTCAAGTGCCGCATCAAAAGAGTCGGAAGTCAGCGCTAAGGGGCGAAAATATCGACGCTTTCCGACATCACCGCATCGCCTGTCCTGTTCAGGCTGAAGCGCTCGCCGGTGAGTTCCCAGGCGCCCGGAGAGCCGTCGATGGAGAAGAGGTTGTAGGCGGCCGGCGGCTTAATGCTGCCCGGTCCCTGCGAGGCCGACGCGATGCCGACGACCGGCACCGGCTGCACCTGGCCGCGCAGCCAGTGGAGCGTGTTCAGATGCGTGTGGCCGTGCAACACGAGCTCGGCGCCGCCGGTCGAAATCACGGCCGCGAAGCGACGGATGCCGATCATGCGTTTGTGAAAGGCGGTGGCGCCGCGGATCGGCGGATGATGGATCATGACGACGCGGAAGAGACCGGCTTCGCCGGCCGCGCGCAGCATGTTCACCGTATCGCGGGCCTGGCGAGCGCTGAAAAAGCCGGAGGCGGCGAAGGGGGGCGTGGCGACTGCCGTAGAGCATCCGACGATCGCAACTTTGTCGCGGACACGCAGATAGGGAAAGATGTGGCGGTCTTCCTGCCATTGCGGAGAGGCCAAATCGCCGCGAACATAGTCGTACCAGGCGCGCATCGATTTCTCATAGGCACCCGGCACATAGGCGTCGTGATTGCCGGGAACGACCGATGTGTCGGCGGGATCGCCGAGCGCGCGCAGCCAAGCGGCGGCGGCCCGGATCTCGATGCCGCTGGCCAAGTTGACGAGGTCGCCGGTGACAGCCAAATGATCAGCCTGATGGGCACGGATGTCATCGAGCAGCAGATCGAGCGTGCCGCCGAAAAGGTGCTTGCTTCGATTTCGATGCCAGTTCACAAAGCCGGTTATGCGTTTTGAAAACAGCTCTTGTATGGAAAGACGGGGCAGTGGTCCGAGATGGACGTCGGAAATATGCGCGAGCTTGAACATGCTACGAGACATAGACCAGCTTATTGACAAATCAAACACATCCGGAGCGATGAACAGCCGAAACGGAACGATGGTGGATAAAGAGAAGCGGCCTCCTCACATCAGGCTGGCCTTGCGCCTCCTGCATGTCTATTTCTCCTTCGCCCGCGGGATGACCATGGGCGTCAGGGCCGCCTGTTTCGATAAGGACGGGCGGATTTTCCTCGTGCGCCACAGCTATGTCGGTGGTTGGCATATGCCCGGCGGCGGACTGGAGCGCAATGAGACGGCCGAAGAAGCGCTGGTCAAGGAACTGCGCGAGGAGGGCAACCTCAGAATCATCGGAAAACCGCAGCTGGTCCAAGTCTATTTCAACACCACGACCACCCGGCGCGACCATGTCGTCTTCTACCGGGTCACCGTCGAGCAGACGGCGCCGCGGCCGCCGGATTGGGAGATTTCCGACAGCGGGTTCTTTTCGCTCGATAGCCTGCCCGAGGGCACGACCGAGGCGACGTATCGCCGCCTCGCCGAGCTTCGGGGCGAGCAGGAGCCTGATCATCGTTGGTGAGAAGCTTCAGGCTGCATTCAGCCCGCTGCATAATTTCTTAAATCGGAATCGATTTAAGAGTAAATTATGCAGCAATTTAAAGTTCTACAGCGTCCTTTGCGCCTCTAAAAAGACGCGCGGCGCTGCAGCGCCGCCATGCGGGCTGTCGAGATCGAGCGCCGGGCCGGCGGGGACGATGCCGGTCGGGTTGATCGCCTTGTGACTGCGGTAGTAGTGCTGCTTGATGTGCTGCAGGTTTACCGTCTCGGCAACGCCTGCCGTTTGATAGAGATCCCTGAGATAGCCGGGCAGATTGCGATAATCGGCGATGCGGCGGATGTTGCACTTGAAGTGGCCGACATAGACCGGATCGAAACGCACCAGCGTGGTGAAGAGGCGCCAATCGGCCTCGGTCAATCTGTCGCCGAAAAGGTAACGGCCCCTGCCCAGGCGTTCGTCGAGAATGTCGAGTGTTTCGAACAATTTGACGACATTTTCCTCGTAAGCTTCTTGAGTTGTGGCAAAGCCCGCCTTGTAGACGCCGTTATTGACCGTGTCGTAGACGGTGGCGTTCAGCGCGTCGATCTCGGCACGCAGATCCTCCGGGTAGAAATCGGCCTTCGAGCCCGTCAGCCCGTCGAAGGCGCTGTTGAACATGCGGATGATCTCGGCCGACTCGTTGTTGACGATCGTGCCGGTCTGCGTGTCCCAGAGGACGGGAACCGTGACACGGCCGGAATAATGTGGATCGGCCTTGGCATAGATTTGCCAGAGGGTGGCCGCGCCGTAGAGGTGATCGCCGGTAGCTCCGTCGCCCACTTTGAATTCCCAACCGTTTTCGGCCATTAGTGGGTCGACGACAGAAACCGAGACCAGGTCCTCCAGTTTCTTCAGCTTGCGGAAGATCAGGGTGCGATGCGCCCAGGGGCAGGCGAGAGAGACATAAAGATGATACCGCCCGGCCTCGGCCCTGAAGCCGCCGCTTCCGGAAGGTCCAGCCTCGCCGTCTGCCGTCACCCAGTTGCGAAATTGCGAGGGCTGACGTTTGAAGTGGCCCTTGCTTTCCTTCGTGTCGTACCAGACGTCATGCCAGACGCCGTCCACAAGCATTCCCATGATTCATTCCCTGGTTGCCATGTTGGAATTGATGTTAGCTGAGATAGTGGGGCTTTGCAGGCGGTAAAGATCGAACAGTGCGTCACGCCCCCGACGCCAGCAGGCTCTGGTGTGCATTTTGCGTTGGACGGCGGAAATTTTTCCTGCTATCGGCCTTTTCACGATTTGAGGAACACCTGCCTGATGTTCATTTCCAGAAACCTGCGACGACGCTGATGCTCCGAACGCCAAGGGCGTGTTCGAGACCCATCAATCTGTCCAACCGGTTTCTGTCATCATGTACAAGCACGATCTCGTCTACCTCACCGAAGACGCGTCCCACGACGCCGCCATCGAACACATCAATGAAGAAGCCTTCGGTCCGGGCCGCTTCGCGCGGGCTGCCGCGCGTATCCGCGAGCAGGGGCCGCATGACCTGTCGCTCTCCTTCATCTGTGCTGACGACGGCGAGACGATCGCCTCCGTGCGCATGACGCCGGTGCTGGCCGGCACGGTGAAGGGGCATCTTCTTGGCCCGCTTGCCGTTCGACCCTCGCACAAAAATATAGGTATCGGCCGGGAACTGGTGCGGATCGCGGTGGAAGCTGCGCGGCGCAAGGGTTCGGAAGCCGTCATCCTCGTCGGCGATCCGCCCTATTACGGTCCGCTTGGCTTCGAGAAGGTGGCCTATAACGCGCTTGCCTTTCCAGGCCCCGTCGATCCGGGCCGGGTGCTGGTCGTTCCGATCGCCGAGGGCGTGCACGAGCGGCTGAAAGGTATGATCGCCTGGCGCGGATGATCAGAGCTTTTTCCGGAGGAAGCTGCGCGTGCGACCTTCCGGGAAATTTTCAAGCTCGCCGAAGACTTCATAACCCTGGCGCAGATAGGCGCGGAGAGCCTGCGGGTTGAAGGTATCGATCCAGGCGCCACGGCATCCTCGCGTCTTGGCCTCGTCTTCCGCTTTTGCGAGAATCCTGCCGGCTATGCCCGTTCCGCGTAGCGTATCGGGGATATAAAGCAACTGGATGAAGAGCCAGCCCCAGGCGGTAAAGCCCGACAGGCCGCCGGTCACCTTGCCGTCGGTATCGCGGATGAGGACGGCGAGCGGCTGGCGGTCCGAAGGGCCGACATCGCTGTTATTGAAGGCCGAGAGCGCATCGGTAATTGCCGCGAGTTCCACAGCCGAAGGCGATGCCGTGAGCTCGAACTCCGGCATGCGACTATCGCCCTTCGCGCCACCACATGGCGCCGAAAGCGAGCAGCAGGATGCCGACGCCGGCGAAACCGGCAAAGAGCGGCAGCGTGTTGATTCCCTTCAGGACCGTTTCGTTGGTCATGCGGATCATCATTCGCTCGTTATCGGAGACGCGGACCTGGCCGCGCACCGGCAGGATAGGCGGAACGCTGATTGCGCCCTTTTCGCTTGCGACGCGGGTCACGAGACCTTTGCTCCTGTCGACGACAGGCTTCAGCACATCGGTCGTCGAGATCATCGCCTTGAATTCCGGCGCATCGACAGCGCCGATGTGCACAAGCGTCGATAACTTGCCGTTACGGATTTCGAAGAGGCCGACCTCGTTCATGCGTTTCTCGGCCTTGTAAAGCCCGGGTTCTGTCTGGGTGAGCGGCAAGGTTTCGGTCTTGCCGGAGGGATAACGCACGGTGGCGTTACCAGGATTGTCGCCGATTGTCTGGCGGGTGACTTCAAGGGTTCGGCCGGAGGCGCGCGCCGTCAACGCTTCTTCCTCGAGCGCTGGTTCCTTCATCAGCCAATGAGCGATGCGGCGATACAGCGAGACATTTGGACCGCCGCCTTCGAAGCCGCGCGCCCAGAGCCAGCCCTGATCGGAAAGCAGCATGGCGACACGGCCCTGGCCGGCACGGTTCAGCACCAGCAGCGGATGGTTGTCGGCGCCAACCATGATCGTTTCGCCCTGCGGCCGTTCGACATCGACGCTGCGGAACCAGCGGCCCCAATGCGGCGGGTCCTCGCCGGAGCCGTCCAAGCCGCGCGTGACCGGATGCTTACGCCCTTCCTCGGAGAGTCGAGGATAGAAGGCCTTCTCGATCATCCGGCCCGTCGGCTCTGCCGGCAGCACGGAGGCGAGCGGCGTCATCGCGATCGACTCTGGGCTCGCATGTTCCGGGCCGGCGGCAATCAGCAGCGCGCCGCCATTCTCCACGTATTGGGCGATGTTGTCATAATAAAGCATCGGCAGCACGTTGGCGCGATCCTGATAGCGATCGAAGATGATCAGGTCGAAATCCTTGATCTTGTCGATGAAGAGTTCACGCGTCGGGAAGGCGATCAGCGACAGCTCGTTGATCGGCGTGCCGTCCTGCTTTTCCGGCGGACGCAGGATGGTGAAGTGAACGAGATCGACCGAGGCGTCGGATTTCAGGAGGTTGCGCCATGCGCGCTCGCCGGCATGCGGCTCGCCGGAGACCAGCAGAACACGCAGATTCTGGCGGATGCCGTCGATGACATGAACGGCACGGTTATTGGCGGCGGTGACTTCGCCGGGAAGCTCGGCGACGGAAAATTCGAGCACATTGCTGCCGCCACCCGGAACCTTGAAGGAGAAGGGCGTATCCTGACCGGGCGTCGCCTGCAAGGTAGCGATCTCGTCGCCGTTCAGCTTCACCATGACGTCGGCCGTGCCGCCGGGGCTCGGACCATCGTCAAAGACGCGCAGGACGACCTGCTGCTCCTCGTTGACGATGCCGAAGCGCGGTCCCTTGATGACTTCGATGCGACGGTCGAATTCCTTGGGCTTGCCGGTGACGAGACCATGGATCGGCGCATCGAAGCCAAGCGCCTGATTGGCGGCCGGGACATCATGGACTTCGCCGTCTGTCAGTATAATGGCGCCGCCGATGCGGGCGGAAGGGACGTCAGCGATGTTGGCTGCCAGCGCCTCGAAGAGGCGGGTGGACGGAACGTCGGAATTGATGTCGCCTTCGACATCGATGAAGCGGGGTTCTATCTGGGGGAAGCGGGCAAGCTGCCCTTTCAACGCCGCAAGCGCGTCATCGGTCATCTTCGTGCGCTCGGGCGTCTGCTGGCTCTGGCTCCGGTCGACGATGACGGGGACGATCGTCGACAGCTGATCCCGATCCTCCTGCAGCAGTACGGGATTGGCAAGAGCGGTCAGCAGGGCGAGGGCGGCCAGTATCCTGATCCAGGCGCCGCGAATGCCGCGCCAGATCGCAAAGGCGGCGATGAGAGCACTGGCGGCGGCCAGTGCGGCCAGAACCGGCCAGGGCAGGAAGGGTGAAAAATCGAAGGTCATCTCATTGCCCTAACCGTTCGAGGAGGTCGGGAACGTGGACCTGGTCGGTCTTGTAGTTGCCGGTCAGCATGTACATCATGATATTGACGCCGGCCCGGTAGGCATATTCACGTTGCCCTTCATCCGAGGGCACAGTCGGCAGCATCGGCGTGCCGTTTTCGTCGACTGCCCAGGCGCCGGCGAAATCATTGCCGGTGATCAGGATCGGCGAAACCCCGTCGGCCGTCGCCGCCGATTTTTCGGTCGCTTCGCGGCCACCTTGCCGGGCCTCGATCCAAAGCGGGCTGCCGGCATAGCGGCCGGGAAAGCTCGACAGGAGATAGAAGGATTTGGTCAGCACGTGATCTGAGGGTACCGGTTCGAGCGGCGGGATATCGAGGTTGGCGAGGATTTCCTGCAGCCGCTGACCGTTGGCGCCGACATTGCCGCCATTGTCCAACGCGCTTATCTGGTCGCGCGTATCGAAGAGCACGGTGCCGCCGTTGCGCATATAGGCGTCGATGCGGCTGATGGCGGCCGATGACGGCATCGGCGCCGTTGCCGAAACCGGCCAATAGATGATCGGATAGAAGGTGAGTTCGTCCTTGGTGAGGTCGAGCCCGACGGGCGGCGCCGGCTCCAGCGTCGTGCGGAAGGTCAGGAACTGGGTCAAGCCCTCAAGGCCGCGCTCGGATATATTGTCGACTTCCTGCTCGCCGGTGACGACATAGGCGAGATGCGTGTTGTCAAGCCGCTCCAGAATGAGGTCGTCGCCGGGCCGGGAGTCGTTGGCGTGAAGTGTGCCGGGCTGCACCAGGAAGCCGGCGCCCACCGCGACTGCGATCACGCCCAGGGTGCTGGCGGCCGGGCGCAATCGCGAAAAAGCGCCGTTCATGAAGAGAACGACCACGCTGTCGGCGAGCAGCAGCAGAAAGGCGACCAGGAAAAGAACCGGCTTTGCCGACCAGCTTTCGCCGCCAATCAAGCCTTCGCGCATGGCATTGGTTCCAGCGGTATCGAGCGGCTTCAGTTCGGCATTCTCGGGCAGCACGTTCAATGAGGTGAAACCGTCTTCCGAACCGTAGAGGCCAGGCGGATTGTCGAAATCCGCCGTCGGTTCGGCTCCGGCCCTGGGGATCAGAGGTCGCGCCGAGCCAGTCTCGGAGACGAGCACACCCTTGGCCGTCAGCATGCGGTAGGGCGGAAGGGTCTCGGAGACACGAGCGCTGCTGCGCGCCTCAGACGTCACACCGCCTGAGCGCGATATCTGCAGGAGGTGACGCAGCATATCGACGAAAGTGCCCGAGATCGGCAGATCGGACCAGGTCGCTTCCGCGGTGACGTGGAAGAGGACGATCTGGCCGGATGCCAGCTGCTTCATCGTCACCAGCGGCGTGCCGTCGGCGAGGCTTGCCCAGGTGCGTTCGGCAAGGTCGGGTGTCGGCTCGGCAAGCACCTGCCGTTTGACGACCACATCGGCGGGACGTGGTATGCCCGCGAAAGGCCCGATGCTCGGAAATTCGGCCAGCGACTGCGGTTCGCTCCAGGACAAGGTGCCGCCCAGCGCCCGTTCTCCCTGGCGCAGGATGACGGGAATGAGCGGATCGTCGGCAGGTGCCGCCGCCATGCGCGGGCCGGCGAAACGCAGGAGCATGCCACCGTTCGATATCCAGCGTGTCAGAGGTTCGTAGGTCTCCTCCGGCAGGCGGCCGATATCGGCCATGATGATGATCGAAGGATTGCTGGCGAGAAGCTTCGGTATGGCGACGGCCAGATCGGAGTCGGTGGGCTGGATGATATCCGCATAGGGCTGCAGCGCCCGCTGGATGTAGTAGAGCGGCGAGAGCAGCGGCTGGAATTCATCGGCTCCGGTACCGGACAACAGGACGACCCGGCGGCGCTTGAACGCATCGTCGAGAAGGTGGACCGCGCCTGCCGTCGCGCCGTCGTCGACGCTGATGCGGGCGAAATCGTTGCGCATCTCGAAGGGAGCGGTGATCGAACTCGTGGCGACGCTCTGGCCGGGACGGAAATCCACCCTGCCGTTGGCAATCGAGCGGCCCTGGGCATCGACGGCGTTTAGCGCCACGGATGCGGGGCGCGAACTGTCGAGCCGCGTGACCTTGACGGTCATGGCATCGGCCGCATTGCTGGCCGCGGTGACGGCAACCGTCTTCGTGGCATCGCCCTCGATCAGGCGCAGATCAGCGGGCTGGAGCTCGGCGAGCCTGCGCACCGTCGGATCATCGGCTTTGGCGGCGGCACCGTCGGTCAGGAAGGCGAGGGTGCCGGGCTTGACGCCGTTGAGCGCCGCGCGCAGCGCCTGGAAGGCGCGCTCGCGATCGGGGACCAGCGGCCGCGGCTCGGCAGCCCGCAGCTTGTCGCGGGCACTCGCTGCCGTGCCGGGCACCGCATCATTGGTCGGATCGGCGGTGAAGGCGATCGCTACCGGCGTGCCGGCGGATTCGGCATCGTCCACCAGCGCGTCGGCGGTCTGGACGCGCCGCTCCCAATCGGGCGATGCCGCCCAGCTGTTGTCGACGAAGAGGACGAGCGGGCCGCCCGAGGCCAGAGAATTGGTGCGCGGGTTGAAGACCGGATCAGCAATCGCAAGGATAATGATGGCGGCGAGCAGCATGCGCAGCAGCGTCAACCACCAGGGGCTTTGCGCCGGCGTTTCCTCGCGTTTCAGCACCGACGCAAGGATTTTAAGCGGTGGAAAGACTTCCGTTTTCGGACGTGGTGGTGTCAGCCGCAACAGCCACCAGATGACCGGCAGGGCGATCAGGGCGCCGAGAATGGCGGGATAGGCGAAAGCGAAGGGAAGGGCGTTCATAGCAGCCCTCCATGCGTTGCCTTGGCCGGCATGCCGGACAGGTACATGTGGACCGCAACCAGCGCCTCCGAGGCAAGATGATCGGTGCGGTGGGTCGTAAAGGTCCAGCCGAGATGCCGCAGCGACTGACCGAGGCTCTCCCTGCGGGCGAGGTAGGCGTTGCGATAGGTCTCGCGGATGTGTTCGGCGCGGCCGGAGATGAGCTTGGCGCCGGTCTCCGGGTCGATGAATTCGGTGCGGCCGCTATAGGGAAAGATCTCTTCAGCGGGATCTGCTATCTCGACCACATGGCCGTGCAGGCCGCGGCGGGCAAGCGGGCCGAGCCGCTCCATGATATCAGGAGCGTCGTCGAGGAAATCGCCGATGAGCACGAGGTCGCTCCAACCGCGGATCATTCCGGTTTCCGGCAGTCCGCCGGTCAGCGGCGCGTGCATGAGCGCGGCTGCGAGGCGTTCGGCGGCATTGCGGGTGGAGGCGGGTTCCATGATACCGGGGCAGCCGATGCGTTCGCCGGAGCGGGCGAGGATTTCGGCAAGCGCCAGCATGACAACAAGCGCCCGGCTTTCCTTGGAGACGCTGCCGAAGCTCGACTTGTACATCATCGAGGGCGACATGTCGCACCAGAGCCAGATGGTGTGCGCTGCCTCCCATTCGCGCTCGCGCACATAGGTATGATCGTCGCGGGCGGAGCGGCGCCAATCGATGCGCGACAGGCTTTCACCTTCGGCATAGGGACGAAACTGCCAGAAATTCTCGCCGATGCCGCGCTTGCGGCGGCCGTGCCAGCCGGCAATCACCGTATTGGCGATGCGCTTGGCTTCCACCAGGCAGTCCGGCATCAGGGCGGCCCGCTGCCTGGCGCGGGAAAGGGCATCGCTGCCTGACGTCGGGTTAACGGTCTGTCCGATAGATGCCACGCGTCCGGCTTCCTTATCCCTTTGCCTGCCTGACCAGTCCGGCGATGACGTCGCGCACCGACATGCCTTCGGCGCGGGCGGCGAAAGTCAGCGCCATGCGGTGCTGGAGAATGGGTTCGGCGAGCGCGAAGATATCGTCGAGAGACGGGGCGAGGCGGCCCTCGTAGAGCGCGCGGGCGCGGGCGCAGAGCATCATCGCCTGGCCGGCGCGCGGGCCCGGACCCCAGGCGACGTTCTTGTCGGTCGAGGCATTCCCCTGGCCGGGGCGGGCGGATCGCACCAGCGAAAGGATGGCGTCGACGACCGTCTCGCTCACCGGCATCTGGCGCACCAGGGTCTGGATTTCGATCAGCCGCTGCGCATCGATGATGGCTTCCGGCCGGGTTTCACCGAGGCCTGTGGTCTCGAGCAGGATCTGTCGCTCGGCGGCGAGCTCGGGATAGTTGACGTCGACCTGCAGCAGGAAGCGGTCGAGCTGGGCCTCGGGCAGGGGATAGGTGCCTTCCTGCTCCAGCGGATTCTGGGTGGCGAGCACGTGGAAGGGAGCCGGCAGATCATAGCGCTGGCCGGCGATGGTGATGTGATATTCCTGCATCGCCTGCAGAAGCGCCGACTGGGTGCGGGGCGAGGCGCGGTTGATTTCGTCGGCCATCAGGAGCTGGGCGAAGACCGGGCCTTTGATGAAACGGAAGGAACGGCGGCCGCTGTCGTCCTGATCCATCACCTCGGAGCCGAGAATATCCGAAGGCATCAGGTCGGGTGTGAACTGGATGCGGTTGGCAGCAAGGCCCAGCACCTCGCCGAGCGTCGTCACCAGCCTGGTCTTGGCAAGGCCGGGAACGCCGACGAGCAGGGCATGGCCGCCTGACAGCACAGCGAGGACGGTGTTCTCGACGACGCTCTCCTGACCGAAGATCACTTTCGAGACTTCCCCGCGGATGGCGGCGATATCGGAGAGCGCCCTTTCAGCGGCGGCGACGATCGCCTTTTCATCGAGGCTGGCTTCGGTCTTCATCATACCCACGGGCATCTCCAACGGCTGAAATCATTCGGCAGCGAATCGGCGGACTTATACATCCGCCTCATACTCGATAGAGTTATGGAGATGCGACGGGCTGACAAGTTCGTTACGAATGACTATCTCGTGACTTCACTTCGTTAAGGACAAACCGGGACGGAAGAATGGCAGCCGAAGAAATCAGCGGACAGGCGGATGCGGCGGGGCTTGCCGCGCTGATCTCGCGCGCCTCTGCTGAAAACAGCGGTAAAAAACGCGGGTTACCACCGGTCGAGCGGTGGAATCCGCCTTTCTGCGGTGATATCGACATGGAGATCGGGGCCGACGGCACCTGGTTCTACATGGGTACGCCGATCGGCCGGCCGGCGCTGGTGCGGCTGTTTTCGACGGTCCTGCGCAAAGAGGAGGACGAAAAGACTTACCTCGTAACTCCTGTGGAAAAGGTCGGGATCAGGGTCATCGACGCGCCGTTCATCGCTGTGGAGATGAGCGTGACTGTGCGCGAGGGTCGCCAGGTGCTCACATTCCGCACCAATGTCGGTGATGTGATCGAGGCGGGTGGAGAGCATCGGCTGCGCTTTTCCATTGCGGGCGAGAATGCCGAACTGAAACCCTACCTGCATGTGCGCGGGCGGCTGGAGGCGCTGGTGTCACGCGCGGTGATGTATGAACTGGTCGCGCTCGGCGAGACGGTCGAAGTGGAAGGGCAGACGATGTTTGCAATCTGCTCCGCCGGCGAGGTCTTCCCCGTCATGCCGGCCGATGAATTGGATGCGCTTAGCCGATGAACGATGCGATCACCCAACGTTATCCGCTGTTTTCAGCAGCCGAATTCCGCCGCCGTGCGTTCAATCAGAATGGCGGGCCGGTGGACCATGCCTGGCGCGATCATGGCGACCATGTTCTCAATCCGGATATCGTGGAGGAGGTGGCGACCTTCAAGCTGCGCGACGCCGCCGTGCTCGTGCCTGTTATCGACGACGGCGAGGAAGCGCGTGTGATCTTCACCAAGCGCACGGCGACGCTGCGCAAACATTCCGGCCAGATCGCCTTTCCCGGCGGCTCGATCGATCCGGCCGATATCTCGCCCGAAATGGCGGCGATCCGCGAGACGGAGGAGGAGATCGGCTTGGCCGGTTCTTTCGTCGAAACGGTCGGTAGGTTGCCGAACTATCTCGCCTCGACCGGTTTCCGCATTACTCCCGTGCTCGGCGTCGTCGAGCGGGGTTTCGCGCTGAGGCTCAACCCGGCCGAGGTGGACGACGTGTTCGAGGTTCCGCTTTCCTTCCTGATGAACCCGGCCAATCACCGCCGCGATAGGCGCGTGATCGACGGCATCGACCGGCATTTCTACCGCATGCCCTATGAAACCCGGATGATTTGGGGCATCACCGCCGGCATCGTCCGTACACTCTATGAAAGGCTTTATGCATGACCGGCGTTGCCGACCAGGCATGGTTCCGCGATCCGGCTCTCGCCCGGGTCCTTGGGCTTCTCAATGCCGATAAGGGGGAAGGTCGAGTGGTCGGCGGTGCGGTGCGCAACAGCCTGATGGGCCTGCCGGTCAGCGATATCGACATCGCCACGACGCTGAGGCCTGAAATCGTCATGGAGCGGGCGGCGGCGGCTGGCGTCAAGGCGGTGCCGACAGGACTGCAGCACGGCACGGTGACGCTCGTCATCGATGGCAAGCCTTTCGAGGTGACGACGCTGCGCACCGACGTCGAGACCGACGGGCGCCACGCCAAGGTTGCCTTCAGCACCGACTGGAAGGCCGATGCCGAACGCCGGGACCTGACAATCAACGCGCTCTACGCAGATGCCGAGGGCGAAGTGGTCGATCTCGTCGGCGGACTGGCCGATATCGAAACGCGCAACATCCGCTTCATCGGCGATGCGGCAAGGCGTATTGCCGAGGACCATCTGCGCATTCTGCGCTTCTTCCGTTTTTTTGCCTATTACGGCTCCGGGCGGCCCGATGCGGAGGGTCTGAAGGCCTGTGCGGCGGCGCGTTCGAAACTGAAGACGCTGTCGGCCGAACGCGTCTGGTCGGAGCTCAGAAAACTGCTCGGTGCTGCCGATCCCGGCCGGGCACTTCTCTGGATGCGGCAGGTGGCGGTGTTGACGGAAATTCTGCCGGAATCGGAACGCTGGGGGATCGATGCCATCCCTTCGCTTGTCGCCACCGAGAGGGCGCTCGGCTGGGCGCCTGATCCGCTGCTGCGCCTGATGGCGATCGTACCGCCCGATGCGGCGCGGCTGGAGGCGCTTGCGGCCCGGCTGAAACTCTCCAATGCGGAAGCGGCCACTCTCAAGGCCTGGGCGATGGCGGCGCCGGTCAACGATGAAATCTCGCCGGCTGCTTTCGAAAGGCTGCTTTACCGTAACGGCCTCGACGGCATCGTGACCCGGTTGAAGCTTGCTCTTGCTGTTGCGCGTGGCAAGGCTGAGGGCGATCTAGCCGAGATGGCGCGTTCAGCGCGGCTCGGCAAGCTCATGGATCAGGCCGCGAACTGGAAGAAGCCGCAGTTTCCTCTAAATGGCGGCGACGTGCTCGCGGCGGGCGTCGCCTCCGGCCCTCGTGTCGGCGAACTGCTTGCGGTGCTGGAAAACCAGTGGGTGGAAGAAAATTTTACGTCCGACCGAACGGCCCTGCTCGCCCGGCTGAAGGAAAGCGCGCAATAGCCGACATCGCGCCGCATCGGATGGATGCGGCGCAGCTTCAATGATTGTTGCCAGGGCTCGCTCACCGGCCGTCAGGCGGCGGTGGCTTCGTCACGGATGCGTGCCTTGATGTTATCAACCATGTTTTCGCGTATGATCGTTTCGCCGTGAGCAGTCTTCAAGTGCTCAACGGCGCGGCGAACCACTTCTGCGTCATTATCCGCCCGGGTGTGCCAGGCGCAGCCGGGAACGAGCGTGCCGCATTCGAACAGTCGCATGGTTTTCTCCTCTGTCTGGAACGCAACGGCCATCGCGCTTTCACGCGATTGATGAAATGTACGTGCGAAGAGAAGGTTCCGGCCGGCAGGAGGTGGCGACCGGACAAGGTGGTTCAGTCGGGCATCGCCCAGGCTTTGTAGGTCTCCGAGAGATGGCCGGGCGTGTTGCTGTTGGCTGCGTCCTTCTGCAGATCCTCCGGCGACTTTCCGCCGGCCAGTTGCAACTTGACCTGCTCGATGAAGCAGCACAGTGGCAGATCGGAGCCACTCTTGGCCCGCAGTTTCTCGGCAATGCGGACAAGGAACTCGGGTGTGTCGATGGCACGGAATGTTTCCTGGGCATCCGTGGACGCAGGCGAGCCGCTTTCTGTCGTCATGACAATCCTCCTCCGATTGTTACGCACGTACATATAAAGTTAGGACTCACTGAATTTTTATGAAGGTCCCTCAGCTCGAATAATCGATGAGATTTTACAGTCTCACGGCCATCGCACGACAGGCGGCAGCGACGAGAGAATGGATTCGACGTTGCCGCCGGTCTTCAGGCCGAAGATGGTGCCGCGATCATACAGCAGATTGAATTCGACGTAACGGCCTCGGCGGATCAACTGTTCGTCACGATCGGCTTCCGTCCATAGCTTGTTGAAGTTGGAGCGAACGATTTTCGGATAGACCATGGCGAAAGCCCTGCCGACATCCCGCGTGAAGGCGAAATCGGCGTCCCAGCCGCCGGCTTCCTCGCTCGAATGCAGCCAGTCATAGAAGATGCCGCCGATGCCGCGGGGCTCATTGCGGTGCTTGAGGAAGAAGTAGTCGTCGCACCAAGCCTTGTAGACTCCGTAATCGGCGACGGCGTGATTGCGGCAGGCGATCTCCATGGCCTTATGGAAGAGCTGGCTGTCCTCGTCCTCCTGGGTGCGGCGGCGCGACAGCACCGGCGTCAGGTCGGCCCCTCCGCCGAACCATCGGCTTGTCGTGACCACCATGCGGGTGTTCATATGGACAGCCGGAACGTTGGGGTTGACGGGATGGGCGATCAGAGAGATGCCCGAGGCCCAGAAACGCGGATCGTCCTTGGCGCCCGGAATCTGGGCCCGGAACTCCGGAGAGAATTCGCCATGGACCGTTGATGTATGGACACCGACCTTTTCAAAGACGCGGCCTTCCATCATCGACATGCGGCCACCGCCGCCGGCGCCGTTTTCACGCGACCAGTCTTTGGCGACGAAGCGGCCTGGTTCCTGATCGGATAGGGGGCCTTGCAATTCGTCTTCGAGAGCTTCGAAGGAGGCGCAGATCGTATCGCGCAGCGCTTCAAACCACCTGCGCGCGGTCTCCTTCTTTTCCACTATGTCGTCAGGCAAGCCGATCGGCAGTTCGGGTCTTTCCATGTCACGCCTCCGCGGTCGGCATCCTGTGTGGGCACGACTCGCTCGATTCCTCGTTGCCCTCCCATCTAGCAGGCGGTGGCGCCCGCCGCCAAGCCGAGGCGGGTTCTGGCGCCGCATTCAAGATTCGACTCGCAAATCAACTATTTCGATACTACCTTTTCCTAAGAGGTAGGTTTAATGGCAAAAATTCCAGGACCTCCGTCATTCGACGGCCTGAAGCGCAGAATGGCGAGACACCGGGCGGAAAATCCCCCCCGTAAGAAAGATCATTTCGTGCGGGAGACATATTGCCTCGGCCTGATTGATGCCCGCGCCAAGGCGCGTGAATGGTTCGACGAATATCCGAAAGCCGCCTATTGGACGGAAGTGGAAAGCTGGCGCCAGCTGGACGGTGACCGGATCGAATTCACCATGCGCCGCCTGCCTTCGGCGGACTGACCGTTACTCCGCGACGGCGCGCACTCGGCTTTCGATCAGAAGGCCGCTTTCATCCAGGATCGGATGCGCCACCGAGACGATGTGGGCGTTGATCCTCTTCAGGTCGCGCAGCATATCGAGATGCAGCGAGCTTGTCTGCAGACTGTCGGCGCGTCCGTCGCGCAGGCGTTCCAGATGGTGTTCGGCCGACTGTTTCTCCATGCGCCGGACCTCCACCTTTGTCTCCATCATCTGACGCGCAAGATTGAAATCGCGAGTGACGAAGATCGTCTGGGCGACACGAAGATTGTCGATCGTCAGGTCGAACAGCTTGCGTAGTTCCTGATGACCATCGTCGGAAAATCTGAGCCCGAGGGAGATCTTCTTCCTCACCTGTTCCAGCAGGCCCTTTTCGATGATGTCGCCCATGTGTTCGAGGTTGATGGCATAGTCAATGACGACGATCGAGCGGCGGGCATTTTCGTCGCTGAGCCCCTCGCGGCCGAGCTTCGACAGATAGACCTTCACCGCCTGCTGCAGCTTGTCAACGCGCTCTTCGAGGGTCGCGATTTCGGAAAGCTTGGAAGAGTCATTGCCTTCGAAGGCCTCGGAGACCCGGATCAGCATGCGCTCGATGAGGTCGCCAATGCCGAGCACTTCGCGGGTGGCGCTGGCTAGAGCAATGACGGGCGTCGAAAGCTCATGCGCGTCCAGATATTTCGGCGCGGTGTCCGGCTCGGCCTGGTCCGGGACCAGCCGGGTCATCAGGGTGGCGAGCGGTCGGGAGAAGGGCCAGGCGAGTGCGGCGAGCAGAAGATTGAAGAGCAGATGCGCGTCGACGGGCAGCTTGGACGGGCCGAAGGGCAACATCTGAATGAGCTCCGCACCGTAGCCGGCAAGCGGCATGGCGATGACGCAGCCGAGCGTGCGGACGGCGAGATTGCCGAGAGTGACGCGTCGCGCCGAAACCGGCCCGGACATCGTCGCGACGACGGGCGGTATCGCGCCGCCGAGATTGGCGCCGAGCACGAGCACGATGACCAGTTCGGCAGAGATCAGACCGGCCGAGGCAAGCGACAGGATGAGCACCACCACCGCCAGGCTTGACGATGAGACGAAGGCGAGCGCTGCCGAGAAAAGGAGAGCCACGGGCAAAGCGCCATCGAGCAGGCTGATGAAAGCGGCGAGCGCGGGGGAGGCGCGCATCGGCTCCGTCGCAAAGCTCAGGAGATGCAGCGACAACAACATCAGGCCGATGCCGATCAGCGCTGCGCCGCCGCCTTGCCGGGTGCTGGAACGGCCGCGGTAAAGCACGATGCCGCAGAGGATCAGGAGCGGAGAGAGCCATTCGATGCCGGTCGCGACGATCCACGCGGTGATCGCGGTGCCGACATTGGCGCCGAGCAAGACGATCTGGGCCATGCGCGGTCTTATCAGATCACGTTCGACGAAAGAGGCGGTCATCAGCGCCGTCGCCGTGGAGCTCTGCAGCGCGATGGTCGCGACCAGTCCCGACAGGAATGAGCGAAGGCCGCCGCGCGTCCCGGTCGCCAGCCCGGTTCTCAGCCGGGCGCCGAAGGCCCTGGATACGCCGTCCTTAACCTGCGCGAGGCCGAACAGCAGCAGCGCCACGGCTCCGAACAGGTTGATCATGATGATCGTAGAATCCATCTTCTTGTTTTAGTCTGCTTTCATCGGTTTGGAGGGGTCTTGGCCTGAGGACTCATCTTATCAAGCTATTGAAATTGTGCCAATCCTTCGATATTTTTGATTGCCCGGCTAATAGATATACTCCGCTTTGAAGGATTCACAATGTTCGATTTCCGACACTTCAGCAATATATCAGACAATCTTTTCCAAGCCGGGGCTGATCAAGTCCAGCCGGTCTGCCGCATCGCCTCGCCGACGATCATAGCTGCCGAAATTGCGACATTGATCGAGCGCTGACCCTCGACCATCGGGATGAGGATACGGGCGTCAGCTCTTTCGTGCACGTGATCCGGCACACCGGCGCTTTCGCGGCCGAAAAGCAGCACATCGTCCGGCCGGAAGGCGAAGTCGGTATAGTGATCGGCAGCCTTGGTGGAGGCGAGGATCAGGCGCCGGTCGGTCGTGGCGCGCCAGGCCTCGAAGCTGTCCCAGTTGACGTGGCGGGTCAGCGCGGCGGCGGCGACATAATCCATGCCCGATCGTTTCAGGTTACGATGGGAGACGTCGAAGCCGGCGGGCTCGATCAGATCCACGGTGAAGCCGAGGCAGGCGGCAAGGCGCAGGATCGTGCCTGTATTGCCGGGAATGTCCGGCTGGTAGAGTGCCAGTCTGAGATTCGTCATTCAGGCGCCGCCCGTTCGTTTCGACGCGGGAGGCCTAATACAACTGTGATTTCAGCGCAACAGGGCGCAGTTTGGCCCAGAAACGTTCTATTCGCGCCAGTTCGGGCTGGAAATTGCGCATTTTTCGCGTTATGCATGCACATCTTCGAACGCCAGCAGGGAGGGCCTCATGAATATTTTGCTCATTATGCGCTTTCCCGCCGTGATGCCGACCAAGGCGACATGGCGCCGCTAGAGCGGGCTTCCTTCTAAAACTTCCCTTTTGATCGATCGTGCGGCTGTTTCAGCCTCGCCCCTTGAACGTCCGGTTCCCATATGTGCTTGCATAGCGCCGGGATGGCGCGAAGCCGGGGAGCCGGAATGCTGATGTTTCGGAGCAATTTCATGTTTGGCTGGTTCGAACAGCGACTCAATCCCTTTCCGAGCGAGGAGCCCGTCGCGCCCCCGAAAGGTCTCTTTGCCTTCTGCTGGCATTACAGCAAACCGGCAGCGCCGTGGCTCGGCCTGATGGCCCTACTGACGGCGTCGATTGCCGTTGGCGAAGTGGCGCTCTTCCAGTTCCTCGGCGACATCGTCGACTGGCTGACCAATGCCGACCGCGCCACCTTCCTGCAGACGGAAGGCCACAAGCTGTTCTGGATGGCGGCGCTGGTGCTGGTCGGCTTGCCGCTGGCGGCCGGGCTCGATTCCCTCATCATGCACCAGATGCTGCTCGGCAACTATCCGATGATGGCGCGCTGGCAGATGCACCGCTTCCTGCTGCGCCACAGCATGACATTCTTCGCCAATGAGTTTGCCGGGCGCGTCGCGACCAAGGTGATGCAGACATCCCTTGCCGTGCGCGAAACTGTCATGAAGATCCTCGACGTCTTCGTCTATGTCGTCAGTTATTTCCTGACGATGATCATCGTGATTGCCGCTGCCGACTGGCGGCTGATGATCCCGATCCTCATCTGGCTCGCCATCTATATCAGCATCGTGTCGTACTTCGTGCCGCGGCTTCGCAAGATCGCGGCCCAGCAGGCGGATGCGCGTTCGATGATGACGGGCCGCGTAGTCGACAGCTATACGAACATCGCCACCGTCAAGCTGTTCTCGCATGCGGGACGTGAGGAGATCTATGCCAAACAGGGCATGGACGAGTTCCTGCAGACCGTGCACAAGCAGATGCGCAAGGTGACGCTGTTCCATATCAGCGTCTACCTGAACAACTGCGTCGCGCTCTTCGTCGTCTCGGGCCTGTCGATCTGGTTTTGGCTGAATGGGGCGATCTCGGTCGGCGCGATCGCTATCGCCATCGGTCTTGCCATGCGCGTCAACGGCATGTCGCAATGGATCATGTGGGAAGTCTCGGCGCTATTCGAGAATATCGGCACCGTCTATGACGGCATGGAGATGATGAGCAAGCAGCACGACATCATCGACAAGCCGAATGCGCCAGACATGACGGCGAAGAAGGGGGCGATCCATTACGATCGCATCCGCTTCCACTATGGCCAGGGCAAGGGTGTCATCGACAATCTGTCGCTCGACATCAAGGCAGGTGAGAAAGTCGGTCTGGTCGGTCGTTCCGGCGCCGGCAAGACGACGCTGATGAACCTGCTCTTACGCTTCTACGATCTGGAAGCCGGCCGCATCACCATCGACGGGCAGGATATATCAGGCGTCTCGCAGGAGAGCCTGCGTTCACTGATCGGCGTCGTGACACAGGATACGTCGCTGCTGCATCGCTCGATCCGCGACAACATCGCCTACGGCCGGCCGGAGGCGACTGACGCCGAGGTGATCGAAGCCGCCAAGCGGGCCAATGCCTGGGAGTTCATCGAAGGGCTCGTCGACATGCAGGGGCGCCAGGGGCTTGACGCGCAGGTCGGCGAACGCGGCGTCAAGCTCTCCGGCGGCCAGCGCCAGCGCATTGCGATCGCTCGCGTCTTCCTGAAGGATGCGCCGATCCTGGTGCTCGACGAGGCGACCTCGGCGCTCGATTCGGAAGTGGAAGCGGCGATCCAGGAAAACCTCTTCGCCCTGATGGAAGGCAAGACCGTGATCGCGATCGCCCACCGGCTTTCGACGCTGACGGAGATGGACCGGTTGATCGTGCTCGACAAGGGCCGGATCGTAGAGGCCGGTTCGCACGGCGAACTGATCGAAAGCGGCGGCATTTATGCCGACCTCTGGAACCGCCAGTCCGGCGGCTTCCTCTCCGATCACGCCGAGGAGGCGGAAGAGGCCGCGGAATAAAAATCGACCCTCCCGGCGTGAGCGGGGAGGGCATTTTCGTGATTGCGATGATTTGACCTCGCAAGGCGATTGTCGAAGACCGGCTGCGGTCGGGCGTGCTTTCAAAGACTGTCGGCCCAGTCGATCACGCGGTCCTGTTCGACCACAACGATGGTGTTGGCGGCTGCGATCGTGCGCAGTGCCACGATGCGGCGGCGTTCCTCGCTGTCGAGCCAGGCGGCGATAGCCTCGATGACGATCTCGTCGCGCGGCAGCGCCAGGTCGAGAGCCAGGGCATCCAACCTTTCTGCAAGCGGAAGCGGAATATGCGCATTGAGCATTTTCGTTTCCATGACCTTCTCTCCGGTGAAGCGCGATTCTGCCGCCGATGTTATCGTTTATTACCAAAATATTAGGTTGCGTCCGCTTTCCATTCCCTTTGCCGCTCCCCTCAATCCGCCTATATCGCTTCCATGTTTCTGCGACCCGTCTTCCGCCTGTTCGAAACCTGGATCGATCCGTTCCGTCCGCGCGACGACTTGCAGCCGCCACGCGCGACGATCGGTTTCATCTGGTTCTACATCGGCCAGGCGAAGATGCCGTTCATCGCCATGCTCATTCTCGGCGGCACGTCGGCGGCAATCGAGGCTGCGCTCTTCTGGTTCGTCGGACGCCTCGTCGATATTCTCGCTAGTATTACGCCGGGCGCCGGCTGGAGCGGTCTTATCGCGGCCCATGGCGGCGAGCTGTTCGGCATGCTCGCTCTCATCGGGCTCGTGCGCTTCGTCGTCGCCTTCCTGATTGCCCTCGTCGATCAGCAGGTGATCACGCCGGGCTTCTACAATCTAGCACGTTGGCAATCTTATCTCCACGTCTCAAGGCAATCATTGTCGTTCTTTCAGAGCGATTTCTCCGGGCGTATCGTCACCAAGGTCTGGTCTGCCGGCCAGGCAACCGGCGATCTCGTCACGTCTCTGATGGAAAGCGTCTGGTTTGTCGGCATTTATGCGGTAACGACGCTCGTGCTCGTCGCCAGGCTGGACTTTACACTCGCCGCCGTCGTGCTGTTCTGGCTTGGCGCCTTCAGCCTGCTTGCCCGCCACTTCGTCCCGCGGATCCGCCATCACTCCCGCGAAACGGCGGAGGCCGGGTCGATGCTGAACGGCCGGATGGTCGACTCCTACAGCAATATGCAGACGCTGAAGCTGTTCGCACGCGATGAAGAGAGCGATCGCTACATGCGCCAAGGTTTCGATATCTATCAGGACACGGTGCTGCGCTTCACGCGGTTCATCACTGGCGTGCGGGCCTCCATGGCCCTGCTCTCCGGCCTGATGATCGTGACGATGGCGGGCTTGAGCGTCGATCTCTGGCTGCGCGGCTTGATCACTTCCGGCGCGGTGGCATTTTCGCTGGCGCTGGTGCTCCGGCTGAATTTCCTGCTCGGCAGGCTGATGACGCAGTTCAACGGCATCATGCGCAATCTCGGCACCATCCAGAACTCCGCGGAACTGATTTCACAACCGCTCGGGCTCGTCGATCGGCCCGATGCGAAGAGCCTGGTGATCCGCCATCCCGGCATTTGCTTCGAGAATGTCTCCTTTCGCTACGGCAAGGGTCAGCAGCCCGTCGTCGAGAATTTCTCCCTGACCATCCGCCCGGGCGAGAAGGTCGGGATCGTCGGGCGTTCGGGCGCCGGCAAATCAACACTGATCAACCTGCTGCTGCGTCTCTATGACATCCAGGATGGCCGTATCCTGGTCGATGGTCAGGATATATCGGCGGTGACCCAGGAATCACTCAGGATGCAGATCGGCGTCGTCAGCCAGGATACGTCGCTGCTGCATCGTTCCGTGCGCGACAACATACTCTTCGGACGACCGGATGCCGGCGAGGGGCGGCTGATTGAGGCGGCCCGGCGCGCCGAAGCCTTCGACTTCATCGCCCGCCTGCAGGATCAGCAGGGCCGTAGAGGTTTCGATGCGCATGTCGGCGAACGCGGCGTCAAACTGTCGGGTGGGCAGCGGCAGCGCATTGCTATTGCACGGGTCATGCTGAAGGACGCGCCGATCCTGGTTCTCGATGAAGCGACGTCGGCGCTCGATTCCGAAGTGGAGGAAGCGATCCAGTCCAACCTCCATCGGATCATGGAGGGCAAGACGGTGCTCGCCATCGCCCATCGGCTGTCGACGATCGCCGCGCTCGACCGGCTGATTGTCGTCGACCTCGGCCGGATCATCGAGGAGGGCGGCCACGACGAGCTGCTTCGCCGCGGCGGGCTCTATGCCGAGCTTTGGGCTCGTCAATCCGGCGGCTTCCTCGCGACCGACGAGAATGCAGGCTCACGGATCGAGGACGAATTCCGCCATGAGGCCAAAATGGTTTGATCCGAAATTGTTCTCGATGCGGCGGACCGATTTCAGCCGCAGGGGCGCTTTGCTGAAGACGTGATCGATCGAAATGCCGAAGGGGCCGGCGGCGATCGGCCATGTCGCAGGCTCCAGCGATGCTGTGCCCAAGCCCTGGTTGCGCATGAGATACTGCACATCCGGCGCCAGAATCGACGTATTGAAATCACCGGCAAGCACGAGCGGTCCCGGCAGCGAAGGGATAATCTCGGCGAGATCTTCGACTTCCAGGCCGTGGAATTCGTCATAATACGGTTTGGTCAGGTGCGCGGCGAGGAAGTTGATCTTCTGGCCGTCGAAATCGATCGTCGAGATCGTCAGCCGATTGCGCCACAGCAGGCCGAGGCTGCGGATGCGAGGCTCGATCAGCGGGCGCTTCGACAGGACGAGCGTATCGCATTGCTCCATGCCGACGCCGCAGCCGACGTAATAGGGGTAGGTCTTCAGCAGTCGCGGCAATTCGGACAATACCGGTTCGGCCTCGAGGATGTTGACGACATCGGCGCCCGAGCCGATCGCCATGTCGGCAATATCAGCGCCATTTGCGAAATTGTCGTTCTCTATATTGAAGGACATCAGCTTGAAGAGAGCAGGACGGCTCTCGTCTACCGCAGGCTCGACAAATTCACGCGTCATGACGATCCCGTGGACAACGAGAACCATCGATGCGCCGAGTGTCAGCAACGCGTACCAATGCCGCTTAAAGAGGAGGGCTATGCCGGAGGCCACTGCTGCGGCCGCGGCCAGATGGATCTGGAAGCTGTAAAAAAGAGAAAGCAGATAGAAATCTTTGACATAGCGCAGCGAGATAATGGCGAGGACGAGGGTTGTGAGAACGCTCACTACGCAAAAGATCGTGTCTCTCATCCGCTCGGGTCCGGCTGGCTGGCATCGTTGCGGTTGCGCCTAACACGGTCGCTTTTTTGTTGCAATGCAACATACGGGCAAGCGGGTGTTTGCCGTAAAAAATTCATCTGAAATTTCCCGCGACATTGTGCCCTCATCCCCCTGTCAAGGCTGGACATAATTTGCGATCAAGCTTAGAACGCGCCGGATTGCCGGGGAATCTATGGCCGAAATGTGTCCAGATCGATTCGCCAGCAGAGGGGGCGGGGCGGAATTCCGCGATAACTGCGCAGAGGATGGTTAAGCCGTGAGCGAACACGTAACGACAAGCGAGGCTTCAGCAGAGCCCACTCGCCGTGATTTCCTTTATCTCACCACTGGTATGGCGGGCGCTGTCGGCGCCGTTGCTGTCGCATGGCCGTTCATCGACCAGATGCGTCCGGATGCGTCAACGCTGGCGCTTGCCTCCATCGAAGTCGACGTTGCGAGCCTCGAGCCCGGCATGTCACTGACGGTCAAGTGGCGCGGCAAGCCGATCTTCATCCGCAACCGCACGCCGGAGGAAGTGAAGGCGGCTGCCGATGTTCCGCTGGCGGATCTCAAGGATCCGATCGCGCGCAACGCGAACCTTCCGCCTGAAGCGCAGGCAACCGGTGTTGACCGTTCGGGCGGCAAGGACAAGGAAAACTGGATCGTCATGATCGGCACGTGCACCCATCTCGGTTGCGTTCCGCTCGGTCAGGCCGGTGAGTACAATGGTTGGTTCTGTCCCTGCCATGGCTCGGTCTACGACACGGCCGGCCGCATTCGCAAAGGCCCTGCGCCGCAGAACCTGGCGATTCCGACCTTTTCATTTGTGTCCGATACCAAAATCAAGATCGGTTGAGGGGAGACTGATTTATGAGTGGCCATTCCAGCTACGAACCATCAACCGGCTTCGAAAAATGGGTCGATGCGCGCCTGCCGCTGCCGCGCATGGTCTATGACAGCTTCGTGGCATATCCGGTTCCCAGAAACCTGAACTATGCCTATACCTTCGGCGCGATGCTTTCCGTCATGCTGATCGTGCAGATCCTGACGGGTGTCGTGCTCGCCATGCACTATGCCGCCGACACGACGATCGCTTTCAACTCCGTTGAAAAGATCATGCGCGACGTCAACCACGGCTGGCTGCTGCGTTACCTGCATGCCAACGGCGCCTCCTTCTTCTTCGTCGCCGTCTACCTGCACATTGCCCGGGGCCTCTACTATGGCTCCTACAAGGCGCCGCGCGAAATCCTCTGGATCCTCGGCGTGGTCATCTACCTGCTGATGATGGCGACGGGCTTCATGGGCTACGTCCTGCCCTGGGGGCAGATGTCTTTCTGGGGCGCGACCGTCATCACCGGCTTCTTTTCGGCCTTCCCGCTGGTCGGCGAATGGGTGCAGCAGTTCCTGCTCGGCGGCTTTGCCGTCGATCAGCCGACGCTGAACCGCTTCTTCTCGCTGCACTACCTGCTGCCTTTCATGATTGCAGGCGTCGTCGTCCTGCATATCTGGGCGCTGCATGTGACCGGCCAGACCAACCCGACTGGCGTCGAGGTCAAGACGAAGACCGACACCGTGCGTTTCACGCCCTATGCAACGATGAAGGATGCCCTCGGCGTCTCCGTCTTCCTGCTCGTTTACGCCTATTTCGTCTTCTACCTGCCGAACTTCCTCGGTCACGCCGATAACTACATCCCGGCCGATCCGTTGAAGACGCCCGCCCACATCGTTCCTGAATGGTACTTCCTGCCGTTCTACGCGATGTTGCGTTCGATCACCTTCAACATCGGCCCGATCGACTCCAAACTCGGCGGCGTGCTCGTGATGTTCGGCGCGATCATCGTGCTCTTCTTCCTGCCGTGGCTTGACACCTCGAAGGTCCGCTCGGCGGTCTACCGTCCCTGGTACAAGCTGTTCTTCTGGCTGTTCGTGCTCAACGCGATCATCCTAGGCTGGCTCGGTTCGCAGCCGGCGGAAGGCAGCTACGTCATCGTGTCGCAGATCTGCACGCTTCTCTACTTCGCCTTCTTCCTGGTCGCGATGCCAGTTCTGGGTCTGGTGGAAACGCCGCGCCGCATCCCGAACTCGATCACTGAGGCGGTGCTTGAAAAGCGCAACAAGACCACTGGCGCCGCCGCGGCGGCCAATGCGTAAGCGAGCGACGGAAGGGAATAGAACTATGAAAACGCTTGTTGCAAGCATTCTGCCGCTTGCCGTCGCCGCTCTCCTTGGCAGCGCCGCTTTCGCCGAGGAAGCGACGCCCGCGAATGGTGCAGCTCCCGCGCATCACGAGGAAGGCGCGACGCCGCACTATCCGCTAAAGGAGCCAAAGGAGCAGGAATGGAGCTTTGCCGGCCCCTTCGGCCACTACGACAAGGCTCAGCTCCAGCGCGGCCTCAAGGTCTACACCGAAGTCTGTTCTGCCTGCCATTCGATGAGCCTCGTGCCTTTCCGCACGCTCGACGAACTCGGTTATTCCGAGGCACAGGTGAAGGCATTCGCTGCCAATTACGAAGTTCAGGACGGGCCGGACTCGGCCGGCGAAATGTTCACCCGCAAGGCAGTCCCTTCGGATCATTTCCCATCGCCCTTCGCCAATGCTGAAGCCGCGGCTGCGTCCAACAACGGTGCGGCTCCGCCCGATTTTTCGCTGATCGCCAAGGCCCGTGAAGTCGAGCGCGGCTTCCCGCAATTCGTCTTCGACATCTTTACGCAGTATCAGGAAAGCGGCCCGGACTACATCTACTCGCTGCTGACCGGCTATGAAGAGCCGCCAGCCGGCTTCCAGGTGGCGCAGGGCGCGCATTATAACCCGTATTTCCATGCTGCCGCCGTTCTCGCTATGCCGAAGCCGCTTTCCGACGGCCAGGTAACCTATGACGACGGCGCGCCGGCGACCGTCGACCAATACGCCAAGGACGTTTCCGCCTTCCTGATGTGGGCCGCCGAACCGCATCTCGAGGAGCGCAAGCGCACCGGCTTCATGGTGATGGTGTTCCTGGCGATCTTTACCGTGCTGATCTACCTGACGAAGCGCTCGGTTTACGCCAACAAGGAACATTAAGCGTTCCGTGCCTGAATTCGAAAAGGCGGCTTGCGAGCCGCCTTTTTTGTTGGTTCCACCCTCGGCAATTGATAGGGTGCGGCCGATTTTATGCGCTCGCAGATACGGACGTTCCATGGGCAATACAATTTCGGAGCTCGCAGCCAGCATTCGCTCCATCCCCGACTATCCCAATCCCGGCATCATCTTCCGCGACATCACCACGCTGCTCGGCAACCCCCGTGCTTTCCGCCGGGCGGTCGACGAGTTGGTGCAACCCTACGCCGGCACGAAGGTCGACAAGATCGCCGGCATGGAGGCGCGCGGCTTCATCCTCGGCGGTGCGGTGGCGCATCAGCTTTCCTCGGGCTTCGTGCCGATCCGCAAGAAGGGCAAGTTGCCGCACGACACCGTGCGCATCGCCTACAGCCTGGAATATGGCGTCGATGAAATGGAGATGCATCGTGATGCGGTCCAGCCCGGCGAGAAGGTGATCCTGGTCGACGATCTCATCGCCACCGGCGGCACGGCCGTGGGCGCGACGCAGCTTCTGCGCCAGATCGGCGCGGAGGTGGTCGGCGCCTGCTTCGTCATCGACCTGCCCGACCTTGGCGGCCGCAGGAAGCTGGAAGAACTCGGCGTCGTCGTACACACGCTGGTCGAATTCTCCGGGCATTGAGCCCGTATTGCGGCGGCGTCAGTCGAATTCCAGCACACCGCTTTCAAAGCGCATGACGGGATCGCCGTTCTGATTGACGCCCTCGCAGAGGATGGTGTTGAGATGCCAGCCCGGCCGTGATGCCAGCGGTCGGCTGGAGAGCAGGGCGACGGAATAGGTCACGACGTCACCCGCAAAGACCGGCCGCAGCCATTGCAGCTTCTGAAAGCCGGGTGAGGGGCCGAGGTTCGGCGCCGTCAGGCCCTGCTCGGCGAGTGCGACGCGCTGCCCTTCCCAGAAGGCGAGGAAGGTTCGCATCCAGGCGGCCGTGGTGTGCCAGCCCGAGGCGCAAAGCCCGCCGAAAAGCGTGTCTTTCGCGGCTTCCTTGTCGACGTGAAAAAGCTGCGGATCGTGGCGGGTTGCGAAGCGGATGATGTTTTCCTCGGTGAAGGTGTAGGTGCCGATCTCGGCTTTCTGACCGACGGCGCAAAGCTCGGACATTCTCATGCTGACGGCTCCGAGCTCACGTTGGCATCCTCCGGAGTGGGGCGCATGCGGATCATCACGGAATTCTCCGAGAGGCAGACGAGTTCGCCGCGCTGGTTTTCCACCGCGTGGCGGAATTTGACGATGCCCATGCCGGGGCGCGAGCGCATCGGCCGGGCCTCGAGAACGGTCGAATGGCCCTGCAGCGTATCGCCTGCAAGCACCGGCTTTCGCCATTCCATCAGATCGATGCCCGGCGCACCTTCGCAAAGCGCGTCCAGCACGTAGCTGTCTGCCATCATGCGCATGAGCATTGCGGAGGTATGCCAGCCGGAGGCGGCAAGCCCGCCGAGGATGCTGGCGCGACCGGCGGCTTCGTCGAGATGCATCGGCTGCGGGTCGAATTCGCTGGCGAACTCGATGATTTCTTCGGTGAGCACCAGTTTCGGGCCGAGGGCGAAACGGCGGCCGGGTTCAAAATCCTCGAAAGACAGCTTTTCTGCCGGCATTCTCTCCTCCGCCATATCAAGCGCCTAGAACAGGATGTTTTTAGGCCGGTCGGCCTAAAATCTGAATCCTGTTCAACATTAAAGAGTTAGAGCATGATGTCGTCCGAAAACCGCTTACACTTTTCGGCATCATGCTCTAGTGCTTACAATAGCATCTGCGCGGGCTCAATGATTCCCGGGAGATAAACCGGTATGACGGAACTGAGGTCGATACTAGACGAGGCGGCGCGCCAGGGGCTGATTTCGTCGGAAGCGGGCGGGCGGCTTCTGCCATTTCTGACCGAGCGTGGCGTGTCTGTTGTTGAGACGCAGAAGGCAATCGCAGCCGAGGAGCGGGCCTGGTCGGACACCGAGACGCCGCGCTTCGTGCGCGGCTTTCACGACGTGCTGATCACCATCGGTGTTATCGTCGCGCTCGTCGGCCTCTGGGGCCTGGCGCCGCTTTACGCCGTGCCGGTCGCTATCATCGTGCTTTCGGAAATCCTGGTGCGCCGCCAGCGGCTCGCCTTGCCGGCTGTCAGCCTGACAATCGCGCTGTTCTGCTGGACATTTTTGCTGATGTCCCGCGTCTTCACGCCATGGACCTCCGAAATCGGGGCGGATCTGACCCAGTTCCTCGCCGGCTTTCCGATCCTGCTCGGCGTCTATTATGCCCGTTATCGCGTGCCCCTGTCGCTGGCGCTCACTATCATGTCGACGCTTGCCTTGGTGCTCACGCTGCTTTTGCGCCTGGTGCAATGGCTAAGCGGCAATCCCGCGTTTTTCGTCGATCATCTTGGCGTGCTGGCCGCGGTCGCTTTCGTCTGCGCGCTCGGCCTGTTCGCGACGGCGCTATATTTCGATCTCGGCGACCGGCTGCGTCGGACGACGCGTTCGGATATCGCCTTCTGGCTGCATCTCGGCGCAGCGCCGGCGCTGCTCTACAGTGCCGTCTCCCTACTGTCGTTCGGGGAAGCCGGCCGTATCTTCGATCCGGCGAACATGTCGGCCCGGACTCCCGTGGTCGTCGCGACCGTGGCGGCGCTGATGCTGATCGGCCTGGTCATTGATCGTCGCGCCTTCGTCACGTCGGGGCTGCTGTCTCTCGGCGTTGCGATCTTCAGCGTCGTTCGCAAGGGAAATGCGACCGTCGATACCTACATCTTCACGACGCTGATCGTTGTCGGCGCGATCGTGCTCATTATCGGAACGGGTTGGATGCCGCTTCGGCGGCTGGTGCTCAGGGCACTGCCGCCGGCAATCGCAAACAGGCTGCCGCCGGGTTAAGGCGGCAGCTATTTTATCAGGTATTGAAACGGAAGTGGATGACGTCGCCGTCCTGGACGACGTATTCTTTGCCTTCGTCGCGCGCCTTGCCGGCATCCTTGGCGCCAACTTCGCCGTTGTACTTGATGTAATCGTCGTAGGCGATGGTGTTGGCACGGATGAAGCCGCGTTCGAAATCCGAGTGGATGACGCCGGCGGCCTGCGGCGCCTTGGTGCCGCGCTCGATCGTCCAAGCGCGCGTTTCCTTCGGGCCGACGGTGAAATAGGTGATGAGGTCGAGCAGCTTGTAGCCGGCGCGGATCAGCCGGTCGAGGCCCGCCTCGTCAAGGCCGAGGGCAGAGAGGAATTCCTTGGCTTCCTCTTCGGCAAGCTGGGCGACCTCAGCTTCGATCGCCGCCGAGATAATGACGGTTTCGGCGCCCTGCTCCTTCGCCATGGCGACGACGGCGGCGGTGAATTCGTTGCCGGTCGAGGCATCGCCTTCGGCGACGTTGCAGACATAGAGCACCGGATGCGAGGTGAGAAGGTTGAGCCCCTTGAGGATGGCAATCTCCTCGGCATCGAGCTTCGACAGCAGCGTGCGCACCGGCTTGCCTTCGTTGAGTAGCTTCAGCGAGGCTTCCATGATCGGCAGCATCGCCATCGACTCCTTGTCCTTGCCGGTGGCGCGCTTGCGCGTCTGCTCGGTTCGGCGCTCCAGGCTCTCGAGATCGGCGAGCATCAGCTCGGTCTCGATCGTCTCGGCATCGGCGACCGGATTGATGCGGCCCTCGACATGGGTGATGTCGCTGTCTTCGAAGCAGCGCAGCACATGCACGATCGCATCGACTTCGCGGATATTGGCGAGGAACTGGTTGCCGAGGCCTTCACCCTTCGAGGCACCGCGCACCAGGCCGGCGATATCGACGAAAGAAATGCGGGTCGGGATCAGTTCCTTGGATTTGGCGATGTCGGCCAGCTTGCGCATGCGCGGATCGGGCACGGCGACTTCGCCGGTGTTCGGCTCGATGGTGCAGAAGGGGTAGTTCGCCGCCTGTGCAGCCGCCGTCTTGGTGAGCGCATTGAAGAGGGTCGATTTGCCGACGTTCGGCAGACCGACGATGCCGCATTTGAAGCCCATGGCTTGATCCATATCTATTGGTAACTTTGCCCTGCCTATGCGGGAATGGCCGGCTCGGGTCAAGGGTTTGCGGCACGAATCGAAAAAGCAAGGCCAGCCGGCTTGAAGGTAAGGCGGTTTAGCCTTACCTTTTGGCGGAAAGGATACAGCTGACATGGCAACCCTGACAGTGACGGCAAAAGGACAGGTCACCTTGAGAAAAGAAGTGCTTCGGCACCTCGGGATCAAGCCCGGCGATAAAATCGACGTTGATCTCCTGCCTGGTGGCAAGCTTGAGGTCGTTGCGGTCAAAACGCAGCCGGCCAGCGGTTCCATCGAGAATTTCTTCGGAAGTCTCGAGAACAAGGGCAATATTCATGCGACGCTCAAGGAGATCGATGAGGCCATAAAGGCGGGCTGGGCTGGCGAGGTCGGCATCGCTGATGATCGTTGATACGAACGTGCTCGTGCGGGCGGCCGTGGATGACGATCCGAAGCAAACGGAACAAGCAAGGATATTGATGCGCGAGGCTGAGCGGCTGTTCGTCTCCAACCTGACGTTCTGCGAGTTCGTCTGGGTCGTCGGCCGGATTTATCGTAAAAGCGCCTCCGAGATCGCTGCGACCATCCGGCTGCTGATAGCCGACAGGAAGATCGTCTACGACAGAGCAGCTGTCGAGGCTGGATTGTCCTTCCTCGATGCCGGCGGTGATTTCGCCGATGGCGTCATTGTCTTCGAAGGCCGCAGGCTTGGCGGGGAAGTATTCGCGACCTTCGACAGGAAGGCTGCCGCCATCGTCGAAAGCGCCGGGCGAGCCTGCCTGCTGCTCTCGTCGGAATGATATTCCGTCATTGAACTGCCGTGCTGACGATGCAATATAGTCCGGCGGATGTTTCTTCCGCCTTTTCATGTCATCAACGGGTGGATTTTCCGATGACTGACAATGACGTTGCCCTGAAACCGAAGACCAAGGTGAAGCCGAAGCTGGACAAGCCGAAGCTCTACAAGGTCATTCTCGTCAACGACGATTACACGCCGCGCGAATTCGTCATTGTGATCCTGAAGGTCGTCTTCCGTATGAGCGAGGAGACGGGTTACCGAGTGATGATGACGGCGCACAAGCTCGGCTCCTGCGTGGTCGTGGTCTGCGCCAAGGACATTGCCGAGACCAAGGCCAAGGAGGGTATCGACCTTGCCAAAGAGATGGGTTTCCCGCTGATGTTCACCACAGAGCCCGAGGAATAGCCTTTCAGCTCACGGTCGGCGGATCTGATAGCCGGTCTTGTCCTGCAGGAAGCCGCAATTTTCGTACAACCGCAGCGTCACCGGGTTCTTCGAGCCGGTGAGCAACATCACCTTATAGCAGCCGGCCTTCCAGGCCTCATTCACCGCATGGCCGACGACGGCGCCTGCATAGCCGCGCCGGCGGTGCTCGGCGTGGGCGACGACGTTTTCGATCAGCGCATAAGAGGCACCGCCGCGCGTCAAGTTCGGCACGATGATCAGCGTGACGGTGGCGGCGGCGTGAGGGCCGGCAAAGCCGATGAATACAGTCATGCCGGGCTGGGCGAGAATGGCGGAAAAGCGCTCCTCGGCCATGGTCCCGTCGAGAATGGGATCGGTCGGATTCAGATGCCGGTAGAGGACGGTCAACCCATTGAGATCGTCGGGAGCGGCACTGCGGATGGTAAAATCCCGGTCTGGCAGCGGCCTCATTCCCCCTTGTTGCCGAACATCTTTTTCAGCATCTCTGCCATCGGGCCGCTGGTCGGCAGCTTCGGCTGATTGCTGTTGCGGGCCTGGCGGATATGCGACTGGCCGGCCGGCTTCTTGTCGCTATCCTTGCTTTCCTTTCGCGGCTTCTCTTCCTCGGCCTTGCCACCCACCGCCAGGGCGATCTTGTTCATCAGCTGTGAATCCTCGTTTCGCACCAGCATGTCGGCATTGTCGGCCAGCGTTTCGAGAAGCGGCTCCAGCCACGCCCTGTCGGCCTTGGCGAAATCGCCGAGCACGTGGTTCTGCACCATCTCCTTGACGCCGGGATGGCCGATGCCGAGGCGCAGCCGCCGGTATTCCTTGCCGCAATGGGCGTCCAGCGACCTGATGCCGTTGTGGCCGCCATGGCCACCGCCGGTTTTCAGCCGCGCCTTGCCAGGGGGCAGGTCGAGTTCGTCATAGATCGCGACGAGCTCGGCGGGCTGGAGCTTGTAGAAGCGCATCGCCTCGCCGACGGCCTCGCCGGAGAGGTTCATGTAGGTCTGCGGCTTGATCAGCAGGACCTTGTCGCCGCAAAGTTCTCCCTCCGCAATTTCGGCCTTGAACTTCTTCGACCAGGGCGAGAAGCCGTGGCGCCGATGGATGGCGTCGACGGCCATGAAGCCGATATTGTGGCGGTTGCCGGCGTATTTGCCGCCGGGATTGCCGAGACCCGCGATGATCAGCATGGCCTGTCGTCCTCGCTTAAGCTTTTCCGACGTTCACCACCCGGAAACGGGAGCAAAGTCAAGCGGAAAGGGCAGTGGCGAACCGGGCGGTATCAGTCCGACAGGTTCATACCGTATTTCTGGAAGATCTGCTTCTGGTCGCCATCGGCAATCAGCTTGTTGAGCGCAGCCTGCATCTTGGCGAGCAGATCGTCGGGAAAGCTCTTCTCGCAGGCGATACCCATGGGCTGGGAGGAGAGCACGGTTACGATCTCCACCGGCTGATCGGCCTTCAGCTTTTCGAAATAGAGTTCGGAGATCGGCATCATGTCGATGCGACCGCTGAGCAGCTTGCGCAGCGTGGCGTTGAAGTCACTGGCGACGTCCAGCTTGGTGAAACCCTTCTCCTTCAGGATCGTCTCGGTGTAGTCCTCGCGCTGGGTGCCGATCGTATATTTCTTTGCTTCGTCGAGATTGCTGGCGGTGACGCCCGAACCCTTGCGGGTGATCAGGATGTTTCGGTCGATGAGCAGCGGCTCGACCCATTTGAACAGCGGATCGCGCGCGCTATTGTGGGCGGTGGCGAAAACACATGTCATCGGCGCAGTGCGGGCAAGGCCGAAAGCACGCGCCCAAGGCATGACTTCGATCGTATAGTCGACGCCGATCGCGGCCATCACCTTTTCGACCTGCTCGACCGTCGCGCCTTTGATCTCTTTGCCTTCGCGATAGTTAAAGGGGGCGTAATCCTCGGTCGTGAAAGCAACCGTCTGTGCGTGAGCGGCGCAAGGCAGCGCCAGCCATGCGAGAAGCAGGAGCTTTTTCATCGTGTCGTCTCCTTCGTTCTTCGTTTACGAGGCGCGGGCGACGGCTGATTGCGGGGCCATCAGTTCCTCAATGAGTGCGGCTGCGTGCTGTGGACGATGGAAGAGATAGCCCTGGCCATAGTCCAGACCCATCTGGTGAAGCGTGCGGCATTCCTCTTCCGTCTCGATGCCCTCGGCGATGACGGTGCAGTTCATCTTGTGGGACAAGGTGGTGATGCCTTCGATCAGCATGCGGCTCTTCTGGCGCACGTCGTCATCGCCGTCGTTGATCGCGCGGGTGAAGGACTGATCGATCTTGATGATATCGACAGGGAAACGGTTGAGGTAGCTGAGCGACGAGTAGCCGGTGCCGAAATCGTCGAGCGCGATGCGGCAGCCGAAGCGGCGAAGCTCGGTGACGATCATGCGAATCTGCGGGTTGTCGTGCATCAGCACGGCTTCCGTGATCTCGACCACGATGCGCTCGGGGCGGATGCCGTGGCGACCGACGATCGCGGCTAGACGGGCCGGCAGTGCCGGCTCGAACTGCAGCGGCGAGAAGTTGATGGCCAGGTAGGTATCCTGCATCCCCGATATGCGAGAGATTTTCGCGAGATTGGAAATCGCCTTTTCCATGATGACGTTGCCGACGCGGACGATCTTGCCCGTCTCCTCGGCGACGCTGATAATTTCGGCCGGCGGCATCAGACCTTTCTGCGGATGGTTAAGACGCATCAGCGCCTCGAAACCGGCAATGCCGCGGCGGTTGAGATTGACGATCGGCTGCAGGAAGGCTTCAAACCAATTGTCGACGAGGCCGGCTTCGATATTGGCCTCGATTTCGGCGCGGCTGCGGGCGCGGTCGAGCATGGCTTTGTCGAAGAGCTGTGCGCCGTTCTTGCCGTCCCGTTTCTTGGCATACATCGCCATGTCGGATTTCTGCAGCAGCTCGGCCGCGGTCGCGGCGTGATGTGGGTAGATGGCGATGCCGATGGACGCGCTCAGATGCATGTCCGGGGCAAATGGCGTTTCGAAGATTGAGGCGATCTGCTCGCACATCGCCTTTGCGCGCGTTTCGGCGTCCTTCGCAGGCAGCAGGATGGCGAACTCGTCGCCGCCGAGACGGGCCGCCTCGTCGGAGGGGGCAAGATGGGTCTTCAGGCGCTCGACGAGTTCGATCAGCGCCGTGTCGCCGGCAGCGTGCCCCATATTGTCGTTGATCCACTTGAAGCGGTCGAGATCGACGAAGAGGCAGGCGAGTTCCTGGCCGGCGGCGTCTGCGGCAGCGATCTTGTTATCAAGCACCGCCTCGAAGCCTTGGCGGTTGAGAAGCCCGGTCAGATGGTCGGTGATTGCCTGGCGATGGTTGCGGTCCTCCGAAGCCTTGAGCTCGGTCACATCCGTCATGACGGACAGCGAGAGGCGATCGTGAGCGCCGGCGGCCGCTTCCGATTCCATGATGAGGACGTCCATGGTGCGGCCGTCGCGGCAGACGAATTTGACGGTGACCGTCATGCCGTTTTCAGCGTAGCGGCGCTTGACGAATTTATTGCGGCTGTTCGGCGTGACCAGATCTGCAAAATTGCGGCCAATGACGTCCGCGCGACTATAACCGGTGGCGAGCAGCCAATAGTCGCTGACGGCAGTGATGCGGTCTTCCTCATCGAGCGAGAAGAGCATGGCGGGCGTCAGATTGTAGATGTCGGTGGCGCGGCGATGGGCGAGCTTCAGCTCCTTCTCCTCGCTTTCCAGCTTGGTTTGCATCTCGTTGAAGCTGTGGGCAAGCCGTCCCATCTCGTCGTTCGACTGCCAGTCGACATGATGGCGCGAGCCGAGCTGCCGGGTGGCCTCGATTGCCGCCGTCAGACGCATCAGCGGCTGGATGACGAAGAACCGGTTGCCGATCAACGCTGTGCCGAAAACGGTCAGAACCGCGAAGATGAAGATCGAAATGAAGACGACCTCTTCCTGCTTCAGACCGGAAAAAAGCCCGAGGGCGGGATAATAGACGCTGATGCTGCCGAGGTTCTTCGGACCGTCGACGGTGTTGTAGATGATGGCACGCGACACCTGCACGAGCTTGCCGTCAAAGGAACGCGGAATGGTGGATTGGCTGACGTCGAGCTGACCCGACTGATCCCGCACCTCGACCTTGACGATGGCGCCCTGGGAAACGACCGTCGCGCTGATCTGGGTGACGCTTTCCTCATCGAGGTCCCAGAGCGGTTTTGCCAGGGCTTGAGCATTGGCGACAAGAAGAACAGAGATATGGTCGCGTATTTCTTTATCGGCGCGTTCCGAGGAAAGAAAAAGGAAAAGAACAAAAAGGGGAGCGACAAAAACAAGCAGCGCTCCGCAAACAATCCCAAAAAACCTGTTCTCAACGGAATTGTTCATGGTTCCGTCTACTCCCCCAGGCCGGCATATTTGCTGTCGCGCGTTCAGGCCGGCTTCTTCGCAGCTGACGGCCCATGCTTTCATGAATATGTTAAATGTTGCTGAAACGGAGGCTTGGCAGGCAATGAAAAGCCCGCCTTCCCCGTGAACTGGTTCTCGAAAGTTGGATGACGACTTTCGGGAGCCACTTCACCGGGGAAAGCGGGCCATATGCTTTGCAACTGGTCGAAGCGATCAGGCTTCGGCTTCGCCTTCAGCTTCCGCGGCGCTCTCATCGACGCCGGCAGCCGGAGCGACGATGGTCGCGACCGTGAAGTCGCGGTCGATGACCGGGCTGACGCCCTTCGGCAGGGTGACTTCCGAAATATGGATGCTGTCGCCGATCTTCTTGCCGCTAAGGTCGATGTTGAAGAATTCCGGGATCGCATCGGCCGGGCAGTGAACTTCAACTGCGTGGCGGACGATGTTCAGAACGCCGCCGACCTTGAGGCCCGGAGACTTCGCTTCATTGATGAAGTGAACCGGGATTTCGACGGTCACCTGTGTGTTGCCGGAGACGCGCAGGAAATCGACATGCAGCGTGAAGTCGCGGACCGGATCGAGCTGGTAGTCCTTCGGCAGAACCTTGTACTTCTTGCCGTCGACTTCGATGGTCGCCACGGTGGTCATGAAGCCACCGGCGTGAATGCGCTTCGTCACCTCATTGGTGTTGAGAGCGATGGCAATGGGGGCCTGCTTGTCACCATAGATGACAGCGGGAATCAAACCGTTGCGGCGAAGTTCACGGGCGGACCCCTTACCAACCCGTTCGCGCGCCTCGGCCTTGAGCTCGTAAGTTTCCTGGCTCATGGCTATTCCTTTCGAGGTTATTTGGAGAGTTCGGCGGCAGGCAAAAGCCCAGTTCCGTCGAACCGGAGGCGGGTTTTCCCATCCTCATCCGCGTTGCCTCCAAGGGTGTCTACGCGGACCGGTGGCCTATAGTATAAGTCGCCCGGAAACGCAAGTTGCCGATTGCGCCGGTTTTTCGCCGATGGAGGGGCTTTCGCCGGGGCGCTTCATCATCGGAGAGAGCGAACTCGCCCAGATTGCATCCGCACCCATCCCAATGCGAGAACCCTGTTGAAATCACTCGCGATCTGCACCTGGTCAAAGGCAAAATTGCCAGTGCTTTTCGCCACTTGGCTTGACATTGCCGCGCTTCGCATCTTTGGATGGCCGCAATCAAAAAGTGGCTGAGGAGAAAACCAGACCATGCGTCTCAAACTTGTCACGGCAACGAGTATGCTTGCCCTTTGCCTTTTCACCGGGGCCGAGGGCGCGGAGATCAACCAGGAGGGCGCCAACGCGGTCAAGGAGACCCTGACGAAGCTGCTTCCGCAGGATTTGGCAAAAAGCGGCTTCATCACCGTCAATCCGGCCGGCGCACGCTATGAGGTCATCTACGATCTGGCGAAGCTGCTTACCAAGGCGGATCCGGCGACGTTTACGATCACAGGGTTGACACCGTTTTCGATGTTCGCCACGCCGCTCGACAGTGGCCTCTGGAACATCGAAGGCGACAACAGGCTCAACGTCTCGGGCCATTTCAAGGGTCCAGACCAGAAGCCGACGGATTTCACCTATTCTATCGCGTCGCTTGTTTATTCCGGCGTCTTCGACCCGGCGATCAGCTATCTGCGCTCCGGCACCTTCGCGGCCAAAGACATCAAGGTGGCCAGCAAGTCCGAAACGGAGGAGGTCCATGCCAGCATCGCCAGCATGGATCAGAAGCTGAGTTCGACCGACAGCGCAGGCGGCCACGGACGGATCGATTTCGCCGGCAGCGGCTCGATGTCCGATTTCGTCGAGCAGGTTTCCGGCCTGCAAATGCCGCCCATCGAACTTCGTGCCGGCTCGATCAATGTCGACGCCAAGGTAAACGGCCTGCCGGCCAAGCAGATTCGCGAGATGGTCTTCTTCGTGCTCGACCATGTCGATGAGAAGGAATTGAGCCCGGAAAACAGCGACAAGATAAAGGGAATAGTGAAGGAAGCCTTCCCGCTTCTGACCTTGTTCAGCGAGACGATCGGGGTCAACGACCTGACCGTCAGCAGCGAGATGGGCAAGGGCGGCGCCAAGGCATTCGGCTACAACCTCGCCATCGACGGGCCGAGTGACGCCATGCGTTTCGGCTTCGGCATGAATGCGCAGGAGATCAGCCTCGACACGCCGCTGATGCCGGCAAACTATTCGGCCTTCATGCCGAGCGACTTGGATTTCCAGCTCGCGCTTCCGAATCTGGATTTCACAAGCTTCGGCGACGCCCTCATGGCGATGGATTTCAAAGATTCGGCGTCCGAGAAGACCGGCGAGGAGATGGCGAAGAAGCTCTTCCGCGACGGCCGGCTTGCCGTCGAGTTTCCGAAGATCAGTGCCAAATCGCAGGTCTATGACGTCGATATAACCGGCAGGATCGAAGGTCGCGTCGATACCGAGAAGGACTATTCGATGGAAGCGACGATCCTTGCCCGCGATCTCGACAAGACGATCGCGGCGGTTCAGGAGCTTGCCAAGACGGACCCCGACCTCAACCAGGTCTCCTTCGGCATCATGATGGTGAAGGGCTTTGCCAAGACCGATCCGGATGGCCGTTCGCGCTGGGACGTCAGCATCAGCCGCGACGGTTCCGTGGCGGTCAATGGCCAGCAGATCAAGGGACCGGATGGTCCGGATCAGGGGCTGGAGCCGGACGAGCGGCAGGAACCGGATCAAGGTCAGGACGGAGTCCCTGCGCCGCCGCAGCAGCCTTGAACGTTCTCGATTGGAATTGAACAAGAAAAAGGCCGGCTTGTACCGGCCTTCAGGCTGCTGACAAACCACTGCAGAAGCCGTGACGCCATCCTCGGCCTTGCGTGCCCAGGATCTGCGCCGGCCGATTAAATATCTGAAAATAATGCTTTCCTGCCAAGGAATTGCCGTGGTCAGATGCTCGGCACAAGGCTCGGCATGACGGAGGAGGCTTTTTAATCGAAGAGACTGGAGACGGACTCTTCCTGGCTCGTGCGGCTGATGGCTTCGCCGATCAGCGGGGCCGTCGTCACGACGCGGATATTGTGCGCTGAAAGCACCGCCGTTGTCGGCTGGATCGAATCGGTGATGACGAGCTCACGCAGCTTCGAGGAGGTGACGCGGGTGACCGCGCCGCCCGAGAGAACGCCGTGCGTGATATAGGCGGTGACGCTGGAGGCACCCTGGGCGAGCAGTGCGTCGGCCGCATTGCAGAGGGTGCCGCCGGAATCGACGATGTCGTCGATCAGCAGGCAGTCCTTGCCGGTGACGTCGCCGATGATGTTCATGACTTCGGATTCACCCGGCCGATCGCGACGCTTGTCGACGATGGCCAGAAGACAGTCCAGCCGTTTGGCGAGCGCGCGGGCGCGCACCACGCCGCCGACGTCGGGCGAGACGACCATGACATTGCTGAGGTCATAATGGCTCTTGATGTCGCGCGTCAGCACGGGCAGGGCGAAGAGGTTGTCCGTCGGTATATCGAAGAAGCCTTGGATCTGACCGGCATGGAGATCGAGCGTCATGACGCGATCGGCCCCGGCTTCGGTAATCAGGTTGGCAACCAGCTTGGCGGAGATCGGCGTGCGGCCGGATGCGCGGCGGTCCTGACGGGCATAGCCGAAATAGGGAAGAACTGCGGTGATGCGGCGTGCCGACGAACGACGCATGGCGTCGATCATGATCAGCAGTTCCATCAGGTGGTCGTTGGCGGGAAAGGCGGTGGGCTGCACGAGAAAAACGTCCTCGCCGCGCACGTTTTCCTGGATTTCCACGAAGATTTCCTGGTCGGCAAACCTTCGGACACTGGCTCTTCCCAAAGGAACATTGAGATAGTTGCAGATCGCTTCGGCGAGTTGCCGGTTCGAATTGCCTGCGAAAACCTTCATTTTGGTCCGCCTGTTATGCGCTGATAGCCGCGCTTTTTAGTCAGCTTCCCAGTGAATGCAAGGGCAAAGGCGCCACAGACTTTCATATTTGCAAAAAGTTTGTGACTAACCGCCCTGAGTTTGCCGCCAGGAGGTGAATTCCGCGATGGTTTTCGAGCCGATCTGCTGCATCACCGAAGCCGGGACACCCGCCCAAGGGTCGGCGGCGGCCGTCGGTACGCTTTCCTGCCCCTGGATGCGGTGCAGGCGGGCGCCGCCACCGTCGAGAATGTCCCAGACGTAGACCACGGTGACCTTGCCGTCGTCACTGAAGGCAGAGAGATAACCTTTGAGAATGTAATCGCTGCTCGTGTCGTTCGAGCTCTTGATGGAAAGGCCATGGGCGCGCGCCTCGGCGCCGAGCTGGCGCGAGAGCGGAGTCACGGCTTGCACCGGCGCCCCGATGATCGGCAGGAAGCGCACGGTATAGCCGCGCGCGGATGATGTCCCGGGGGTGAGGGCGGCGGTCTGCTGCGGTAGCTGCGCGTCAAGCCCCTGGCCGGGCTGTGTTGGCGATCCGGCGCCGGCGGCAGCCGGCGGCAGCGCCTGTCCCTTGATCGGAGCGGAGGCGGCGGGCGAGGAGCCGTTCCTCGACAGCGCGTCTGCCTGCTCCTGCATCGTCGTCGGGGGCGCGCCGCTGCCGGGTCGATAGGTTCTTTGCGACTGATCATAGGCCGGATGATAGCCACTCGGCTGTGTGCTCCCGGCAAAAACCGGCTGGCGGGTGCCGGCCAGACGTTCTGCCTCGCCCTGCGTCACCGGACTTGACGGCGGAGTTCCGGAGGATTCGCCAATTCCGACTTGCGGCGTCAGCGCGTCGGTGGTGTTGCAGGCGGTCAGCAGAGCCATGACGAACAGGAGCGTGGGCACAGTCGCAGCTCGCGTCATCCCGTGATCCGTCCTTCCCACAATCGTATCAGCCCGCCCGGATTTATGCGGGCGGGGATGGTCCTCTGTCAATTCCGGATTCTCACCGGTCAGTCCCGGTCTTCAAAGGCCGATGAAATCGAGCGAATGACGGGAAAGTGTGCGCGGCGCATCCGCCGTCGTCAGGTAGGTCTGTCCGAGCGTCATTGCCGTGCCGGTATCGGAATCGGCAATGATCATGTGCACGAAGAGCGACATGTTCGGCTCGATCGGCTGCGGATTGCCGACATGGAACATCTGGTGCTCCATCCAGGAGGGCGAGAAGCGGGCGCCAAGCGAATAACCGCAAGCATTCAGCCGGTGTCGGGCAAGGCCGCGCTCGTCCATGATCCTGGCATGGATGTCGAAGACGTCGCCGAAGGTGTGGCCGGGCTTCAGCACGGTCTCGATCGCCTCAATGGTTTCGCGGCAGGCATTGTAGAGCTCTCGATGGCGTTGCATCGGCTCGCCGATGACGATCGTGCGCATCATGGCGGCATGATAATGCGCATAGGTGCCGGCCCATTCCAGCGTCAGCTGGTCGTTGGCGTCGAGCTTGCGGCGGCCGGCCTTGTAGCGGCAGAGCAGGGCGTCGGCAGAGGAGCCGATGATGAACTCGTTGGCGGGATAATCGCCGCCGCCGGAAAAAACCGCACCCTGCATGGCGGCGAGGATATCGGCCTCGTCGGCGCCCGGTTTCGTTAGCCGGATTGCGGCGTCGAGCGCGTCGTCCGCGAGAGCGGCAGCGCGCTCGACATAGGCGACCTCCGTCGGGCTCTTGACGAGACGAAGACGGCTGACGAGATAGGACGCGTCGACGATCTGGCCGAAAGTGGTCAACTGCGCGTCGAGCAGGCGGGCGATGCGGCCGGTCATCCCGTGCGTATCATATTCCACGCCGATGCGTGCGCCGAGCAGATCCATCTCGACCAGGAGGTTCTTCAGGTCGAGCGTCGGATCGGCATTGACCCTGTCGACCCAGATGTGGATGTCTTGGAGGATCGAGGTGTGTTTAGCCTGGCGGAGATCGGCCGAGCGGGTGATCAGCGCCATCGTGCCGTCGCTCTTGACGACCAGCGTCTGGAAAAAGCAGTAGCCGAAGGTGTCATAGCCGGTCAGCCAATACATGCTTTCCTGGGCGAAGAGCAGCAGGGCATCGAGCTTTTCTTCCTTCATCTTCTCGGTGAGGCGTGCCAGCCGGCTTGCGAACTCGGCCTTTTCGAAATGCAGTGCCATTCTGCTCAAGTCTCCCTGATTGATATCGCTGAAATCTGGCGGCCGTAGTCCGGCTCGTTGCGATGTGTCGTCCTGCGATAGGAAAAGAAGCGCTCGCTATCCGGATAGGTGCAGAGCCCGAGGTTTTCGGCCTGCACACCAGCCCGCGTCAGCCTGTCGATCGTCAGCGCCGGTAGATCGAACATGGCGCGGCCCGGCGTTGCGGACGGCTTGAAAAAGCGTTCGTAGTCCGGATTTTCGGCGACGAAGCGATCGACGAATTCCGGTCCGACCTCGTAACTCGCCTGACTGATCGAGGGGCCGAGGCAGGCCAGTAGGCTGGCGCGATCGGCCCCCAGGGCTTCCATGGCCGCAATGGTGTTTTCGAGAACACCGGTCAGCGCGCCCTTCCAGCCGGCATGGGCGGCGCCGATGACGCGATTTTCGGGATCGGCAAAGAGGACCGGACCGCAATCGGCGGCCAGCACGCCAAGCGCAATGCCGGGAACTGCCGTCACCATCGCGTCGGCGTCGGGGCGGGCGCCATCGTAATCGGCGCCAATCGTCACGACGTCGGGCGAATGCACCTGATGAACAGTTGCCAGCCGCTCGAGCGGCAGGTCGAACCAGGCGGCGACGCGGCGGCGGTTTTCCATGACGTTCCCGCGCTCGTCGTTGGAGCCGAGGCCGACATTGAGACCGCGATAGATCCCTTCGGAAACACCGCCGGCCCGGGTGAAATAACCGTGGCGGATGGTGCCGCCCGTCGCTTCGTTCAGCAGCGGGCTTTGGATCGGTGCGGGAGAGGCCGCGTCCTGCATCTGTAATTCCGGGTTTTTCGAGGGGGTTGTTTTGTCCCGAGCGCATCGCATCTGCGGCGCGCTTCAAGTTCCTGTTTCGCGCGGATGTTGGCTCAGCCGCGTGCGCCCTGTCAATCCACCGGGCGAAAGGGCATGAGATCGACGGCAGGATGGGAGACCGCCATCACCTTGAAGAGTTCGCCCATCCGGCCCTCACCGGCGCCGGCAAGCCTGTCGACCGCCGATTGAATGACCTGCTGGGTCTGCGGCTCGCGGTCACGCCCGAGGGCTGCGGCGCGTTCGAGAATGCCGAGGCCGGTCAGAAAGTCACCCTGGTGCAGGGCGCCGTTCAGATGGAGGCCGGCCGTCAGTGCCGTCTCGGCGAGCTGCTGGAAATCGACATGGCTCGTCAGGTCAGCTTCGCCGGGATGGGCGAGCGGCGGGTCGAATTCATGCATGCGCACCGCCTGCAGCGTATCGCCGAAGCCGGTGACGAGATGGCCGTAGTCAACGACCAGCGCCGTGCCGCCGAAGGCGCGCAGCCGCTCGCAGATCGCCATCATCACGGCCTGGCGGGCGGGTGAGATCTCGAAGAGCGTGCCGAGCGGCAGGTTCTGCGCCGGTTCCGGCAGTAGGGCAGGATCGAGGCCCGCGACACCTGCGGCAAAGGTCAGTTCGCCATCGGCGTCAAGCCCGACCATGCGCTCGCGGAAACCCGTTTGCGTGCGGACGAACTGCCGGATCGGGATTGCGTCGAACAATTCGTTGGCGGCAATCAGCGTGAAGCCGGGCGGGACCTCATCGAAGCCACCGTGCCACGCGATCCTTTCGCCATAAGCTTCGAGTGTCTGGCTCTGGACGTCGCGCAGGCGCTCGCTGGTTTCGACGAGATGCACGCTCATCGTGTCAAACAGCGGCGGGGCGATGCGGGCGATGACACGCAGCATATCCGCCATCATCGTGCCGCGGCCAGGCCCGATCTCGACAAGGCGCACATCTGCCGGCGTGCCGTGGCGCTGCCAGGCATGGACGACGAAGACGCCGATCATCTCGCCGAAGATCTGGCTGACTTCGGGCGCGGTGACAAAATCGCCGGACCGGCCGAAGGGTTCTCGGGTGCGGTAATAGCCGTGCTCGGGATCGGCGAGGCAGAGCGAGAAATAGTCGGTGACGCTGATCGGGCCGTTGGTCTGGATGATCGCCTTGATCTTTTCGCCTAGAGCGGTGGTCATGTCGCGCGTCCTGCCGGTTTAGAGCTGCGGCGCGGCCTGGCGGCGGGCCCGCAGGATCGCCCAGAGGCCGAGCAGGATCATCGGGGAGGAGAGGACCATACCCATGGTCAGCCAGTTCGTGCCGAGGAGGTAACCGAGCTGGGCGTCCGGCTCTCGGAAGAACTCGACGAAGATGCGCGACAGTGCATAACCGCAGACGAAGACGCCCGTGATGAAGCCTGGGCTTTTCAGCGTACGCATGCCGTAGACGAGGGCGGCAAGCACCAGGAGCAGAACAATGCCCTCAAGGCCGGCCTCGTAGAGCTGGCTCGGATGGCGGGCGAAGGGGCCGCCGGTCGGGAAAACCACGGCCCAGGGGACGTCGGTCAGCCGGCCCCAGAGCTCACCGTTGATGAAATTGGCGATGCGGCCGAAGAACAGGCCGAAGGGAACGACGGCGGCGACGATATCGAACAGGCTCCAGATCGGAATGGCATTGCGGCGAGCAAAGATGATCATGGCGATCGTCGTGCCGGTCAGGCCGCCGTGGAAGGACATGCCGCCGTTCCAGATTTCGACTGCGCGGATGGGATCGCGCAGGACAGCGGAGAGGTCATAGAAGAAGATATAGCCGAGACGGCCACCGAGCACGACGCCGAGGGCGGCCCAGACGATGAAATCGTCGAGCTGCGTCTTCGTCATCGGCGATCTATTGCCCGGCCAGAGACTGTCGTTGGCGGCGAGGCGGCGCGCATAGGCCCAGCCAAGCAGGATGCCGGCGACGTATGCCAGGCCGTACCAGTGAATCGCCAACGGACCGATCGAAAAAGCGATCGGATCGATGTCCGGGAAAGGCATGATCGCAAGGAGATTGGCTGCTGTCGGCAAGGTTTTCCCATCCGTTGAGGTCGGCGGAACATGCCGCCGCGATCCCGGACGGTCAAGTGCATTGTTCGTGATCGCGCCTCGGCTGCTCGCTTCCGGATAAGGCTATCCCGCGCAAAGCGCTTGCATCGCGGGTGGCGAAGCCCTACCTCAATCTTCGAGGCCCCGAAGGGCTGAATTCACCTTATACGAAGGGAGAAAAACGCCATGACGACCGGAACGAACCGCATCATGGACGAGTTCGCCAAGCTGATGACCGATGCGGCAGGTGCCGCGCAGGGAGTCCGCAAGGAGATCGAGACGGCTTTCAACGCCCAGGCCGAGCGTTGGCTGAACAGCATGGACGTCGTCAAGCGCGAGGAATTCGAGGCCGTGCGAGAGATGGCGATCAAGGCGCGCGATGAAAACGAGGCGCTTGCCGCCCGTATCGCGGTGTTGGAGGCCAAGCTCGCCAGCGAGGGCCACTAAATCCAGCTAGGTGCAGATGCGGCGTTGCCTTCATGCCACACGCCGCATCTGTCACAAAAAATTCCAGGTGAGTTTTCCACCTGTGGACACTGCCAAAAAAGCCAATACGCAGAGTCGCTTATTCTCCCTTCTGAATTGAGTTTCGAAGTGCTTTCCACAGCAGGCCTGCCCTATTTTCCCTTCTGGGGGCTGGCAGGTGGCAAGGGTCATTATACACTGATTTTAAATGATGATTCGAAGCGACTTGGTAAGCTCCGGGCAGGTTATCTGCGTTAAGTCTGGCAGCGGTTCAACGATCATCCGATGGTGGTTTCCGGTATTGCGTGTGTCTTTCTTGTGTTCGTATCCCAAGCTAAGCCGCATTCGTTCCGGTCAAGAAGGTGCTGCATGAACCTGATGGAATTGGAAGTCGAGCGTCAGTCGAACCCGGTCGATATGATCGAGTACGTGGCCTCCAACAACGACTGGTCGTTCGAGCGGTCCGGCGAGGACGAGATCGCGATGACGGTCGAGGGACGCTGGGCGGACTATCATGTTTCCTTTTCCTGGATGGAGGAATTCGAGGCGCTGCATCTTGGCTGCGCTTTCGATATCAAAGTCCCCGACATCAGGGTCAACGAGGTGGTTAAACTGCTCTCGGCGATCAACGGGCAGGTCCTGATGGGTCATTTCGATCTCTGGCGTCAGGAAGATGTCGTCATCTTCAGGCAGTCGCTGCTGCTTGCAGGCGGCGCGGAGCCGACCAATCGCCAGGTAGAGGTGCTGCTTTCCAGTGCGCTCGACACATGCGAAGCCTATTTCCAGGCATTCCAGTTCGTTGTCTGGTCCGGCATGGACGCGGCTAAGGCGATGGAAGCCGTGCTGTTCGAAACGGTAGGCGAGGCATAAGATGCCGGCGAAGGCGTTCTCCCCGGCAAATCCCGTCGTACTGATCGGCGCCGGAAACATGGGCGGAGCCATGCTCTCCGGCTGGCTGAAGAGCGGCGTTCCGGGCTCCGCCGTCATTGTTGTGGATCCAGGCCCTTCATCGGCGATGCTGGCGACGATCAAGGAAGCCGGCGCGACGCATCTGACCGCGATCCCTACGGAATTGAAGGCGAGCGTTTTGTTTCTCGCAGTCAAGCCGCAGGTGATGGAGACGGTGTTGCCTGATGTGAAGAGCGCCGTCGGGCCGGCGACGGTCGTCGTCTCGGTGGCAGCCGGCAAGACGCTCGGTTTTCTCGAAAAACATCTCGGCAAAGCCGCCATGGTGCGAGCCATGCCGAACACGCCGGCTATGGTCGGCCGCGGTGTGACCGGGGCCTTTGCCAATTCAGGAGTCAGCGATCCGCAACGCAAACGCGTCCATGCCCTTCTCAGCGTCTCCGGCCCGGTCGAATGGGTGCCTGCGGAGGCAGATATCGATGCCGTGACGGCGCTTTCCGGCAGCGGTCCGGCTTATGTATTCTATCTCGTCGAATGTATGGCGGAGGCAGGCCGAAAGCTCGGCCTGCAGGCGGACCTCGCCATGCGTCTTGCGCGGGAAACGGTCGCGGGGGCTGGTGAACTCTTGCACCAGTCCCCCGACGATGCTTCGCGGCTGCGGCAGAATGTGACGTCTCCCGGCGGCACGACGGCGGCGGCGCTCGCCGTGCTGATGGCGGAGAACGGCATGCAGCCCCTGTTCGATAAGGCGCTTGCGGCAGCGCGCAAGCGGGCCGAGGAACTGGCCGGCTGACGGAGATCCACATGGCGGAAGAGATCAGCTACGCCGATTTCGAGCGTGTCGACATCCGTGTCGGTACGATCATCGAAGCCAGCCCTTTTCCGGAGGCGCGCAAGCCGGCTTTCAAGCTGCTCATCGATTTTGGCCCTCAGATCGGTATTAAGAAATCCTCGGCGCAGATCACCGTGCATTATACGCCGGAAACCCTGATCGGCCGGCAGGTGTTCGGTGTCGTCAATTTCCCGCCCCGGCAGATCGGTCCGTTCCGTTCGGAAGTGCTGACGCTGGGATTCGAGGACGAGAATGGCGCGATCGTGCTTGCGGCGGTCGAACAGCCGGTGCCGAACGGCAGGAAGATGATGTGAGAATGGGCTCACACCATTTTTCCGGGTGCCTGATGTGTCTGCATCGGATGCTCAACGAGGCCTGATCTCCTGCAGATACGGATTGCTTCGCCGTTCGTCACCGATGCGGCTGCCAGGCCCATGGCCGCAGATAAAGCCGACGTCGTCGCCAAGCGGCAGGACCTTGTCGCGGATCGAATCCAACAGCTGCTGATGATTGCCGCCCGGCAGGTCGGTGCGGCCGATCGAGCCGTTGAAGAGCACGTCGCCGAGATGGGCGAAATTCTGTGCGCGGTTGAAATAGATCACGTGGCCGGGGGCATGGCCCGGCGTGTGATAGACCTCGAATTCGTGGGCGCCGAAGGAGACCTTGTCGCCGTTCTTCAGCCAGCGGTCCGGCAGAACATTGCGCAATCCTGATATGCCGTACGTCGCGGCCTGGGTCTCGATGCGCTGCAGCAGCGGCAGGTCATCCTGATGCGGGCCGACTATGTCGACGCCGAGGGCTTCCTTCAACTCCCCGGCGCCACCGGCATGGTCGAGATGACCGTGCGTCAGCCAGATTTCCTTGATGGTCAGGCCGCTTTTCTCAATCGCCTGAAGGATGAGCGGCACGTCGCCCCCCGGATCGACGACAACGCCTTCCTGGGTATCGGGATCGAAGAAGACCGTGCAGTTCTGCTGAAAGGGTGTCACCGGAATGATGCCGGCCTGGAGCATGCCCATAAGTGCCTCGCTTGGGTGTCTTGGGTGCTCAGGGTATAGTCCGAAACGGCGGCGAGGGCAGCCCAAATCTTCTGCTTTGACGCGTGTTTCACGGCAGCAAGACCGACTGCAACACAAGTTTATAGGTCTCTTCCGCCGTTCGACGCGTCGACGAAATCAAATTTTATTCTAACTTTTCAATTGCTTGGGAGGGCGTATCTGTAGGGGCCGTTTTGCCCCGGCGGGGCGCGTCGGAACATCGTGGAACGCTGCGCGTTGTCCGGCCATCGAAACCAAGGAGACGCTCACATGACCTTGAAGAGAAACATCCTGTTGGCTGGAGCCGTGCTCCTGGCGAGCGGCGGTCTGGCGCAGGCGGAGATGGTGGCGACCACGGTCAACGATCTCAACGTCCGCGCAGGTCCAGGCCCGCAATATCCGGCAGTCGGCCTTGCCACCCGCGGTTCGACCGCGGTGCTCGACGGCTGCATCGAAGGTAGCCGCTGGTGCCGTGTCGACGTCAACGGCATGCGCGGCTGGGTCTATGCGGATTATCTGCAGATGGACTACGGCGGCAACCAGGTTATCGTCGAGCAGCATCGCGCCGAGATCGGCGTTCCCGTGGTGACCTACGAGTCGACCGCCAGCGTTGTCCCGGCCGACCCGCAACCGGCGCCGGGCGATGAATTGATCGGGCCGGTTGGAGCCGTCGAAACGATCACTCCGCCGGAGACGGTGCGGACCTATATCGAGACCAATCCGACCGAGACGGTGCGGCTTGGCGGCGATGTGGTCGTCGGCGCGGAAGTGCCTGCCGACGTGACTTTCCAGACCATTCCGGATTACGAATATCGCTACACAAGGATCAACGACCGGCCCGTCCTCGTCGATCCAGGTACGCGCCGGATTGTCTACGTCTATCAATAAGATCATCGGCAACTATGAAAGGAGGCGGTCGGCAGGCCGCCTCGTTCGCGCAATCCTCCTCCCGCCTTTGAAGCCATTCCTAATCTCCGCCGGGGCTTCACTCGCCATGCCTGTTGATTGTTGTCCCCATTACGTTTTATCCAAGACGTCGGGGGAGTTGCTTATTGCGTCAGAAGTTCCGGGCGGGCCTTGGTTACCCAAGAAATATCAGGGAAATTGCGGAATAAGCTCGGGCTCCCACGAAGTTCGGTGAAGCTGGCAGCCGCGTAAATTTAGGTCAATGATACTGACCTATGTATGCGGAAGTTTCCCGCAACGCGCGCAACGAGAAAGGAAATGTGGAGTGTCACGACAGACCGGTCCCAAAGCAGGCAAGCCGGAGCCGTTGGCCACGCCAATGGAGGATACAGGCGGTATCGATTTCGAGATGATCGAACTATTCTTCTTCGCCTATCGCGACTTCGTTTCTGATCCTGACGCCATCCTCGAAAAGAGCGGCTTCGGACGGGCGCATCACCGCGTCGTGCATTTCGTCAACCGCAATCCCGGCATGACGGTTGCTGATCTTCTCGACACACTGAAGATCACCAAGCAGAGTCTTGCAAGGGTGCTGAAACAGCTGATCGATTCGGGCTATATTCGCCAGGTGGCCGGTCCTGAGGATCGGCGGCAGCGCAAGCTTTATCCGACGAAATCGGGGCGCGAGCTGGCGCTTGCCCTTGCAGAGCCGCAATCGCGCCGCATTGAGCGGGCATTCGAAGGAGCCTCTGCGCAGGTGCGGGAGGGCGTGAAGGCCTTCCTTGGAGGCATGCGGGATAGAAAGAAGGCGGATTGAATGGCGGTCAAGACAGGTATTTCCGACGATGCGGCGCATCTGCTGGTGGTCGACGATGACTCCCGTATCCGCGCGCTGCTCAATCGCTATCTCGCGGAGAACGGCTTTCGCGTCACTGTCGCGGCCGACGGCGCCGAGGCGCAGCGCAAACTTGCCGGTCTCGATTTCGATCTCATCATCATGGATGTGATGATGCCGGGCGAATCCGGCATCGACGTCACCCGCGGGCTTCGCGCCATCAAGAACGTGCCGATTATCATGCTGACGGCGCTGGCGGAATCGGGCAATCGCATCGAAGGCCTTGAGGCCGGCGCCGACGATTATCTCTCCAAACCCTTCGATCCGCGCGAGCTGGTCCTGCGCATCAACAATATCCTGCGCCGCACCGCCAACGGTGAGGGGCTGAAGATCGAACAGGTCATGTTTGGGCCCTACACTTTCTCCCTGACCCGCAAGGAGCTGAAGAAAGCCAGCGAGGTGATCCGGCTTACCGATCGCGAACAGGAAATCATGCTGCTCTTTGCGCGGCGCGCCGGTGACACCATCCCCCGTCACGAACTGATCGGCAATGACACAGAGGTCGGCGAGCGGACGATCGACGTGCAGATCAACCGGCTCAGGCGCAAGATCGAGGAGGATCCGGCCAATCCCGTCTGGCTGCAGACGGTGCGCGGCATCGGATACAGGCTGAGCATCGACTAGATTTGAGAAGTGGAGCATGATGCGGAGGACGGTTCACACTTTCCCGTATCGCGCTCTGAACGGCCGGGACCGACGATGGTGACAATGGACAGTTTGCGGCGGGAAGACCGCGCTCCGGCGGCGGGCTGGCGCTGGATCGTCCGCTGGCTGCGGCGCCGATTGCCCACCGGGCTCTACGCGCGCTCGCTGCTGATCATCATCATCCCGATGGTGCTGCTGCAATCCGTCGTCGCCGCCGTCTTCATGGAGCGTCACTGGCAAATGGTGACCGAGCGCCTGTCGCTCGCCGTCACCCGCGACATCGCCGCCATCATCGAGATCGTCGAGACCTATCCGCAGAATTCCGACTATAGCGAGATCATCCGCATCGCGCGCGATCAGCTTAACCTGCAGATTTCGATTGAGCCGGACGGCGATCTGCCGCCGCCGCGCGTCAAGCCCTTCTTCTCGATCCTTGACGGCATCCTCAGCGATGAGATCACCGACGAGATTCACCGGCCTTTCTGGATCGACACGGTTGGCAACTCGAACCTCGTCGAAATCCGGATCAAGCTCGAGAACAAGATCCTGCGGGTGCTGGCCAAACGCAGTCAGACCTATGCCTCCAACACCCACATCTTCATCGTCTGGATGGTCGGCACATCGCTGGTGCTAATCGGCATTTCGATTCTCTTCCTGCGCGGGCAGATCCGGCCGATCCTGATGCTGGCGCGGGCTGCCGAAAGCTTCGGCAAAGGGCAGAAGCCCGACAATTTCTATCCGCGCGGCGCCGACGAGGTCAGGCGCGCCGGCCTTGCCTTCATTCTGATGCGTGAACGCATCGAGCGGCAGATCGAGCAGCGTACGGCGATGCTTTCCGGCGTCAGCCATGATCTGCGCACCATTCTCACCCGCTTCAAGCTGCAACTGGCGCTCGCCGGCGACAATCCCGACCTGCATGGCCTGAACGACGACGTCAATGATATGCAGACGATGCTGGAGGCCTACATGGCCTTCGCCCGCGGCGAGGTCGAAGAGGATGTCGGCGAACTGAAGCTCAGCGAGATCTTCGCCAAGCTGGAATCCGATTTCGTCCTGCATCGTAAGCAGTTCAGCTATTCGATCGAAGGCGACGACGACATTTCCGTCAGGCCGAATGCGTTCACGCGTCTCGTCACCAACCTTGCCTCGAACGCGCGCCGTTATGCCAATAGGCTCGACATCGAGGCCAAGCACAATGCCAAGTGGCTGACTGTTATCTTCGACGATGACGGGCCGGGCATTCCGGAAAAGAATCGCGAGGACGTGTTCAAGCCGTTCTTCCGGCTGGACGCAGCGCGCAACCTGGATGCATCCGGCACCGGCCTCGGTCTTGCGATTGCCCGCGATATTGCTCGCAGCCATGGCGGCAACGTCACGCTGGGCGACAGCCCGCTCGGGGGCTTACGGGCAACGATCCGTATTCCGGCCTAATTGTCCGTTGCCGTCAGTTTCACGGCCTTGCGCGAATCGAACTCATCCAGGCGCTCCACGATCCAACGCCAGAGAGTGACGACCTGCATGAGGAGGTCGCGGCCAAGCGGCGTCAATTCATATTCAACGCGCGGTGGAATCTCGGGATAGAGGGTGCGAATAATGAGGCCGTCGCTTTCGAGGGTGCGCAGCGTCTGCGTCAGCACTTTCTGGCTGATGCCCTCGATCCGCTCCATGAGGCGCGAGAAGCGTAAGGGTGCGCCGGCATCCGATAGTGCGTGCAGGATGCGCAGTGGCCATTTCGCCGCCGCCCGTTCTATCAAGGCGCGCGCCCGTGCATCCTGCTCTTCAGTCATGTTGCAGCAGAAATCGAATATGTCGCCGGCCACTTCAGTTACCTCGAGGTGTGAATAGATCATTCTGGTACCTTCTTTCGATCGGGAACAATAGGACCTACATGCTCGGGGAACCAATCAAGGAGAGGTTTCCGATGTCGAAGGTGTGGTTGATTACAGGCAGTTCGCGTGGTCTCGGCCGGGCGCTGGCGGAGGCGGTTCTGGCCGCCGGCGATAATCTGGTGGCGACGGCGCGCGATCCTGCCCGGCTTGCGGATCTTTCCGAACAATATGGCAATCAGGTGCTGACGCTGGCGCTCGACGTGACCGACGAGGAAGCGGCAGCTGCCGCGGTGGAAGCTGGCGTGAAGCGGTTCGGCCGTATCGACGTGCTTGTCAACAATGCCGGCTACGGCAATGTCAGTCCGATCGAGGATACCAGCCTCGTCGATTTCCGAGCCCAGGTCGAGACCAACCTCTTCGGTACTGTTATCATGACCAAGGCGGTGATCGCCCTGATGCGCGAACAGGGTGCGGGCCATATCATCCAGTTCTCATCCGTCGGCGGCCGTATCGGACCGGCCGGACGTGGCGCCTATTCGGCAGCCAAATTTGCAGTCGAGGGCTTTTCGGAGGTGTTGTCGAAGGAAGTCGCGCCATTCGGCATCAAGGTGACAGTGGTCGAACCCGGCGGTTTCAGAACTGATTTTGCCGGTGCCTCGACGGTGCTGGCCGAGGGGCGCGCGGACTATGCGGAAACGGTCGGCGCCACGGTGCGCTTCCAACGTGAATATGACGGCCGTCAACCTGGCGATCCTGCCAAAGCGGCCGCCGTCGTCATTCACATTGCCGGTCTCGACCAGCCGCCGCTCCGGTTGCTGCTCGGCAGCGATGCTGTGCGCAATGTCGAGAAGGCGGATGCGGCACGCATCGAGGCCGATCGGGCATGGCGCGCGGTCAGCGTCTCGACCGATTTCGAGCCGGATGCCGAGATGCGGGCGATGCCCTGGGAGAAGAAGGCGGGCTGAACGAGGCAAAAACAAAAGCGCCGCTGGAGAGCGGCGCTTCGCGATGACGTGTTGGCAGATCAGCCGGCGGTGCAGAAGTGACTGCGGCCATCATTGCCGATATAGGTGCCGCTGCGCGGATCGAAGGAGCGGTAGCGGTAGGAGCAATAACGCTCCCATTGCGGTGACCAGGGCTCCACCGACGCGCGCGTAGGCGCATAATATCTAGGCTGTTCAACATATTGCGGCTGCTCGACATAGACGCGGCGCGGAGCGCGATAGACCGGAGCCGGCTCGTAATATTCTGGCTCGTACGGCGGGTCGATGTAGCGGGGTTCGTCATAAACAGGGCCATTATTGGCGTTGGCGATAGCCGAGCCGACAATCAAACCGGTGGCGAGACCGACAGCGCCACCGACGAGGGCATCGTTGTTGTGATGATGGCGCCAGTGGTGGTCACCGGCCGAGGCCTCGCCGATGACGGAGAGAGAAAGCGCGGCAGCCGTTGCCGTCAGCAGAAGAGTTTTGGCGAGCCTGTTCATAAGCATCAAGTCCTAATCTCGGAAACCGAACGCCGGTTCCTTCTCGATGGTGTCAGTCCTAAAGATTTCTGGCTGAACGAAGGCTGAACGACAAAACCCGGCATTGCTGCCGGGCTTCAACTCGAATTCGACAGCCTTGTTAAGGGCTCAGCCGGCAATCTGCAGATTGACGGCCTTGGGGCCCTTGCCGCGGCGATCCGGCTCCGTGTCGAAGCTTACCTTCTGGTTTTCCGTCAAACCGGCCAGCCCGGAGGCCTGTACGGCAGAAATGTGAACGAAGATATCGGCGCCGCCCCGGTCCGGCTTGATGAAGCCGAAGCCCTTGTCGGTATTGAAGAATTTTACAGTGCCAGTCTCGGCCATGCGTCAGGTCCTTTTCTCTCTGCCCGCCATCCACACGGGCAGCATCATAGCATTGCCTCCTTGCGGGAGGCGTTGGCAGGCAAGTCTTGAAATTTGAGAAAAAGGTCCCCTCTACCTCGGCCTGCTCCAAGCAGGACTTTCGCCTGCTTTGTTTGGAACCGGCTGACCGGAATATTAGCGTTCCCGGCGCGCAAATACTTAAGGACTTCCCATGCTCGCAAAATGCCCGAACGCGCTGAGAGTGCTGCGTTTAAGGGATTTTGGCAAGCAAAAGTTTTTTAACGTGTCCTTCAGGGCACACTGCTGCCCACGTCTGGTTTGCGCAAAAACGCAAAATTTCCGTCGCGAATGGGAGATGATTAACGATTTATATCGCCCGCAATGTAAGTTTCGGGCAGATTTTGCCAAAAATACAACGTAAACGGGCTAGCGAGTTCCCTAAAAATTTTTTTGAATCCGGCGTCCACCCATATTTGGGCGCATGTTCAGGCGGCTGACAGGCGGCGGCGAGCAAAGCCGGGCACGATCTCGACTACAAGCATAGCGATAAACATTAGCGCACAACCTGTATATCCGGTGGCCGGCATCGACTCACCGAGAATCAGGGCTGCGAGCGATGCGCCGAAGAGCGCTTCGGACGAAAGGAAGATCGCCGCCTGCGACGGAGTCGTGTAGCGCTGGGCAATCACCTGCAGCACGAAGGCCAAGCCGGACGAGAAGATGCCGACATAAAGGATCTCAGGTCCTGCGGCCAAAATCGCCGAAATGCTGATCGGTTCCACCGCTGCGGCAACGGCCAACGCGCAGGCCGTGGTGACGGCAAATTGCGTGGCGGCCAGCGCGAGCGGCCTTCCGCTCTCGGAGACGGTCATGCCGGCAAGGGTGATCTGGATCGCCCAGAAGGCGGCGCAGGCCACGGTCAGGAGATCGCCTGAGGTGAGCGCCGAGAGATGACCGCCGGACAGGAGATAGATGCCGGCGAGCGCCATCAGCGCGCCCGGCCAGATGATCCAATGCGGCGCACGGCGCAGGAAGAACACGGCAATGAGCGGCACGAAGACGACATAGAGGCCGGTGATAAAGCTGGAATTCGTCACCGTCGTCGTCTGCAGGCCGACCTGCTGGGTGGCGGCGCCGCTGAAAAGGGCAAGGCCGGTGAGGATATAGAGCTTGGCATGGCGCGCGCTGGTTTTCACCTCTGCCTTGCGCGCTTCCAGAAGAACGAAAGGCAAGACGGCCAATGTGGCGACGGCAAAACGTAAGGCGATGAACCAGAAGGGGCCGATCGCCTTCATCGCCGTCGACTGCGCGACGAAGCCGCCGCCCCAGATGGCGGCTGCAAGCAACAGGAGGAGGTTCGCCTGAATGCGCGTCATGTCGTCCTCGATGAGGAAGGGAGATCTGTTCGAGCGGTTAGCAGTTGCCTTTCCTCTAGGCAAGGGCGAAGACTTGGCGCTGATGGCGGAGGTGGAGGCATGCAACGCGAAAAACAGACGCCGGCGAGCGGTATGGCGGTATCCGGAATGGCAGGCTATTCCGGTACGCCGCTGGCCAGGAAGCTCGGGCTTGCGCATGGGCAGGCTGCCGCTCTTCTCGGTGTTCCCGAAACGATCGACGACATCAACGGTTTCGGCGGTTTTGCTTCGGTCATCCGCCTGCTTCCCGAGACTCTTTTGCCGGCGCTCGATTATGTCCATCTATTTGTGACTGACCGCGTAGTGTTGGAAGCGGCGGCGCCGACGCTGTTCCGGGTCCTGAAGCCCGACGGCATGATCTGGATCTCCTGGCCGAAGAAGAGCTCACGCGTGCCCACCGATATCACCGAGGATGTGCTGCGCGAGATCCTGCTGCCAACGGGCCTGGTCGATGTCAAGGTCTGCGCAGTCGACGAGATCTGGTCCGGGCTGAAATTCGTCATTCGCAAGGAATTGCGCGGCGCGCTGTGACCGCTCAACCGTTGTTGGCCTGAGCGCGCGAGACCCTGAGCAGCGCGCCGTCGTCCTCGTCCGTCAGCATCAGCAGCGCGCCGTCGGGCGCTACAATGACGTCGCGAATGCGGCCGTAGTCGCCCTCGAACAAGCGCTCCTCGGCGATGAAGGCGCCGCTCTCGTCGCGCTGCATGCGCGAGAGCAGCTGGAATTTCAGCGCCGCGACGAGGAAGTCGCCGTCCCATTCCGGGAACATGGCGCCGCGATAGACAGCGAGCGCGCCGGGCGCGATCGAAGGATCCCAATAGTGCAGCGGCTGCTCCAGCCCTTTTTTGGCGGTGCCTTCGCCGATCTCGGCGCCTGAATAGTCACGGCCGTAGGTGATGATCGGCCAACCATAATTCTTGCCCGCTTCGATCTGATTGATTTCGTCGCCGCCGCGTGCGCCATGTTCGACGGTGTAGAGGTTGCCGTCCTTCGCATCGAAGGTGATGCCTTGCGGGTTGCGGTGGCCCTTCGACCAGATCTCCGGCAGCGCCTTGCCGCCGTCCTTGAACGGATTGTCGGCGGGGATGCTGCCGTCGGCATTGATGTGGACGATCGAGCCGGCATCGTCCTGCCAATCCTGCGAGCGGTCGCGGTCGCCGCGGTCGCCGACGCTGATGAACAGCGTGCCATCGCGGGCGATCGCGATGCGCGCGCCATATTGGATGTTGCCTGACGTGAAGCGCCGCATGGTGAAGATGGGCGTAACCGCCTGAAGCCTCTTTTCGTCGGGAGACAGCGTTGCGCTGAAGGCCTCGGTGCCGGAGCCCTGCCTGTTGGCGATGGCGGCGGTGAAATAGAGTTTTCTGCTCTTGGCAAAATCCGGGGCAAGCGCCACGTCCATAAGACCGCCCTGGCCGCGGGCATTGACCTTGGGCACGTTGCCGATCGGCTCGGAAGGCTTGCCATTGCGGATGATACGTATGCGGCCCGGCCGCTCGGTGACGAGATAGGCGCCGTCGGGCAATACTTCGACCGCCCAGGGGTGTTCGAGACCATCGGCCAGTTTTTCGACGCGAACCGTAGGACCCTGCGTGTTGACGCTATTGGCCGCATTGGTCGATGTGGCGCCAAACAGAATCAGCGTCGCGGCGAAATGGAAGGCGGATATTCTCGTCATTTGCTTCCCCTCGTCTCTCCATCCGGAACGTGGAGTGGGCAGGGCAGAGCTTCAAGCCTCAGTCTGTCTGTAATAACGGCTTTGTGTTTGCCGGGTGAACGGAGCCGGTCGCGTTACCATCGACCAGTTCGGCTTCGAGGATGTAGCGCAGCGGCCCGCGTTCGGTCGCATCGAAGGGCCAGCAGGTGGCTAGTACGAGGTGTCGGCCATCGGAGGCGGGGTCGATGCCGCTCGCGTCCCAGGGGGCAATGCGGCCTTGGCCGGCCTTGAAGGTCAATAGCTTACCGTCGCGGCGGGTAACTTCGATCGTATCGCCCGGCCTTATATACTGCAGCCAGCGAAAATGGGTATCGCGATGGGCGGCGATGACGGAGGTGCCCTCGTCGCCCGGCTGCGGTGTATTGGCGAGCCAGGCCGGGCCGAAGGCGAGCGCCTCGCCGGATGCGCCGGAAAGCACGATCGCGTCCTTGCCGAGGCGCGGCGCACGCACCCTGGCCATCGTGGTGAAATCGGCCCAGGGCCAGGGTTTCGTCTCCTTGCCGCTCAGTTCGGCGGCAAAGGCACGCTTCAGCAGGATTTGCGAGATTTCCGCCTTCGCCTTCAGCAGGAAGCCGTCGCCGATCAGCGCCAAGCCGTAAAAGGCAAGACCGGCAATGGCGAAGGCGATCGTCTTTTCGATCGGCGAAAGACGCCAGAGGAAGAAACCCTTTCTCCTCCGTGCCTTCGGCATGTCGTGGGCCGTGGCGGCGGCCATGGCGAGTTCCAGATAGGTCGGAAGCGGCTCGAATTCGACCGCTTCCTGATTGTTGCTAGAAACCATTGCGCTTGGCTCCGGCCATGATGAGACCCTTCAGGCGGCGGCGCCAGATGGCGAGCCCGCTCGCCGCCGCCAGGGCCAGCAGCAGCATGGTCAGCCCGCGCATGATCTGCTCGTCGGCGCGCGTCGCCGTCTGCGGCAGGTTCACGGTTGAACTCTTCAGTGCGATCAGCGTGGCGGCTTTCGCCGTTGGTGCAGCAGCCATCAGGTTGGCGATCTCTGGCGACGCGGCGAAAGCCTGTGTTGCGGCTGCGGCCTCTCGCGGTTCGGCGCTTCCATCAAGCGCAGCCGCGCCGTGGCGCTCTGCGCCGCCGGGTGGGACAGAATTTTCGCCGAAAACCTTCCTGAAGTCCCAGCCCTCGGGCAGGTTGAGCGGCAGCTTCGCCGAGCCGAGCGGCTCGTTTGCCGGACGCGACGGCGTGACGTCCACGGCGACCAGGCTGGTGACGCGCGAGACGAGGTGGTGGGCAAGCGCCACCGTTTCGATGTCCTTGTCGAGCGCGGCGGGATCCTGGCGCTCATAGGCGCGGGCCTCGAAATCGTCGATCTTGCGTCGCGCCCAGAGCCTGGAAATGCCGTTGCCGTCTGCGGCATTGGCGATATCCATCTCGACGCGCCAGGGCTGGTTGGCTGTCTTGCCGACGATCTGCAGCTCTCCGGCAGCCTTGTCCTGCGGCAGTTCCGCTGTCAGAACCACAGGCTCGCCGCTATAGAGGTCGGGCATCGGGTTCGGCGTGATATCCTCGGCTTCGATGCCTTCGAAGGCCGCGGCGATATCGGTCATGGCGGGGTTCTGCAGCTTGGCGAAGAGTTCGCTCATGCGGCTTGCCACCTGATCGGTCGAGCCGATCTGGGTGAAGGTGCCGCGGCCGACCTCGGCGGCTTTGGTCATGAAATAAGTGTTCGGCGCCGAGCCGATGCCGACGGTGAAGACGCGGGCATCGCCGCGGCTCGCGGTGATTTCCTGGAAGAGCTGCTGTTCGTTGCCGATCGCGCCATCCGTCAGGAATACGACCTGGCGCAGCGCTCCGCTTGCGATCGGGCCTTGGTTGCGCAGCGCGTCCTCGAGCGCCGGCAGCATTTCCGTGCCGCCATCGGCGTTCAGGCTCCTGATATAAGCGATGGCCTTTTCGCGGTTATCGGGGGTGGCGGCGACGAGGCCGTTGAAATAATCGGTCATCGTATCGTCGAAACGGATGACGTTGAAGCGGTCCTCGGGGTTGAGCCGGGAGATGGCAAGCGCCAGGCTCTGTCTTGCTTGTTCGATCGACTGGCCGGACATGGAGCCGGAATTGTCGATGACGAAGACCACCTCGCGTTTCGGCGGCGCCGCCGCATCCGGTGCCGTGGGCGGGGTGACGAAAGCGAGCAGGTAGGTCTTGCCATCAATGACTTCGCGGAAGAGGCCGGCGCTCGGCATCTTGCCGGGGGCTGCCTTCCAGGTGAGCTCGAAATCCTTGTCGGCGGGTACAGCATCGCCGTTCAGGCTGATCGTCCTTGCCTGGTCGCCGTCCTGCCGGATATCGACCTCGTGGAAGGACGACTTCACGTCACCGAGCGGGAAGCCGGCCTTGAGATTGACGGTTAGCGAGATCGGATTGATTTTGGCATTCTCGCGCGGACCGAGCACCGGGGCTTCGATCTTCTCACGATTTTCCACCGGGTCGCTCGGCGTTGCGAAGCCGGCGCCGTTGTTGAACTCGACGGTTTGGACGATCGGCGCCGGATTATAGCGCGGCGCGACGACCATCGGGAAACGCAGCGAGAATTCACCGCCGGACTGATGGACCGTTTGCTGATATTCGATCTGCACGACGATCTCTTCACCGGGGCCGATATTGGCGACCTGATTGGTGAAGATGTTCGGCCGCTGCTGTTCGAGCAGCGCCGTCTTCTTGCCCTCGGCCTTGGCCTGCTCATAGATCTCGCGGGCTTCCTGGCGCGGCTTGATCTGGCCTTCGATGAAGCGTTCGCCGATCTGCATCTTCAGCGCGTCAACGGCCGAATTGTCGGGCAGCGGGAAGACGTAGGTGCCCTCGACCCAGCCCTGGCTCGGGTTCTGGAAGCGCTGGGTCACCTTCACCCTGGCGATCGGGCCGGAGACATCGATTGCTACGTCGGTCTTCAGCCGCGGCGCTTCGACATAAAAGCCCGGTTCCTTCGAAGGAAAGAGCAGCGAACCGCTATTGACGTCGTTCGGCCGCACAAAGGCCGCGAGCTGACCGGATGCCTGCCGCGTCTCGGCGCGGGCGGCGGAGGCAAGTCCCAGCATCGCGGCGATGCAGGCGACAAAGGCGGTGATGGCGACAAGACATGACATGGAGATTCGGCGCATGCGCATGCGCCCGATGGCGAACTCATCTTCCAGAAACATTGGCCTACCCTCAATAACCAATTTTGGATGAGCGAATGATGCAGCTTCGATCTCGGCGCCCTCGCGACCGAATTGCGGCGGCGGGCCGCATTTGTTACGGCTTATTCGTGGCGGCAGGATCGCCGTACCGAGGCTCAGGTAGTTGCGGCGAGCGATGTCCTGGCCTGTCGTCTCTACTGATATTGCCGAGCTTCGCCTGGTTCAATTCCCGGACGTCCGTCATTTCTAACCGTGCCCTCCCTGACGCCCGATACGCGCCGGCATCGGATCGGGAGGAAGATTAGGCTGAGCTAAATCCCGCCGCAAGCGCGCTTGGCTGCGGAGCGCTTCGACCGTGCGCCGCAAGCCGCGCCGAAATGGAGAGCGGGTCGGTTTGCCAGTGCGGCAAAACGATCAATAAGAATCATTGCCGCCATCACGCCTTTGCGCTTGAAATGCCGTCATACATTGGACATAGAGCTAACCGCAGAACTCCGGTCCCGGCTTTCTGCCCGTTTCAACCAATAGGACCGATATCATGGCCTTCCTTGCCGATGCTCTTTCCCGTGTGAAGCCTTCAGCCACCATCGCCGTCTCCCAGAAAGCGCGTGAGCTGAAAGCGAAAGGACGCGACGTCATTGGCCTCGGCGCAGGCGAGCCGGATTTCGATACGCCAGACAATATCAAGACAGCTGCCATCGACGCGATCAACCGTGGCGAGACGAAGTATACGCCGGTTTCCGGCATCCCTGAGCTGCGCAAGGCGATCGCCGCCAAGTTCAAGCGCGAGAACGGCCTTGAATATTCCTGGGAACAGACGATCGTTGGCACCGGCGGCAAGCAGATCCTGTTCAACGCCTTCATGGCGACTCTGAACCCGGGCGATGAGGTCGTCATTCCGGCGCCCTACTGGGTGTCCTATCCGGAGATGGTGGCGCTCTGCGGCGGCACGCCGGTGTTCGTTTCGGCTACCCAGGAGCATAACTTCAAACTCCAGCCTGCCGATCTCGAAAAGGCGATCACCCCGAAGACGAAGTGGTTCATTTTCAACTCGCCGTCCAACCCGACGGGCGCGGCCTATACGCATGCCGAGCTGAAGGCCCTGACCGATGTGCTGATGAAGCATCCGCATGTCTGGGTGCTGACCGACGACATGTACGAGCACCTGACCTATGGCGACTTCAAATTCGTCACGCCCGTGGAGGTCGAGCCCAGCCTGTATGACCGCACGCTGACAATGAACGGCGTCTCCAAGGCCTATGCGATGACCGGCTGGCGTATCGGCTATGCCGCAGGCCCGCTCCAGCTCATCAAGGCCATGGACATGATCCAGGGTCAGCAGACCTCGGGTGCCACGTCGATCGCCCAGTGGGCGGCTGTCGAAGCGCTGAACGGCACCCAGGACTTCATCCCGGCGAACAAGAAGATCTTCGAAGGTCGCCGCGACCTCGTCGTCTCCATGCTGAACCAGGCCAAGGGTATCGTCTGCCCAGTGCCGGAAGGCGCCTTCTACGTCTATCCGTCCTGCGCCGGCCTGATCGGCAAAACGGCACCGTCGGGCAAGGTCATCGAGACGGACGAAGATTTCGTTTCCGAGCTTCTGGAATCGGAAGGCGTCGCCGTCGTTCACGGCTCCGCCTTCGGCCTCGGCCCGAATTTCCGCATCTCCTATGCGACATCGGAAGATCTGCTTGAGGAAGCCTGCCGCCGCATCCAGCGCTTCTGCGGCGCTTGCAAGTAAAGTGAACCGCGACAACATCGATTCAAGGCCTGCCGGTGATGGTAGGTCTTTTATTTATCCGGCGTTGATGGTGTAGCTGCATGTGGCTACATTTGGCATCATGAAGACCGTTTCGATCCGTGACGCGAAGAACCGCCTGACCGAGCTTGCCCGCGAGGTCGAGGCAGGCGAGACCATTGTCATCACCGCTTCGCCGTGGCGAAGCGATAAGTGCGTCCGGCGATTCTGAAGTCTTGCAGATTTGCCAGGCAAATCTGCGGGAGGGTTGGCCTAAACGGGCCGGCTGATCGACCGGCCGGCTTAGCCGTAGATCTGGGCTACGACGCGCGCCGGCCGGTCGACCATCCAACTCCGTTTGAGCCAACAGAATGCTGCAATCTGACCAGGAAAGGCTCTAAGCTCACATCCCGATTCAACACGTTGCCGCATTGAATCCGCTTCGCCTCGCAAGTCGTTGAATTCCGATTCAAAAAGGTGACGCGGGGTGCCGGTAGGGCGGGTGATCTGCGGTTGCGGGCGGACGCCAAACCAACTAGATATCCGGCATCAAGTTCAATTTGCCGCTTCGGGGGGCCGGATTTTGCAGCAGAGTGCCGTCATCGTCTGTTCTGACGTTAACATGCTTCCGGCCGCCTGCTGCACTCTGCTTTCCGTCAAGCGCAATCTTACGAATGCCGGTGTAGAGTTCCTGCTTCTCGGCATCGACCTCAAGCCGCACGAGGTCGCGGAGGTCGATAATTTTGGGCGGCTTCACGATATGGCGATCAGGGTGTTGCCCTATAAGACGCCAGATCCCGGCCTCCAGGCGCGAGGCCGCTGGTCCGCCGCCACGCTGGCGCGGCTCTATATGGATCGGGATATACCAGGCCATGTCGAGCGCCTGCTTTATCTCGATGCCGACGTACTGGCGGTTGCGCCGGTCGATGAACTCTTCACCCTTGATTTTCAAGGCAAGGCGCTTGCCGCCGTTGACGACTATGTCATGGCCTTTCCCGAGAAATCAGGCGCGCGCCAGCGCAAGATCGGCATGGGCGAGGGGGGCCGCTACTTCAATGCCGGCGTATTGCTGTTCGACTGGTCGGCTTGCCGGGCGAGGGGGCTCTTCCCCAGAACCCGGGAAATCTTCGAGCAGCGGTCGCACCTGTTCGAGAACAACGACCAGGATGCGCTGAACGTCACTTTCGACGGCGACTGGCTGGTGCTCCATCCGCGCTGGAATACCCAGACGGGCCTGCTGCCTTTCGTTGATCGGCCGGCCATCTTTCATTTTACCGGCCGCAAGAAGCCGTGGCAGGCGAACGTTCCCTGGGTGCACCGGCGGATGGCTAATCGTTATGCCGAAGATCTTCGCAACACAGCCTGGACGTCCTTCTGCAGGCAACCGTCGACGACGGACCGAGTGGCGGGCTTCCTCTCGCATGTGGGAAAGCAGATCGGCGGCTTGACGCGGCTTGCCCGGATGCGCGCCTATTTCAGCAACAGCTAGTCGGGCGGGCCGAGCGCATCGTCTTTGGAAAGTGCATGTGAGCCGATATGGAATCAATCCCCAGCGATAACAAGGCTACGACCGCTCCGGATGGCGGCTTCGATTTCCTGACGCCGGACGCTTGGAAGGCGCTGTTGTCGGGCTACTCCCATATCGTGCTGGTAGCAAATAGCGAGGCGGTCGATCTCGAACGGCTGCGGAGCGAATTGCCGGAGACGGCGCTCTACGTCTTCTTCAACAAGGTCTATAAGGTGCTCGACGCACCCTTCGTCGGCCATTCCATGCTGGTTGCCCGCAGCGACGTGATGGGCGCCCATATCGTCCACAGGCGCGAAACGGGGGATGTCTTGCGCTTTTTTGGCGGCGACGATTTCCTCGGCGTCGTCAATATCCGGGTCTCCGTCGAGGAAAATTTCAGCGAAACGAGCTGCTTCGAAGGCGCTAAAGCCCGTCACCTCGATCTGACGCAAATGCTCGCCGATCTCTATCCGATCGGCAAGATCGCGACGAGCGGCTTTGCGGTCGCGTTGTGGCTCGCCGATCTGCAGTTGCCGGGCAAGATCCTGCTTGCCGGCTTTTCGGCGAAGCGGAGCGAGAAGTGGAAGGTGTTCGACGTTCACGATTGGACATTCGAGCAGATTTTCCTGCGTCTCTTTGCGCGAATGGGTTCGATCTCGATGATGGGCGGCGTCGATGCCAGCCCCTATTCGGCGCTTGCCAAACGGTTTCCCGAGGTGCCGCCGATCGAGATCGCGATGACCGCGGCTGAAGTCTTGTCGGAGCGGCTCGACAATACGAACAGCCAGATCGACAGGCTGATGTCCGTCACTAAATTCATCCGCGCCGTCGATAATTTCTTTCGGCGGTTCAAACCGAAAACCCGCAAGCAGCGTTTTCTCGAAAAGTCGAAGGGATGACTATCGCAGGCCTTAGCTAACAGGCGTGGGTGGCGAAGAAAGCTGTTGCCGATGCTGGCGATCAAGGTGGACAATGGAACAACAGAACGTCCGAATATTTGTGGGATTCGATCCCAAGGAAGTGGTTGCCTACCACGTTCTCGTGCAGAGCATCATCGAGAAGTCGTCGATCCCGGTCGAGTTCTCGCCCATTGCGCTCTCCAATCTTGGCAGGATTTTCACCCGCCAGCGCAACGCGCTGCAATCCACGGAGTTCTCCTTCTCGCGTTTCCTGACGCCATATCTCAGTGGTTATGAGGGCTGGAGCATCTTCATGGATTGCGACATGCTGATGCGTGCCGATATTGCTGAGCTTTGGGCATTGCGCGACGAGCGTTACGCCGTCATGTGCGTCAAACACGATTACCGGCCGAAGATCGACACCAAGTTCCTCGGCCAGACGCAGACCAAGTACGAAAAGAAGAACTGGTCGAGCCTCATCCTCTTCAACAATGACGAATGCCGCGCGCTGACGCCGGAATACGTCAATACCGCGACCGGGCTGCAACTGCATCAGTTCAAATGGCTGGAGAATGAAGACCTCATCGGCGAATTACCGGTGACGTGGAATTACCTCGTCAATGAATACGACTACCGCGAAGATGCCAAGAACGTCCATTTTACCGATGGCGGGCCATATTTCGAGGAATACAAGAACGACGATTACGCCGAGGAATGGTTCGCAGCCCGTGAACGCCTGCTCTTCGCCCAACAGCCTGCCTAAACAGCCTGTTCCGTCCCTTCTCCGCGGGGAGGGAGGCCTCAGAGCCCCAGCGCCGTCAGCATGACGAAGGTGGCGAAGAGGATGAAATGTGTCATGCCCTCGATGGCGTTTGTCTCGCCGTCGTTGAGGTTGATCGCGGCGGCAATCAAGGTGATCGTCACCATCACCGTCTGCACCGGGGTCATCGCCATGATGAAGGGCTGGCCGGTATAGAGTGCGATCGCCTCCATCACGGGCACCGTCAGGATCACCGTCGATAGCGAGGCGCCCATGGCGATGTTGACGGTCGCCTGCATTCGATTCTTGAGCGCCGCCCGCAAGGCGGTCAGGATTTCGGGGGCGGCCGAAATCGCCGCGACGACGACGGCCGTGACCGCGATCGGCGTGCCGCTGTCGCGCAGGCCTTCGGTCATGAAGGCCGACATGAATTCCGCCAGCATGCCGATAATGACGACTCCGACGAGAATGGTGGCGATCGAGACGGCCGCCGGTCCGTCGGCGCCGTGTCCGTGGTGACTTTCCTTCTTCAGCTCGGAGCGCGGGTAGCTGTAGCTGAAGAAATAGCTGTGCTGGCCGACCTGCATGCGCAGGAAGAGGCCGTAGAGAGCGATCATCGCGATGATGGTGAAGGCGGAATAATAGTGCCACTTATCGCTCGGCACGAATTCCGGCACGATCATCGAAATGCCCATGGCGGTGAGGATCATCACGCCGTAGGTCTTGCCCGAATTGTCGTTGTAGGGCTGCTCCCCATGCTTGAGGCCGCCGAGGAGAGCTGCGAGACCGAGGATGCCGTTGATATCCAACATCAGGGCCGAGTAGATCGTGTCGCGCACGAGGGTTGGCGAGCTCTCGCCCCTCATCATGATAGCGAGAATGATGACTTCGACGGCGAGGGCTGAAAGTGTCAGGATCATTGTGCCGTAGGGATCACCGACCTTGACGGCGAGCAGTTCGGCATGATGGGCGACGCGGATCGAGGCGAGTACGATGGTGGCGACGAGTGCTGCGGCGGCGACGAGCGCCAAGCCGCGCCCCATTTCCATAACCGCATGCTCCAGAAGGTGGGCGGTCAGCGCGACGACGAGTGCGGTGACCAGGAACTTCTCCTCTTTAAGGCGTGACGCGATGCCCAAATCTCAGCTCCCGTTGCGATTCACGCTTTTAAGTAAGTCACTGATTTCGGATGGGAAGCAAGCGGCGGCACTCTGCTATTTGCAGTCTTGGGCGTTTAATGGAATACTGACGCCCTCGGGGCCGGAAAGCAGATCGCGGCGTCCTCGAATTCTCGTCACGCGGCCGCGATGATCCGGACCCTGTCCGGAAGCATGCGAATGCGCAACAAGATGATGAGGAGACGGATGCATGATCAAGGTGGTCTATGAAGTCGTGCCACATGACGGCGGTTGGGCCTACAGGCTGGGAGGCGTCTATTCCGAGGCATTCCCGACCCATGCCGAGGCGCTCGAAGCTGCGCGCATCGTCGCGGCCGAACAGCAGGTCGGGGGCGATTCCGCCGAGATCAGCTGGCAGGACGAAAACGGCAAATGGCATGAGGAATATGCCGAGGGCGGCGACCGACCGGAAACCGAGGTGGTCGACGGCTTATGGCAGGAGCGTATGGCCGGAGCCTCGCAGAGCGCGGGACGTCAACCCTAAAGCGCGTCGCGATCTTTCAAATTCGCTTGCTGCGTTTTGGGCCTTTGTTTCGCGCATGCCGTTATCGCAAAATCGCGCACACTTTTGCGCGACATGATCTATCCCTTCAATGCCCGCGTGACGATCGTGTCGACAAATTCGCGCTTCGCCGTCCATTCTGAATTCGGCTGCCAGCCTGCGTTTGAGCGCGGCATAATCGGCCGCCGCCTCCGGATGTGCGATGAGATAATCCCGGAAAGCCACCCTGTTTCGATGCGTGCCGTTGCCGGCCGGGCAAAGGTAGACCCGCTCCGCCGGCGACGAATCTCTCGACAAAAATGCCCAAACCTCGTCGTCGTAGCGATTGCCGCGCGGCTCGTAATTTTCCGAGAGAAGCACCTGCGTCGCAGGTTCGATATGCTCCAGACCGGGAAGAACGATGTCGATATCGATGAGCGACTTGGCGGTCATATCAGGTATGGCGGTGCTGCCGACGTGATCAATGGCGAGCGCCTGCGGAAGCAAGGCCAGCAGCCTGGCTCGGATGCGCTGGAAAGCTTCCGGCCATTCCCTGTCATAACTCACGAGTTCAACCGGCTTGTGCATCGTCATCTCCATAGGAGCTGCGAGATTGCCATTGATTCTCACCAAAAATCGATCTCGTTTTTCTACTTACGCGCCGGTCGAGTGATGATGGTAGGCCCGGAGGCCCTCGACCAGCGCGTCGAACGTGGCGCGGCAGCGCGGTGAGGTCTTCAAGCTTTCGTGCATGACCACCCATGTGCCGAGCGGAATTTCGAACGCATCGGGAAGGACATGCACGAGGTCGGGGTTTTCCCGTGCCAGTCCGATCTGGCAGAGACCGATGCCGACGCCAGCGCGGATTGCAGAGAGCTGGGCAAGATTGCTGTCGGTCCTGTAGGCGAATTTGATGCCTTCGGGCGCCGGATAGCGTTTCATCACCATGCGGACGTAGGCCGTCTGCCGGTCGAAGCCGATGAGCCGGTGAGTGGCGAGGTCCGCCATGGTTTGCGGAATGCCATGCCGTTCGAGATACCGTCGGTGGGCGTGGAAGCCGATCGGGAAGTCGCCGATGCGGCGCACGATAAGAGTACGCTGCTGTGGCTCGGCCATGCGCACGGCGATATCGGCCTCGCGATTTACCAGATCTTCAATCGCATCGGATGCCGAGAGCTCGATGTGGAGTTCGGGATAGGCTTCCTGCAGCGGCCCAAGAATCCGAGGCAAGACTTCGACGGCGACGACCTCGCTGGCGCTGACTCTGACCGTTCCGGCTACCTTCTCTCGCTCACCGGATGCCGTGCGCAAAAGGGCAGCGACGGTTGCCGACAGCGTTTCGGCATAGGGTTTCAGCGCCTGTGCGGCGTCGGTCGGCAGGAGGCCGTTCGGCGACCGGATGAAGAGCTCGGCGCCGATCGCCTGTTCCAGAGCATCGACATGACGGCCTATGGTCGGCTGGGTCAGCCCCAGTTCGCGCGCAGCCGCCGAAAGCGACCCCTGCTGGAGCACGGTCAGGAAACTGCGGTAGAAATCCCAGCTTGGTTCGAGCGTCATATTTTTTTGTATAGCTAAGCCAAGTATTTCGTCAATTTCGTTTATCTGGAAGCAGGAGCATAGTCATCTCGTGCAATTAAGGGAGATGATTGCGATGAATGGAGAGATGAAGATCACCGCACTGGTTCTCGGCGCGACCGGCGGCATCGGCGGCGCGATCGCGCGCAAGCTTCTGGCCCGTGGCTGGCGCATCAGGGCGCTCAACCGTGACGCCGCCAAGGCGTCGAAGAACGAGCCGGCATTCGAATGGGTGGAGGGTGACGCGATGAATGCCGGCGATGTGCTGGAGGCGGCTGAAGGTGTTGGCCTGATTGTCCACGCGGTCAATCCGCCCGGCTATCGCGATTGGGAAAGGCTGGTGCTGCCGATGCTCGACAATACGATCGCTGCCGCTCGCATCGCCGGTGCCCGCATCGTGCTGCCGGGCAACGTCTATAATTTCGGTCCCGATGCCCTGCAGTCGCCGACGGAGGAAAGCCCGCAGCGTCCCCTTACAAAGAAGGGAGCGATCCGGGTCGAGATGGAAAAGAGACTGAAGGCGGCTGCGCAATCGGGCACCGGTGCCATCATCGTCCGTGCCGGCGATTTCTTCGGTCCGGGCGCAACGGCCAATAGCTGGTTCTCATCGGGGCTGGTGACGCCGGGCAAGCCGATCGGCACCATCAAGAATCCGGGGCGACGCGGCATCGGCCATCAGTGGACCTATCTGCCGGATATGGCGGAAACCATCGCCCAACTCATCGAGCGGGCCGATCGGCTGCCGTCCTTCGCCATCTATCACATGGATGGCTTCTGGGATGCGGATGGCATGCAGATGGCAGAAGCGATCAAGCGTGTCGCCGGCGGCAAGGCGAAGATCAGGCGGTTTCCCTGGTGGATCGTGCCGCTCGCCGCGCCCTTCATTCCGTTGATGCGGGAGATCAACGAGATGCGCTATCTCTGGAAAGTGCCGCTCAGGATGAACAACGCGAAGCTTGTGGCCGAACTTGGCGAGGAGCCGCGCACACCCATCGACGAGGCGGTAAGAGCCTCACTCGTGGCGCTCGGCTGCCTGCCCGAAGCGCATCGTGAGACCGCGGCCGCCTTTATCGGGCATACACTGCAGAAGGCGCCTTAGGCCGCCAGCTCGGCCAGCGCGATGCGCGCGACCGTCAAGGCAGTCTCCGCCTGTTCGATATTGGGGTCGCCAAGAAACCAGGCGGCGGAAAGGCCCGAATAGGCGGCGATCCATTGCAGCAGCCGCTTCGGCTCCAGCCCCGCCTCCGCAGAGACGATGGCGAGCTGGCGGCGAAAGCGGGCGAGGTCGGTGATCGACCGCAATTCCTCGTTGGCGAAGATATTGGCGAAATCGAAACCGCGCTCGCCGTGGAGCCGTTTCGGATCGATCGCCAGCCAACCGCGCTCCTCGAAATCGAGAATGTTGCCGTGGTGGATATCGCCGTGGAGGACGGCGAGATCGCGCGGATCGGCAAGGAGGGCGTTGGCGATCGCAGAGCAATCGGCAAGCGTGCCGCCATGTTTGCCGGCGGCCGGCTCGAGATCACGGAACCAGCGGGTGAGGGGAATGGGATCGGGGAGCGGTCTTTCGCGCGGCGCATGCAGCCGCGCGGCGGTGCGGCAGAGAATGCGGCTCGCTTCGTCGTCTTCTCCGTCCATGGCCATGACAAGCAGGGAGCGTTTCCCGGTTGCCCTTTCCAGCAACACAGCGTCGCCTTCGTGTGCGTAGACATGAGCCGCGCCGTCGCCCTCCCACCACTGCATCAACAGTGCGCCGTATCGTTCGTCGATATCCGTCGCCACTTTCAGCATGGCGGGTCTCTCCTGCCAGAGGACCGGCAGCAGGCGGCTGGAATGGGTGATGATGGGCTCGCCGTCCGATATGAGCGACCAGCGATCAAGGTAGGGAGCAAACATGCATCCTATATAGGGATATTGAACGCAGAAATTCCACCTATCGATGGGATTTCTGCGTTTGCAGACAAAGTCTCTGCCGTCATGCGCGGCCTTGTGCCGAGCATCTGACCACCGCTATTGCTTGACAAGGAAACGCCCGTTTTCCAATCAATTAACTTGACCGGCGCAGATCCTTGGCACATGGCGGAGGATGACGTCGCGGGGTTTGCGACGGTTGTCGGCAGCCTCAGGAAACCCCGCGTTCGGCCCGAATTTCTTGAAGCAGAAACCTCAGGCGACCCTTTCGAGGGCGGGATAGTCGAGGTAGCCCTTGGCGGTGCCGCCGTAGAAGGTCGATTGGTCGGGCGTGTTGAGCGGCAGGTTCTTTGCCAGCCTTTCGACGAGATCGGGATTGGCGATGAAGGGTTTGCCGAAGGCGATCAGATCGGCGCGGCCGCTTTCGGCGGCGTCCATTGCGAGATCGCGGTCATAGCCGTTATTGACCATCCAGCTGGCCTTGCCGCCGGCCTTCTCATAAGCCTGGCGCAGCGCCTTGTAATCGAAGGAGGGGTTGTCGCCCTGCCGGTAATCACGGTCGCCGCCGGTCTGGCCTTCGATGACGTGGATATAGGCGAGGCCGTATCTGGCCAGCCCCTCGACGACATGGGTGAAGGTCGCCTGCGGATTGGAATCGTAGCTTTCGCCAGAGGGCGTTACCGGCGAAATGCGGATTGCGGTGCGGCCTGCGCCGATTTCCTTCACGATCGCATCGACGACCTCGAAGGTGAGGCGGGTGCGGTTTTCGATCGAGCCGCCATATTGGTCGGTGCGGTCGTTGACGCCATCGCGGATGAACTGATCGAGCAGATAACCATTGGCGCCATGGATCTCGACACCGTCGAAGCCTGCATCGATGGCGGCGCGGGCTGCCTTGCGGTAATCCTCGATGATGCCGGGGATTTCGGAAGTTTCGAGCGCACGCGGCTCAGAGGTATCGGCAAAGCTGCCGCTGCCGTCAGCATTGACCAGATAGGTCTTGGCCTTGGCGATACGATTGGTCGAGGAGACCGGCTTGCCGCCGTCCGGCTGCAGCGTCGTGTGCGATATGCGGCCGACATGCCACATCTGGACGACGATCCTGCCGCCGGCTGCGTGGACGGCGTCGGTCACCCGCTTCCAGCCGTCGAGCGCTTCCTTGCTGTAAAGGCCAGGCACGTTGGCGTAACCCTGGCCCTGATGGGTGATCGCGGTCGCTTCGGTGATGATCAGACCCGCGGTGGCGCGCTGGCGGTAATATTCGACATTGAGGTCATTGGGGATAGCACCCGGCGAGCGGTTGCGGGTGAGCGGCGCCATGACGATGCGGTTCTTGACTGAGATGTCGCCAACCTTGGTGGGTTCAAAAAGCTTGGCCATGATGGTCCTTTCTTTTGCGGGAGGATCACTCTGCGGGGCGAGGGCGGCCCGGCCCTTAGCGGAGAGATAGGTGAACGCCGTCGCACCCAGGCTGATGAGGGCCATCAGGGCTGCGGCGAGTGGAACGCGGGTGACGAGAAGGGCATTCTAGAGATCCTGTGTCAGCTGCTTGAGGAAAGCAGCGATCGCTTCTTCGTTGCGCTTGTAGAAGATCCACTGGCCGACGCGTCTGGTGGTGACGAGGCCGGCGCGCTGCAGGGTTCCGAGATGAGCCGAGACGGTGGATTGAGATAGGCCGCAGCGCTCGAACTGGCTGGCGCAGACGCCCATTTCAAAGGGATGCTCCTGCGTGGGGAAATGTTCCTCGGGATTCTTCAGCCAGCTCAGAATGTCCATCCGGGTGGGGTGGGCGAGGGCCTTGATAATCTCGTCTTTGTCCATCGTTGTTTGCCGAACTATAAATCGTGTTTGAACGATATATTGATCGTTGAATGCCGATATGCAAATCACGGACACGTGATGCGGCGGCTTTTGTCGATTGAGCAAATTTTGGGCAAAAAAAGAGGGCCACCGGAAAACCAGGGCCCTTTGAATTGTGAAGGTCAATAACCTCCAGAGGGGAACAGCTAATGCGGTGGAACTGGGAGAGAAACCACGAAATGCATCAGCTGAGTTGGATATGGTGCTTCCTTAGGCAGGTTTCAATGCTTTTTTGTGCATGCCTGCTATGCGCCGCACAATTTTTTTGCGGCGCGGCATTTATCGAGGCGGCAAGGCAAAAAAAGAGGGCCGCTGGAAAACCAGGGCCCTTATAAGTGTGAAGGTTCAAAAACCTCCAGAGGGGAACAGCTAATGCGGTGGAACTGGGAGGAAAAGCCACCATGTGCATCAGCTATGTGCGATATGGTGGTTTAATGGGCAAACGGCAACCCTCATTTGTGCATGCCAGTCATGCGCTCACCGCATAGTATGGAAATCATTCCATAAATCTGGCTTAAAAATTCCAGTTTCTGGCTTTGCTGACAATGAAATCGCGGAAAGCCTTCAACTTGGCGGCATTCTTGATTTCGTCAGGATAGCAAAAATACGTGTCGAACGACGGTACGTCGGCATTGATCGGCAGCTGAATAAGGCCAGGATCGCGGCCAACGATATAGTCCGGCAGGCAGGCAACGCCGATTCCGAGCAGGCAAGCGCGCTTGATCGAAGTCTGGCTGTTGATTTGGAGATGCGGGATCCGCTTGTTGTCGGACGAACGGCCAGCCACTTCGAGCCAGTTGACATCGAGCAGGTAACTCGGCGCCGGTTCGCCGAAGGTGATAATGCGGTGATTGTCGAGGTCCTCGATCTTCTGAGGTTCGCCATGGCGGTTGATGTAGGAAGGTGCTGCATAGACGTGCATGTGCACGGTGAAGAGCTTGCGCTGGATGAGGTCGGACTGCTGCGGTTGACGAAGGCGGATTGCGCAGTCGGCGTGGCGCATGTTCACATCCACTTCCTCATTGTCGAGGATGAGCTGGATCTGCATATCGGGATAAAGCTGCAGGAATTCCTGAATCTTGTCGGTCAGCCAGCCCTGGCCGAGGCCGACAGTCGTGGTGACGCGCAGCTTGCCGGACGGCGTCTCGGTCGTCTCCGTCAACTGCATCTTGACGGTTTCGAGCTTCAGCAGCACGTCATGGGCAGTGCGGTAGAGCAGTTCGCCCTGTTCCGTCAGGATCAGGCCGCGCGCATGGCGGTGAAACAGCTTGGTGCCGACATCCTGCTCCAGCGCGCTCACCTGGCGGCTGATGGCGGATTGGGACAGATGCAGTTTATCAGCCGCATGCGTGAACGAACCCGCCTCGGCAGCTGCGTGGAAGATACGCAGCTTGTCCCAATCCAATGGCATTCCCCCACCCCTCATGCCGGTTTTACTCCGCGGCCACGGCGACGGGCATGTGGCCCGTCAGGTAGCGCTCGGCTTCGAGTGCTGCCATGCATCCCATGCCGGCGGCGGTAATCGCCTGGCGGAACGTATCGTCGGTCACGTCGCCGGCGGCATAGACCCCTTCCAGGCTGGTCGCGGTCGAATCAGGCGCCGTCCAGAGATAGCCATTGTCCTTGAGCTTCAGCTTGCCCTTGAACAGCTCGGTTGCCGGGGCATGACCTATGGCGACGAAGACGCCGTCGACCGGCATTTCGGTGATCGCGCCGGTCCTGACGTCGCGCAGGCGAGCACCGGATACGGATTGCGGCATCGGTGGCTTGGCCGGCGTGCCAGTGATCTCGGCCACTTCGGTGTTCCACAACACCTTGACGTTTTCTTTCGCGAACAGGCGCTCCTGCAGGATCTTTTCGGCGCGGAAAGAATCGCGGCGGTGAACGACGGTTACCGACTTGGCGATGTTGGAGAGGTACAGCGCCTCTTCGACGGCGCTGTTGCCGCCGCCGACCACGATGACATCCTTGTTGCGATAGAAGAAGCCGTCGCAGGTGGCGCAGGCCGAAACGCCGAAGCCCTGGAAATGCTGTTCGCTCTCGATGCCGAGCCACTTGGCCTTGGCGCCGGTGGCGACGATCAGCGTATCGGCGGTCCAGACCTGGCCGCTGTCGGTGCGGGCGAGGAAGGGGCGCTGGTTGGTGTCGACTTCGGTCACTAGATCGTTGACGATCTCGGCGCCGACATGTTTTGCCTGCTGCAGCATCTGGTCCATCAGCCACGGACCCTGGATCGGATCGGCAAAGCCGGGATAGTTCTCGACATCGGTGGTGATCATCAACTGGCCGCCCTGTTCGAGGCCGGCGATCAGAACCGGCTTCAGCATGGCGCGCGCGGCATAGACCGCGGCAGTATAGCCCGCAGGTCCGGAACCGATGATGAGCACCTTTGTGTGGCGGGCGGGCATGTCATTTCCTTTCGACTGGCAGGAGGGCGGCGGCTAAAGTGCGATTACGGCCGTTTCGCGGTCCATGCGCCATTTATGAACGTCCAATGCTTTTATTCAAGGGCAGCCTTGCATTACCAACAAGGCAAATCCCCTTGCTGTGCAAGAATCCGTCATCGGCTTGAAACTTTCTTGCGTATTCCGCCGCTTTATATAGAAGCTCGCCGCGAAGAATTAAAGAAAGGCCATGATGTGGGTCGCACGGAACTCGACGTCATCGACATAAAGATCCTGCGGGAGCTGCAGGCCGACGGCCGCATGACCAATGTCGAACTCGCCGACCGTGTCGGCATATCGGCGCCGCCCTGCCTGCGCCGGGTGCGCAAGCTCGAAGAAGCCGGCATCATCGAGGGCTATCACGCCATGCTGAACAGCCCGAAGCTCGGCTTCGATCTGGTGGCTTTCTGTATGGTCGGCCTCAAACACCAGTCGGAAGGCAACCTCAAGGCGTTTGCCGCCGCCACCACCGAATGGCCGCTGGTGCGCCAGGCCTGGATGGTCTCGGGCGACAGCGATTTTCTGCTGCATTGCGTGGCGGAAAATCTCACCCGTTTCCAGGATTTCGTCATCGAGATTCTGACGGCGAACGAACATGTCGACACCGTACGCACCATGCTGACGATCCGGCAGGTGAAGAAGCTGGGACTGGTCGAAGTCTGACACAGTCTATTTGCGCGAGGCATAGCCGCCCCGGTTGATGCCGTGGCGCTGCAGCTTGTCGTAAAAGGTTTTTCTCGGAATGCCGAGCGCTTCGATGGTGCGGCGCACGTCGCCGTCATTCGCCGAAAGCGCGTCGCGGATGATCTCCGCCTCGTAGCGTTCCAGCCGTTCGGGCAATGTGCCGCCGGTCGGCTGCGGGGGAACGAGCGTCGCTCCGCCGCCCTCAACGCCCAGCACCACCCGTTCGGCATAGTGGGAGAGCTCGCGGACGTTCCCCGGCCATGCGTGGGTGACAAGATGCCGCCGAACATTCTCGGAAACCTGCGGGACATCGCGGCGGAAGCGCTCGGCCGCGCGGGCGGCGAAATGGGAAAACAGCAGCGGAATATCGTCGCGGCGCTCCCTCAGCGGCGGAATTGAAATCGTCACGACATTCAGCCGGTAATAGAGATCCTCGCGAAAATCGCCGCGCACCTCGGGATCGCCGAGGTCGATCTTGGCGGCTGCGACGACGCGCAGATCCACCGGGCGCACCTCGTTGGTGCCGAGCGGGGTGATTTCGCGCATCTCCAGCACTCTCAGCATCTTGACCTGCGTGGCCAGAGGCATGCTCTCGATCTCGTCGAGGAAAAGCGTGCCGCCGCTTGCATGTTCGATGCGGCCGGTGCGGCGCTTCTGCGCGCCGGTAAAGGCGCCGGCCTCGTGGCCGAACAGCTCGCTTTCGATGACGGTTTCGGGTAGCGCCCCACAGTTCAGCGCCACGAAATTGCCTTTCCGGCGGTGGCTCCACTGGTGCAGGATCTGCGCGACCACTTCCTTGCCGCTGCCGGTCTCGCCGGCAACGAGCACGTCGACGTCGGTATCGGCGATGTGGCGAAGAATCTTTCTGAGATTCTCCATGACGGGCGTCTGGCCGATCAGCGGCAAAGTCTCCTGCGCATCTTCGGCTGCTTTGCGCAGCACGCGGTTTTCCAGAACGAGCCGACGTTTTTCGCTGGCGCGGCGCACGCTCTGGACGAGCCTGTCGGCAGGGAAGGGCTTGGCGATGAAATCATAGGCGCCATCCTGAATGGCCTGTACGGCCATCGGAATATCGCCGTGGCCGGTCATCAATATCACCGGCAGGTCGGCATCCATGCCTTGCAGCATGGCGAAGAGTTGCAGCCCGTCGATCTCGGGCATGCGAATATCGGTGACGACGGGGCCGGCGAAATCCGCCGGCAGGTCCGCCAGCGCCGCCTTGGCGCCATCATAGGCGAAAACGGAGAAGCCGGCGAGCTCCAGCGTCTGGGCTGTGGCGCGGCGCAGGTCCCTGTCGTCGTCGATCAGCGCAACCGGGCTCCGTGTGTCCATGACCTAAGCCTTCCTCAGATGAACGATGAACCGGCTTCCTTCGCCGTTGCTCTCAACCTCCATCCGGCCGCCGTAATCGCCGACAATATCCTTGGAGATGACGAGCCCGAGGCCGAGACCACTCTCCTTCGATGTGTTGAACGGCGTGAACAGGCCCTTGCGTATTTCAGGCGAAATGCCGGGGCCGTTGTCGACGACCGTCAGGGTCACCATGTCCGCATCGGTTGATGTTCTGACCTCGACGCGCCCCGCCTCAGCCTTCGGCGCCACTGCCTCCAGGGCGTTCTGAAGCAAATTGATGAGCACCTGCTCGAGGCGGATCCGATTTCCCATGACCTGCAGCGCGGCCGGCGGCAGCTCGATGTCAAGCGTATCCATGCGGCCGGCAAAGCGGCTGCGCAACAGCATCACCGCACCCTCGATGACTTCCCTCACGCCAGTCGGCTCGGCACTGCTGCGGCCCTTGCGGGCGAAGGTCTTCAGCTCCTCGGTGATCGTGCCGATGCGCTCTGTCAGCGCTGCGATGTTCTGAAGATTTTCGCAGGCAGGCGCGGTTTGGCCGCGCTCGAGGAAGGTGCGGGCATTATCGGCATAGGCGCGGATGGTCGCCACCGGCTGGTTGATCTCGTGGGCGACGCCGGCGGCCACCTGACCCAGGATTGCCAGCCGGTTGGCCTGCACCAGATCCTGCTGTACCGCCTGGAGCTTCTGCTCCGTGCTGCGGTGACCGGTGATCTCGGCCTGCAGGCGATCCCGCGCCTGGCTGAGATCGAGCGTCCGCTCGGCTACGCGCCGTTCCAGTTCTCCGCGCGCCTGCTGTTCGCTGAAGATCCTGAGCGTGATCGTCTGGCGGCGGCGCAGGAGGAAGGCGGCGCCTGCCAGAACCGGCAAAAGCAAGAGCAGCGCCAGCATGCGCGTTTCGCGGACCGCCGCATCGACGGACGGCCCCAGCGCTACAAGATGCTGCAGATGCCACCTGGTTGCGGGGACTGGCATAGCGACCCCAAGGAAGCTGGTTTTTCCTGCGCCGCCGGGCATGACGATCTCGACGACGTCAAGCCGGTCGCCCAGATGTCGGACGATATCGAGCGGCAATGGCTGAAGCGGCGCATCACCAAATTGCAGGCTCTCGCGGATCGCCGTCAGCCGATCCTCGGCGATCCGGCCGATCGTCATGAACCGCCATGAGGGAACGCTTGTTATGAGGACGATGCCGCGATCGTCGATGACGTAGGACGGTGCGCCCGAGGCATTCCAATCCGCCTCGACATCGTCGAATTCCACCTTGACGACGACGACGCCCAGAAGACCGCTGCTGCCTGATATCCGCTGGGAAATATAAAGGCCCGGCTTCTTGCTGACCGTCCCGAGCGCGAAATGCTCGGCCTGTCCTTCCGTGACCGCGCCCTGGAAGTATTCGCGAAAACGATAGTCATTGCCGACGAAGCTCGTCGGTTCGCGCCAATTGCTGGCCGAAACCGCGATGCCGTTCTTGTCTATGACGTAGATGACGGCAGCCTTCGTGCCGGCGGCCAGCGTCTCCAGCTTCCGGCTGAGCTCATTGAACGTGGCGGCGTCGCGCCCCGCCAAGGCGGCGGCGAGCGCGGTATCCTGCGAAAGAACGAAGGGCAGCGCCCGGTATTTTTCGAGGACCGTGCGCAGCAGCGCTACATTCATTCTCGCATCGGTGCGTGCTTGTTCCTCCAGGGCCGCCTCTGCCCGGCGCCGGCCGATCTCGCCGCTGACCCAGAGGCATGCGACGACGGCTGAGAGGGCGAGCACTGCATAGGCCCACCACATCCGGCGGATGCGGTGCTGCAAGGGCAAGGAGGGCCAAGGCCTTTGCGAGACTGACAAGGACATGGGGGATTTGTGCATCTTTCCGCACGAGACGCAAATAGATTTGTGTGGTTTTTCGCATCTCCTGAAAGACCCAAGGGCCTATGGAAAGTTTTTACCCAGGAAATACAACGCTCTAGAAAGGCTACCCGAAACTGGCACGGCGCTTGCGAAAAGAGATGGCAACAACGGCTGAGCTGTTGGAGTGAAGCGAACGGCTCGGGAGGCCGGAGTTCGTTCCGGACGAGCCTTTAGGAGGACATCATGATCGCAGCACCATTCGATGCAGTCGCGGACAGCAAGCGCAGAAAACCCTTTTATGCCCATCTTTACGTTCAGGTTCTCGCCGCCATCGCCGCGGGTATCCTGCTCGGCCATTTCTACCCCGAACTCGGCACGCAGCTGAAGCCGCTCGGCGATGCCTTCATCAAACTCGTCAAGATGATCATCGCGCCGGTCATCTTCCTGACGGTTGCGACCGGTATTGCCGGCATGAGCGACTTGAAGAAGGTCGGCCGCGTCGCCGGCAAGGCAATGCTCTACTTCCTGACCTTCTCGACCTTGGCGCTCGTCATCGGCATGGTCGTCGCCAATGTCATTCAGCCCGGCGCCGGCATGAATATCGATCCGGCTTCGCTCGACCCGAAGGCCGTCGCCACCTTTGCCGAGAAGGCGCATGAGCAGAGCATCGTCGGCTTCCTCACGAACATCATCCCCACGACGATTGTCGGCGCCTTTGCCGATGGCGATATTCTGCAGGTATTGTTCTTCTCGGTGCTGTTCGGCATTGCGCTCACCATGGTCGGCGAAAAGGGTGAGCAGGTCGTGACCTTCCTCAATGCGCTGACGGCTCCTGTCTTCAAACTTGTCGCCATCCTGATGAAGGCTGCCCCGATCGGCGCCTTCGGCGCCATGGCATTCACCATCGGCAAGTACGGCATCGGATCGATTGCCAACCTCGCCATGCTGATCGGCACCTTCTACATTACCTCGCTGCTCTTCGTTCTGGTCGTGCTCGGCGCCGTCGCCCGCTATAACGGCTTCTCGATCCTGGCGCTGCTGCGCTACATCAAGGAAGAGCTGCTGCTGGTTCTCGGCACCTCGTCGTCCGAGGCCGCACTGCCAGGGCTGATGAACAAGATGGAAAAGGCCGGCTGCAAGCGCTCGGTCGTCGGCCTCGTCATCCCGACAGGCTATTCCTTCAATCTCGACGGCACCAATATCTACATGACGCTGGCCGCCCTTTTCATTGCCCAGGCAACCGGCATCCAGCTCTCCTGGGGTGATCAGATCCTGCTGCTGCTCGTGGCGATGCTGAGCTCGAAGGGGGCTGCTGGAATCACCGGCGCCGGCTTCATCACGCTTGCCGCGACGCTCTCCGTCGTGCCCTCCGTGCCAGTCGCCGGCATGGCGCTTATCCTCGGCATCGACCGCTTCATGTCGGAATGCCGGGCGCTGACCAACCTCGTCGGCAATGCGGTCGCGACGATCGTCGTGGCACGCTGGGAAAAGGAACTGGATACCGCGCAGCTCGCAGCAGCTCTCGGCGGCCAGACGGAAGAGGGCGTCCCGGCCGGCGGACTTCAGCCCGCCGAATAGACCAGCCGATCGTCGGTAATCCTTGCAGCGGCCCGTTCCACAAGGGGCCGTTCGCGTATCGAGAATTTCATTCTCTCGTCGTCATTCCCGGCCATTATGCAGCCTTGTGCCCAGGATCTGCTACCGACCCGAGGCAGATGCTCCGGACAACCGGGGGACAAGCCCGAGCATGATGAAGGAGGGTCGGCGGACTTTCTTCAGCGGCCCCAGGTCCGTTATCCAACGAGCCCGGTTCCGTTCCGCTCAGCCGCGATTATCGCCGAGTAGGCGATCGTAGACGGCGCCGATCGCGTTTGCTTCCTTCTCCAGAGCGAAATTCGACCTGACGTGGCGCAACGCATTCTCGCCATGGGCAATCGCGAGAGTTGGATTTGCGATGTAAGGGGCGATGGCCCGCGTCAGCGCCTCACCATCGCCGGCGGCCACCACCGAGCCGGTCTCGCCTTCGGCGATGAGTTCGGCATAGGCGCCGGCGTCCGATGCCACCACCGCGGTCCGCGACGCCATGGCTTCGAGCGGCGTCAGACCGAAGCCCTCATTGCGGGAAGGGGCTACGTAAAGCGTCAAACGGCGATACCAGATTTTGATATCGGGCACTTCACCGAGGAAAAGGATACGGTCGGCGAGGCCCGCGGCGGCGACATCGGCCTTGAGCTTTTCGCCGAAGGCGGTGTGCTCCGCCGTCACGCGGCCGGAGACGACGGCCGTCCATTCGGGGTGCTGCGGCAAGAGGTCGATCATCGCTTGGACGAAGAGATCGGTGCCTTTCTGATGACGCACGCGGCCGAAGCAGCCGACGAGATAGCGTCCGCGCAGCCCGGTGGCGCCAATGCCATCGTCGGCCGTTTCCGGCGGGTGGAACAAGGAAAGGTCGACGCCGTGCTGGATGACCGTGTGAGGCACCTCGAGAAAGGAGCCGGAACGGTCGCTGGTCGCGATTACCGCATCCATGCGGCGGATCAGCCATTTCGTATAGGCGGTGTGACGGCGTTGCGCGGCCGAGGTGAAGAGCAGCTTCAGCGGCATGCGCAGGACATGACGAAGCAGGATGCCGACGGCCATCTCATTGTTGCGGCGGGCGTGCCAGACGCGGTGACGGCGCCGGGCCGGCGGGCGCCAGAGCCCGAAAAGCTGCGCCCAACTCAGTTTTGGCAGGCCCTCCGGCAGGCCCGGCCCGAGCGTTGCTATGCGCATGCCAAGCCGAATCTGACATGGGATGAGCTGGACGATGGTCGAGGTGACGCCGGAGAGCCGGCGCTTGAAATTGGGCGCGATGATCTCGACGTCACGAATGTCCGGCAAGGATGGATCTCATGTCTGGCGGGCGATCAGCCCCAGGAAACCTGGAGGATTTCGTAGGCCTTGGAGCCACCGGGCGCGTTGACCTCGATGGAATCGCCGACTTCCTTGCCGATCAGCGCACGGGCGATCGGGGAGGAGATGGAGATGCGGCCGGCCTTGACGTCGGCTTCCTGGTCGCCGACGATCTGGTAGGTCTTTTCTTCCTCGGTGTCCTCGTCGACGAGCTTCACCCTGGCGCCGAACTTGATCTTGTCGCCCGACATCTTGGTGAGATCGATAACCTCGGCGCGCGCCGTCAGGTCTTCCAGCTCGGTGATGCGGCCCTCGTTGTGGCTCTGGGCTTCCTTGGCGGCGTGGTATTCGGCATTTTCGGAAAGGTCGCCATGGGCACGGGCTTCGGCGATCGCCTCGATGATTCGGGGACGCTCTTCCTGCTGACGCCAGCGCAGTTCTTCCTGCAGCTTGACGAAACCACCCTGTGTCATCGGTACCTTATCAACCATTTTTCTGTCCTTCACTCCTTGCGGCCGCCCGTCTTGCGTCAGCACAGTCAGGCACACACAAAAGAAAACAGGTCCCGAAGGGGAGCTTCGGAACCGTGCCACAATCATAGTTGCATGCTTATAGCAGATCGCCACGGCTGATTTCCAGAAAATTCGCATAAATGAAACGCAACCCGCTGGTACGTCAGGTAATGTGCGCCAAAACGGGGCAGAAGCGGGGACGTCGGGATTGACTTTGCGGCCGAGAACATATAGTGAACATACTAATGAAGAAGTCGCTAACCGAACGCTTGGCCATCCTTTCAGACGCTGCGAAATACGATGCTTCCTGTGCTTCTAGCGGCACGGTGAAACGCGATTCGAGCAGAAGCGGCGGACTGGGTTCGACCGAGGGATCCGGCATCTGCCATGCCTATGCTCCGGATGGGCGGTGCATTTCCCTTCTGAAGATCCTGCTGACCAATTTCTGCATCTATGACTGCGCCTATTGCGTCAATCGCTCCTCCAGCAATGTCGAGCGGGCACGCTTCACGGCGGAGGAAGTCGTCTGGCTGACGCTGGAATTCTACCGCCGCAACTATATCGAAGGCCTCTTCCTTTCCTCCGGCATCATCCGCTCTTCCGATTATACGATGGAGGAGATGGTCCGCATCGTCCGCGAACTGCGGGTGACGCATAGTTTCCGGGGCTACATCCATCTCAAGGCGATTCCCGAGGCGTCGCCGCATCTGATCGAGGAGGCGGGGCTTCATGCCGACAGGCTGTCGCTCAATATCGAGCTGCCGACCGATAGGGGGATTACCCGTTTCGCACCGGAGAAGAAGCCTGCCAGTATCAGGCGATCGATGGGGGACCTCCGGCTCAAGATCGAGGCGGCCAGTGAGCCGACATTAAAGACGAGGAAACGACAGCGTTTCGTCCCGGCCGGCCAGAGCACGCAGATGATCGTGGGCGCGGACGGGGCCAATGACGCCACTATCCTTGCGAGCAGCGGCCGGCTTTACAGCAGCTATGGCCTGAAGCGCGTCTATTACTCCGCCTTCAGCCCCATCCCCGACGCTTCGAAAAACCTGCCGCTGATCAAACCGCCGCTGATGCGAGAACACCGGCTCTACCAAGCAGACTGGCTGTATCGGTTCTACGGTTTCGGCATCGAGGAAATCACCGCAAGCCAGGCGGACGGCATGCTTGATCTCAATCTCGATCCAAAGCTTGCCTGGGCCCTTGCCAACCGGGGCGAGTTTCCGGTCGACATCAACAAGTCTGAGCGTGAGCGACTGCTGCGTGTGCCGGGCCTCGGCACCAAAACTGTGAAGGCGATCGTTTCGGCGCGCCGTTTTCGTCGCCTGCGGCTCGATGATCTCTCCCGGCTCGGCGTTTCGATCAAGAAGGTCCAGCCCTTTATCGCCGCGGAAGGCTGGTCGCCAAGGCGGCTGATCGACCGCCCGGACCTGCGGGCCATGTTCGAGCCGCAGCCCGAACAATTATCGTTGCTATGATGCGCCGGGTGGTTCTCGCAGGACGCGGAGATCTTGCCGAATGGCGTGACGCGGCACGCGCCCTGGCGGCCGCCGGCATATTGCCGGAGGAGATCGATTGGCGCGAAAGGAGCGCCGAGGCCGATCTGTCCTTTCAGCGGGACGCCATGCCGCCGGCGCCCGCGACGACACGCAAGCCGATGACGGTGCCGCCCGCCTTCATAGGGCTTGCTGAGACGGTTCTCTGCCATTCCGATCCGGCGCGATTCTCTCTGCTGTACCGTCTGCTCTGGCGGCTGCAGATGGACCGGCAACTGCTGGAGGTGACGTCCGATGAGGATGTCGTGCGGGCCAAGCTGATGGCGAAGAGCGTTCGGCGCGACGCTCACAAGATGACGGCCTTCGTCCGTTTCAAGGAAGTTGGTGCGGTATCGGCAGCACGTCGGAAATTCCTAGCCTGGTTCGAGCCCGACCATCATATCGTCAGGCGCACGGCTCCGTTTTTCCAGCGCCGTTTTAACGACATGGACTGGCTGATTGCTACGCCCAAGGGGTCGGCCGCCTGGGAGGGCGAGCGCCTGACAATTGCCGACGAGCCATGCGACAGACCTAATCTCAGCGATGCCACCGACGAGCTCTGGCGTACCTACTACGCCAACATCTTCAACCCGGCGCGATTGAAGGTGAAGGCGATGCAGACGGAGATGCCGAAGAAGTACTGGAAGAACCTGCCGGAGGCCGATCTCATTCCTGGCTTGATTGCATCGGCCGAAAGCAAGGTGCGGGAGATGGCAGCGCGGGAGGCGACGCAATCGCTGCCGTTCCACGACCGCTTGCAGCAGGCGGCACGCAATCTCCCCGCAGAACCTGAGGCTCCAGCGGGCACGCTGGAAGCACTGCGCGCGGAAGCCGCCATCTGCACGCGCTGTCCGCTGCATGCCAATGCCACCCAGACCGTGTTCGGGGAGGGGCCGCGCGATGCGCAGGTGATGTTTGTCGGCGAGCAGCCGGGCGACCAGGAGGATATTGCCGGCCGCCCCTTCGTCGGACCTGCCGGCAGGCTTCTCGATCAGGTGATAGCAGAGGCCGGCATCGACCGATCGAGGCTCTACGTCACCAATGCGGTCAAACATTTCAAGTATGAGCCGCGTGGCAAGCGGCGCATCCACCAGAAGCCCAATATCAGCGAGGTGAAGCATTGCCGCTGGTGGCTCGATCGGGAGCTGGCGCTGATCAAGCCGAAACTGATCGTCGCAATGGGGGCGACGGCGCTTGCGGCGCTGACCGATGTGAAAGAACGGCTGCAGGATGTCAGGGGAAGGGCGATGGCGATCGAAGGAGGGCGTACGCTCTTCGTCACCGTGCATCCATCCTATCTGCTGCGCATTCCTGACGAGCGGCTGAAGGCAGAGGAACTGGCGCGGTTTCGCGAGGATATGATGGAAATTCAGCGGTTTATGGTCTTAGCCGGATAAATTGATTCCGGCGAGATAGCGCCAACGCCCATTAAGCGATGGCGCTATCTCCTTGTTTTTACGCAATCCAGCAAGACTGCAGCACAGTTCTGCTGGAATTGCTCCCATGTCAGGCGAAGTAGCTCTGCAGCGGCCGGACTTCGAGATTGCCCGCCCTCAGCGCCTTGATCGCCTGAGCGGCGGCTTCGGCGCCGGCCATCGTCGTGTAATAGGGCACCTTCTGCATCAACGTCGCGCGGCGCAGTGACTTGGAATCCGAGATCGCCTTGTTGCCGTCCGTGGTGTTGATGACGAGCTGGACCTGGCGGTTGCGGATCGCGTCCTCGATGTGCGGACGGCCTTCCAGGACCTTGTTGATCTTGGTGGCGGTGATGCCGTTTTCGCCAAGGAAGCGGGCGGTGCCGCCGGTTGCCAGCACCTTGAAGCCTTCTTCGACGAGGATGCGGATCGCCGGCAGCACGCGCGCCTTGTCCTCATCACGCACGGAGACGAAGACTGTTCCATCACGCGGCAACTCGACGCCGGCGCCGAGCTGCGACTTGGCGAAGGCCAGGGCAAAATCGGTGTCGAGGCCGATCACTTCGCCGGTCGAGCGCATTTCCGGGCCGAGCAGCGTGTCGACGCCGGGGAAGCGGGCGAAGGGGAAGACGGCTTCCTTGACGGCGATGTGGGTGAGCTTACGCGGATCGGGCTTCTGCCCATAGGCGGCGAAGGTCGCGTCGAGCGTCTCGCCGGCCATGACGCGGGCGGCGATCTTGGCGATTGGCGCACCAATGGTTTTGGCGACAAAGGGCACGGTGCGCGAGGCGCGCGGATTGACTTCGAGCACGTAGACAGTGCCGTCCTTGATGGCGAACTGGACGTTCATCAGGCCGCCGACATTGAGCGCCTTGGCCATGGCTTTGGCCTGGCGCTCCAACTCGTCGAGCAGTTCGACCGGCAGCGAACGCGGCGGCAGCGAACAAGCGCTATCGCCGGAGTGGATGCCGGCTTCCTCGATATGCTCCATGATGCCGGCGACATAGACGTCGGTGCCATCGGAGAGGCAGTCGACGTCGACTTCGATCGCGTGAGTGAGGTAGCTGTCGAAGAGCAGCGGATTCTTGCCGAGCAACGTGTTGATCTGGCCGGTCTTGTCGTTGGGATAACGCTGCTTGATATCCTCAGGCACCAGTTCCGGAACCGTATCGAGAAGGTAGGTCTGCAACTGGCCTTCCGAATGCAGGATCTGCATGGCGCGGCCGCCGAGCACGTAAGACGGGCGAACGACCAGCGGGAAGCCGATCTCGGCGGCGACCAGGCGGGCCTGCTCGACCGAATAGGCGATGCCGTTGTTCGGCTGGTTGAGATCGAGTTTCATCAGAAGCTTCTGGAAGCGGTCGCGGTCTTCGGCAAGGTCGATCGCGTCAGGTGCTGTGCCGAGGATCGGAATACCGTTCTTCTCGAGCGCCTCGGCAAGCTTCAGCGGCGTCTGGCCGCCGAACTGGACGATGACGCCGACGACTTCGCCCTTCTCCTGTTCGGCGCGCAGGATCTCGATCACGTCTTCGGCCGTCAGCGGCTCGAAGTAGAGGCGATCCGACGTGTCATAGTCGGTCGAGACGGTTTCGGGGTTGCAGTTGATCATGATCGCTTCATAGCCAGCATCCTTCAGCGCGAAGGCGGCATGGCAGCAGCAATAGTCGAACTCGATGCCTTGGCCGATGCGGTTCGGGCCGCCGCCGAGGATGACGACCTTCTTGCGGTCGGAGACTTGAGCTTCCGAGCGGGCGGCGCCGACGAAGGGCGTCTCGTAGGTCGAATACATATAGGCCGTAGGCGAAGCGAATTCGGCCGCACAGGTGTCGATACGCTTGAAAACCGGACGCACGTTCAGGCTGTTGCGGAGTTCCGCGACTTCCTTCGGGCGCTTGCCGGTCAGGGTCGCCAGCCTCGCGTCGGAGAAACCCATGGCCTTCAGCATGCGCAGGTTCGCGGCATCGCCGGGCAGGCCATGCTCGCGGATGCGGGCTTCCATGTCGACGATATTCTTGAGTTCGGCAATGAACCAGGGATCGATCTTGCAGCCTTCATGCACCTCTTCGATGCTGAGGCCCTGGCGCAGCGCCTGGGCGACCATGCGCAGGCGGTCCGGCGTCGGCGTGCCGATGGCTGCGCGGATGGCGTTCTGGCTGGATTCGCCTTCTTCGAAATCGGGGATCTCGATTTCGTCGAGGCCGGTCAGGCCGGTTTCGAGGCCGCGCAGCGCCTTCTGCAGCGATTCGGCAAAGGTACGGCCGATCGCCATGACTTCGCCGACCGATTTCATCGCCGTCGTCAGGACCGGCGAGGCGCCGGGGAATTTCTCGAAGGCGAAACGGGGGATCTTGGTGACGACATAGTCGATCGACGGCTCGAAGGAAGCCGGCGTTGCGCCGCCGGTGATGTCGTTTTCCAACTCGTCGAGCGTGTAGCCGATGGCGAGCTTCGCGGCGACCTTGGCGATCGGGAAGCCGGTGGCCTTGGAAGCGAGTGCCGAGGAGCGCGAGACGCGCGGGTTCATTTCGATGACGACGAGGCGGCCGTCCTTTGGATTGACAGCGAACTGGACGTTCGAGCCGCCGGTCTCGACGCCGATCTCGCGCAGCACCGCGATCGAGGCGTTGCGCATGATCTGGTATTCCTTGTCGGTCAGCGTCAGCGCCGGAGCGACGGTGATGGAATCGCCGGTATGAACGCCCATCGGATCGATGTTCTCGATCGAGCAGATGATGATGCAGTTGTCCGCCTTGTCGCGGACCACTTCCATTTCATACTCCTTCCAACCGAGCACCGATTCTTCGATCAGCACTTCGGTGGTCGGCGAAGCATCGAGACCGCCGCCGACGATCTCGAAGAATTCCGAGCGGTTGTAGGCAATGCCGCCGCCGGTGCCGCCGAGGGTGAAGGAGGGGCGGATGATGGCGGGCAGGCCGACATGGTCGAGTGCCTGGGCGGCGATCGCCATGGCATGGTTCAGGTAGCGCTGCTTGCGGTCGCTCTCGCCAAGATTCCACTGGTTTTCCAGCTCGTCCAGCGCCTTGTCGAGGTCGGGACCGGAGAGGCTTTCGCGCAGTTTGGTGCGCTCGGCCTCGTGCGTCTTGCGGTCGAGATCCTTGATGTCGGTGGCGTTCGCCAGCATCGAGCGCGGCGTTTCAAGGCCGATGCGTGCCATCGCCTCGCGGAACAGCGCGCGGTCTTCGGCCATGTCGATGGCCGCCGGCTTGGCGCCGATCATCTCGACATTGTAGCGGTCGAGCACGCCCATGCGCTTCAGGGATAGGGCGGTATTCAATGCCGTCTGGCCGCCCATGGTCGGCAGCAGCGCGTCCGGGCGCTCCTTGGCGATGATCTTCGCGACGACTTCCGGGGTGATCGGCTCTACGTAAGTTGCGTCTGCCAGCCCGGGGTCGGTCATGATCGTCGCCGGGTTGGAGTTGACGAGGATGACGCGGTAGCCTTCCTCTCTCAAAGCCTTGCAGGCCTGGGTGCCGGAATAGTCGAATTCGCAAGCCTGGCCAATGACGATCGGTCCCGCGCCGATGATGAGAATCGATTTGATGTCTTGGCGCTTCGGCATGGCGATATCCATTTTCTGGCTGCGCAGAAAACCGGCCAGGGTGGGAGATCACCGGGTCGGTTGCGCATGCTGGGTCTTTTCAGGCTAGAAGCGGCTTATAGGCAAATGTATTTGCAAACGGAACCCCATAAATCGCGGAATCGACAGGAATTCGAACCGGCGCGGACGCCTATTCCCGGCCGGGGATGACGAGTGCCCGGATTTCGCCGCTGCGCGCCGGATTGACGATCGCGTCTGGGGCTTCTGCAAGCCCAATCCTGCGGGAGATCAACGGCTCGACCTTGATCCTGCCGGAGGCGATCAGATCGGCGGCGCGGCCATGGGTGAAGGGGTTGACGAAGGAGCTTATCAGCCTGACTTCGCGAAACAGCAGGTCAAAGGGCTCGATCTCGATTTTTGCCCCCTGCGGCATCACGCCGAGAATGACGGCAGTGCCGCCGCGGCGGGCAAGCCGCGGCGCCTGTTCCATGGTCTCAGCGACGCCGGCGCATTCGAAGACAACGTCGGCGCCGCGGGGCAGCAATCCGTCTGCGGCGGTGATGCGGGCAACGATATCGCCGTCGCCTGGATCGGCCGTTGCCGTGGCGCCGAGGATTTCGGCCAAGCGTCGTTTTTTGGCGCTGCGCGTCACCAGAATGACACGGGTGGCGCCGGCGAGCCTTGCCAGTTGAACCGTGAGCAGGCCGATCACGCCGCCGCCGAGTACGATGACTGAAGCGCCAGTATGCAGCCCGGCGAGATCGACGCCGTGGATGCAGCAGGCGAGCGGTTCGCAGAAGGCGCCGTGGAGCGGATCAAGATCGGTCGGCAGCGCGAAGGCCTGGCTTTGCGGCATGCAGACATAATCGGCAAAGCCGCCGTCGCGGTGAATGCCGATCGCCTGCAGGTTCCGGCAGAGATTGACTCGGCCGCGCCGGCATTCCCCGCAGCCGCCGCAGGAAATGTTCGGATCGCCGGTCACGCGCATGCCGGGGCGGAAATCGGTCACATCAGGTCCGACGGTCTCGACGATGCCGGCGAATTCATGGCCGAGCGTCACCGGCGGCTTTGACGGAAATTCGCCGTTGAAGATATGGCGGTCGGTGCCGCAGATGCCGCAGGCCTCGATCCGGACGAGCAATTCACCCGGACCTGGTGCCGGCTTTCCGACTTCGCAAAGTTGCAACTGTCCTGTCGCTTGCAGACGCACCGCCTTCATCGCCATCTCCTCCTGCATTCTCCCCTTCTAACAGGAAGGGCGAAAGCAGGAGTTGCGTCAAGCGGTTGACGCATCTTCTTTACGCGATGGGGACGCATGGCTGGGGCCGATGGGCTGAGGGAACAATATCCCGTCCGTCAAGTTTGCAGCCGAGGAGCCGTGCAGCCGCCGATTTTGCATGCGGTTGAAGCCGCTGGAATTCCTCCTGCTGACGGTTATATAAATTCATTGATGACAAGCATCTGGATTGGCGGGGAGAACGAAGATGGAATGGAGAGGCCGGCGTCAGTCCGACAATGTCGAGGATCGTCGCGGCGAGCCCACCGGCGGCGGTTTTGGCCGCGGCGGTGGTTTCAGCTTTCCCTCAGGCGGCGGTGTTCGCCGCGCCGGCGGTGGCTTGAGCATCGGCACGATCATCTTCCTCGTCGTCATCTATCTGATCTTCAAGGCGATGGGCATCGACCTGATGCAGGTGCTGGACACCGGGGGCATGTCCAGCGGCCCCGGCTACGAGCAGAGCGAATCCGGCGCCCGCACCCCCGCCAATGACGAAATGACTGCTTTCGTGCGGACCGTCCTTGCCGAGACCGAGGATACCTGGAACGGCATTTTCCAGGCACAGGGCCGGGATTACGAGGAGCCTCGGCTCGTACTCTTCTCCGACCAGACGCAGTCGGCCTGCGGCTTCGCCTCTGCAGCGAGCGGTCCGTTCTATTGCCCTGGAGATCATAAGGTCTATCTCGATACGGCCTTCTTCCAGGAGCTGTCCGATCGGTTCGGCGCATCGGGCGATTTTGCCGAAGCCTATGTCGTTGCGCATGAGGTCGGCCATCACGTGCAGAACCTGCTCGGCATCCTGCCGAAGTTCAACCAGGCCCGTCAGCGCATGAGCGAGGAGGAGGCCAACAAGATGTCGGTCCGCGTCGAGCTGCAGGCCGATTGCTTCGCCGGCATCTGGGGCAAGTATACCCAGCAGAAGGGTATCCTGGAGGCGGGCGATCTCGAGGAGGCGCTGAATGCCGCACAGCAGATCGGCGACGATACGCTGCAGAAGCGCTCGCAAGGTTACGTCGTGCCCGAGAGTTTCAACCACGGCACCTCGGCGCAGCGCGTCAGATGGTTCAAGCGCGGTTTCGACAGCGGACAGCTGACGGCGTGTGATACGTTTTCGGGGCCAGTTTGAGGTTTCCAGAGTCCCTGCGTGTGGCCCCTCATCCGACCCTTGGGGTCCCCATCTACCCGAGGGGAGAAGGGGACTTTCCGCGACGTCTCGATTCCCTCTTCTCCCCTCGGGAGAAGGTGCTCGTAGGTCGGATGAGGGGGCTACACGGCCGGACGTTTGAGCCCCTTTGACCTAACACCTAACCTCACTTCTCACTATCCATGCGCTGCAGCATATGCTCGGGATAGCGCCCGCCGGCCGCAGCATCCTTCGGCACGACGCGTTTAATGGCGGCGAAATCTTCTGCCGACAGATCCACCGCAAGTGAACCGAGCGCCTCAGTCAACCGGTCGCGGCGGCGGGCGCCGATGAGGGGAACAATGTTCTGCTTGATCTGGATGCCGTCGCGGCGATTGCAAGGGAGTTTTATCGCTACGATTCCCCGGAACGACGGCGCGCGTCTACCGGTTGAGGCCCTGACGATTTTCCCGTAGAACTCCTGGGATGCTTCCAGATGTTCACCGATTGTTTCAGTTTCTTTTCTGAGCTATGTCACTTTCCGGCGACGGAGATCGTCTTTTCAGAAACAGCTGCTGTAGAGATGCCTCATGCTTGATCCGAGATTCGTTCGCCGCGGCCTTTTCCTGGTCTTCGTCATCCTCTTCCTCGACATTATCGGCATCGCCATCATCATGCCGGTGCTGCCCGCCTATCTGGAGCAGCTGACCGGCGGCAGCGTCAGCGATGCGGCGATCGACGGCGGCTGGCTGATGCTCGTCTATGCCGGCATGCAGTTCCTGTTCGCGCCGTTGCTCGGAAACCTGTCCGACCGCTTCGGCCGCCGGCCGATCCTTCTGCTTTCGGTGCTGACCTTCGCCATCGACAACTTCATCTGCGGCATCGCCACCAGCTTCTGGATGCTGTTCGTCGGCCGCGTGCTTGCCGGCATCAGCGGCGGCAGCTTCGCCACCTGCTCGGCCTATATCGCCGATATCAGCACGGAGGAGAACCGCGCGAAGAACTTCGGACTGATCGGCATCGCCTTCGGCGTCGGCTTTACCATCGGCCCTGTCATTGGCGGATTCCTCGGGGAATTCGGCCCACGCGTACCCTTCCTCGGCGCTGCCGCTTTGTCGCTTCTCAATTTCATCGCCGCCTGCTTTCTGCTGCCGGAAACGCTGGAGGCGAAGAACCGTCGCCGCTTCGAGTGGAAACGCGCCAACCCCCTCGGCGCGCTGCGCCAGATGCGCCATTATCCTGGCATCGGCGGGGTCAGCCTCGTCATGTTCCTGTTCTTCCTGGCGCACGCCGTCTATCCCTCGGTCTGGTCGTTCGTTTCGACCTATCGCTATGGCTGGAGCGAGGGGCAGATCGGCCTGTCGCTCGGCATTTACGGCATCGGTGCTGCGCTCGTCATGGGGTTGGTCCTGCCGCGCGTCGTGCCTCTTCTCGGCGAGTGGAAGACCGCGCTTCTCGGCCTCTGTTTCTCAGCTGCAGGTTTGACCGGCTATGCCTTCGCCTGGGAGGGCTGGGTGGTCTATGTCGTCATCGTGGCGACCGTCATCGAAAACGTCGCCGATCCGGCGCTGCGCAGCATTGCCGCCGGGAAGGTGCCGCCTTCGGCGCAGGGCGAGTTGCAGGGCGCGCTGACCAGCCTCAGCAGCATCACCACCATTGTCGGGCCATTGATCTTCACGCAAATGTTCGGCTATTTCACGCGGCCTGAGGCGCCCGTCACCTTTGCCGGTGCGCCTTATCTCACGGCTGCCTTGCTCATTGTTCTGGCCGCCGGGATATTCCTCACGAGGGTTCGAGCCGGGGAGCCGGCCGAGGCGCTGGAAGGTATGGGCTGAACCGATCAGAAATGGTGATGGTATGATGAATTTTTCATCATCTGCCTGTTTTGGGGTAGTTCTTTGCGGGGCTTTGATTTAAGCCCGAGTGATATTTTTGCGCCAACTACGCGGCGTTGCAGATCTCAATCACAGGACTGGTGTCATGGACACGCCGATCGACGCGCGCAGCCTTGCGCCGACAAACGATAATCGTTGGGGTGCGCATTTTCGTGCAACACTGGCGCTCGGTATTCCGCTGATCGGCGCACAGCTCGCTCAGCTCGGCATCAATACCACCGACGTGATGATCGTCGGCCGCCTCGGCGCCGAGCATCTGGCGGCGATGGTGCTGTCGGCTCAATTCCTCTTCACCATCCTGATCTTCGGTTCGGGTTTTGCCATCGCCGTCATTCCGATGGTGGCGCAGGCCTATGGTCGCGGCGACGTCATCTCTGTGCGCCGATCGCTGCGCATGGGTCTGTGGGTGGTGCTTGGATATTGGGCCGTCATGCAGCCCGCCTTCTTCTATTCCGAGCAAATCCTGCTCTTCGCGCAGCAGAAGCCGGAGGTAGCCGAGCTCGCGCATGGCTATATCATGATCGGTCAGTTCGGCGTGCTGCCGGCACTGCTCTTCAACGTGATGCGCGCGCTGGTCAGCGCCATCGGCAAGGCAGGCATCATCCTCAACGTCACCATAGTCACGCTGGTGATGAACGCGTTCTTCGCCTATGCCCTCGTGCTCGGCCATTTCGGCTTTCCGGCGATGGGGCTCGAGGGTGCGGCGATCGTGTCGGTCGTCGTGCAGACGGCTGGTTTCCTCTTCATCCTTGCCTTTGTGCAGAGGCGGGAGGAGACGCGCCGATACGAGATCTTCGTGCGGTTCTGGAAGCCCGACTGGCATGCGCTGCTGGAAGTCATCCGGCTCGGTTTCCCGATCAGCGTCACCATCCTTGCCGAGGTCAGCCTGTTCACGGTGGCCTCGCTGCTGATGGGCTATATCGGCACGATCGAACTTGCCGCCCACGGCATCGCCCTGCAATGGGCTTCGATCGCCTTCATGATCCCGCTCGGCCTCAGCCAGGCGGCGACGGTGCGGGTGGGCGTCGCCCACGGGCAGGGCGACTATGACGGGCTGGTGCGGGCTTCGATCATGGTGTTCATCCTCGGCTGCGCCATTTCGGCGGTGGGCTCGGTGCTCTTTGCCACCATGCCGCAATTCCTCGGCAGCTGGTTTCTCGACGTCAGTTCGCCCGAGGCGCCCGAGGTGCTCGCCTATGCCGGGCCGTTGATCGTCGTTGCCGGGCTTTTCCAACTGGTCGATGGGCTGCAGGTGATCGCCAACGGATTGCTGCGCGGCCTGAAGGACGCGCGCGTGCCGATGATCATGGCGCTGATCGCTTACTGGCCGATTGGCTTCTTCCTGGCCTGGGCCTTCGCTTTTCCGTTGGGTCTGGGCGGCATCGGCATCTGGTTCGGCTTCCTTGTCGGGTTGGCGGCGGCGGCCGCCATGCTCTGCGGACGCTTCTATCTTCTTGTTCGCCGGGAGGGCGCAATCGCCGGCGTCTGAGCCGGCGTCCTTGCCCTCAGGCCGCGACAGGCTTGTAACTGCCGATATCGGCTCGAATGCCGAGACGCGAGAACATTTCCTGCGGATCGAAATTTGAGGCCTTGTGGGCGGCCGTCACGGCTGCCCGCGCACGCTCGACGACCTCGGTATTTTCCCATTCGGCGATGGTAACGAAATTGAATTCGCCGGGACCTGAGACCTGCTCCAGCACCCGGTGATCGATGAAGCCCTCCTGTGCCTCCAGCAGCTTGTGGGTCATCATCACTTTGACAAGAAATTCCTCACGCGCCGCCGCCGGCACGATGAACTTGTCGACACGATAGAAAGCTCCGCTCATCTATATCTCCTGCATCGGATCTGCGGGCAGTTCTGTAATTCCTCAAGCATGGTTGAGGTCAATAGTGAAAGGGCAGAGGCCGGTCGAATGTCCATTGCTTTCCTGTTTCGGCGACATTGTCGAAGCTTGATGCAACGGTGCGCCAGAAGCAGTTGCTGGCTCGGCGTCAAGGAACGACAGAGCAGTCATTGCGTGCAGCTTCAACGTTGAGTGCGTCGATGAGCCATTAGACAAGTCGATCTCAGCCAAGATCGCTCCAAGCCGCGGCTAGAAGTTCTTTCTTGCCTTCTGTCTCCCTGCTATCCTGGAAGTGAGGAGACCGCGCCATGAGCGAGAACCGAAAGCTGGCTGCAATCCTGGCCGCAGACGTGGTCGGGTACAGCCGGCTTGCCGGCGCCGATGAGGACCGCACCTTGGCGAGGTTACGGGCACTGCGCAGCGATCTCATCGATCCGACGATCGCCGTGCACCATGGCCGGGTGGTGAAGCGCACCGGCGATGGTGCGCTGGTCGAGTTCCGCAGCGTCGTGGACGCCGTGCGCTGTGCCATTGAGGTGCAGAACGGTATGCTGGAGCGCAATGACGGCGTGCCGCAGGACCGTCGCATCGAGTTTCGGATCGGTATCCATCTGGGCGACGTCGTGGAGGAAAGCGATGGCGATCTGATGGGCGACGGCGTCAACATCGCCTCGCGATTGGAGGGCGTCGCCGCGGCAGGCGCGATCTGCCTGTCCGAGGATGCCTATCGCCAAGTCAAGGCGAGGCTCGACCTCTCGGTCAGCGATCTCGGCAACACGCAACTCAAGAACATCACCGAACCGATCCGCGTCTATTCGCTGCAAGTCGGCAGCGTCGGGACCAAGGCAGCCGCCACCTCGGAAACCGCAACGAGTCCACCTGCGAGGGCAACGTCGCCGAAGCTGTCGATCGCCGTCCTGCCCTTCGCCAACATGAGCGGTGACGCCGAACAGGACTACTTCGCCGACGGCATCTCGGAAGACATCATCACGGCGCTATCGAAGTTGTCGCAGCTCTTCGTCATCGCCCGCAATTCGTCATTTACCTTCAAAGGCAGGAACGTCCACGTGCAGGAGGTGGGCACGAAGCTCGGGGTGCGGCATGTTCTTGAGGGCAGTGTGCGCAAATCAGGCAACAGGGTACGCATCACCGCGCAGCTCATCGACGCGACCACCGGCGGGCATCTATGGGCGGAGCGGTTCGATCGAGACCTGACCGACATTTTCGCGGTTCAGGACGATGTCACGCAGCGGATCGTCGACGCACTGGCGGTCAACCTGACAGAAGGTGATCGGAAAAGGCTGGTGCCGGGCCAGACCGGTCACCCCGAGGCCTATGACTGCTTCCTGCGTGGCCGGGAGCTGTGGCACCGGCTGACGAAGCAAACGAACAGCGACGCCCGCGATCTTTTGCAACATGCCGTCGAACTGGACCCCAACTTCGCCTCGGCACATGCCTTTCTCGCCCTTACCCATGGGCTCGACTACCTGAACCGGTGGAGCGCGTCGCCGCAACGCTCGCTCCAGCAGGCCGAAGAGGCTGCGATGCTGGCGGTGGCGCGGGATGAGAGCGACCCCGTGGCGCACTGGGCATTGAGTGTCGTCAGGCTTTACTCACGGCAGCACGATAGAGCCATCGGCGAGGCCGAGCGTGCGATAGGCCTCAACCCGAACTTCGCCGAAGGGCAGGTCAGCCTCGGCGAGGCACTTCTCTATTCAGGCAGATCCCACGAGGCACTCGCCTGTTTCGATCGGGCGAGGATCTTGAACCCGTATTTTCCGGATGTCGTTCTCCACTTTCAGGCCTGGGCCTGGTTTCAACTGCGAAGGTACGAAGAGGCCGTTGAATTGTTGGTGCAGCGCGTGAGCCGCAATCCCGTCACCGACGTCTCGCGCGCGCTTCTGGCCGCCTGTTACGGACACCTCGGCCGGTTCGAAGAGGCTCGGGCGACGTGGCAAGAGGTGCTGCGCGTCAATCCCGACTTCTCCTTGGAATACCGTCGCAAAGTCTTGCCCTTCAAGAACCCCGCCGATTTCGACCTCGCCATGGAGGGGCTACGCAAGGCCGGTGTCGTACAATGATGAGTGATCAATGCCCGATCTTGAACCTGTTAGCCATTTCGGCGGAAGATCAACAACAGCCGGTGCCGGCGTAACCACGACCTCCAGCGCAATCTGCCATCAATGTCTGCTTTCAGGAAGCTGCGAAGTCGCCCTCTACTTGCGGCGCAAAGCAGCCCTATCCTTCCACAAAGAAAAAAGGCCGCTATAGGCAAGCAGATAGCGGTCCTTTCTCTGATAGCTGTCTTTCAAGTTTCAAGAGATGCCACATTACGCTGGTGGCTGCCGGTTTGGCAGAGTTTGCGAAACCGGCACTTCTTGAACTAGCGCTCTGCAAGCGCCGGTTCGCCCTTCTTCTCGCGCACCATGTTGACGAAGCGGCGGAAGAGATAATGGCTGTCCTGCGGGCCGGGAGAGGCTTCCGGATGGTGCTGGACGGAGAAGACCTGCTTGCCGAGCACGCGCAGGCCGCAATTGGTGCCGTCGAAAAGGGAAATATGAGTCTCTTCAACGCCGTCGGGCAGCGACTTCGAGTCGACCGCGAAGCCGTGGTTCATCGAGACGATCTCGACCTTGCCCGTCGTGTGATCCTTGACCGGATGATTGGCGCCGTGATGGCCCTGGTGCATCTTTTCGGTCTTGGCGCCCAAGGCGAGGCCGAGCATCTGATGGCCGAGGCAGATGCCGAAGACCGGGATATCGGTTTTAACAAGCGTCTTGATGACAGGCACGGCATATTCGCCGGTTGCCGCTGGATCGCCGGGACCGTTCGACAGGAAGATCCCGTCCGGCTGCAAGGCGAGCACGTCTTCGGCGCTCGTTGTTGCCGGCACGACAGTCACCTTGCAGTCGAGGCCGGCAAACAGGCGCAGGATGTTGCGCTTGACGCCGTAATCGAGGCAGACGACGTGATATTTCGCATCCGCCGCACCGAGTTCGCCGTAACCTTCGTTCCAGACCCACGGCGTCTGCGCCCATTGTGAGGACTGGCCGGACGAGGCGATCTTGGCAAGATCGAGACCTTCCAGGCCGCTCCAGGCCTTGGCTTCGGCCTTCAGCGCCTCGATGTCGAAGACGCCGTTGGCGTCGTGGGCGATCACCGCGTTCGGGGCGCCGTTCTCGCGGATCCAGGCGGTGAGCGCACGCGTGTCGATGCCGCAAAGGCCGATGATGCCGCGGGCCTTGAGCCACTGGTCGAGATGTTTGGCGGCGCGGTAGTTCGAGGGGTCGGTGATGTCGGCCTTGAAGATGACGCCGACGGCGCCGTGGCGGGCGGCAGGGGTCAGGTCCTCGATATCTTCGTCGTTGGTGCCGATATTGCCGATGTGCGGAAAGGTGAAGGTGACGATCTGGCCGAGATAGGAGGGGTCGGTCATGATCTCTTCATAGCCGGTCAGCGCCGTGTTGAAGACGACTTCAGCCTGGACCTTGCCGGTGGCGCCGATGCCCTTGCCTTCGATCACCGTGCCGTCGGCAAGAACGAGCAGGGCGGTGGGCTTTTCGGTTGTCCAGGGTGCTGTTGCGGTCATCTTCATCCCGTTTCCGGCGGCTGATGCGCTTAGCCGCGCTCGTCGCCATTTGATCTCGCAGACGTGTGGGCACGGCAATGCCGCGCGCTTCAGGCCTGATCACGAATTTTGGTGCAGGTGGCGGTAAATAGCCACGCAATCGCTGAGCGTCAATCTTTGTAGCCGGGATTGCGGCCGTTTTCCTGCGCTTTATCGTGCCGATCGCGCAATTTATTTGATCCGTCGCATCGGCGTGGTTTATGAAGCGGCATCAAAAAAGGAGTGAAGACATGCTGCGCGATCAACTCGCCACCCAGCTGAAAGAGGCGATGAAGGCCAAGGATTCGGAGCGGCTGTCGACCGTTCGGCTGATTCAGGCGGCGATCAAGGACCGCGACATTGCCAATCGCGGTACCGGCAAGGAGCAGGCGAGCGACGACGAGATCCTGCAGATCCTCGCCAAGATGGTGAAGCAGCGCGACGAATCGGCAAAGATCTATGAGGAGAATTCCCGACCGGAGCTCGCTGCCAAGGAGCGTGCGGAAATCGCCGTCATTCAGGACTTCATGCCCAAGCAGCTTTCTGAGGGCGAAGTGCGCGCCAATATCTCGGCGATCATCATCGAGACGGGTGCTTCCGGCGTCAAGGACATGGGCAAGGTGATGGCGTCGCTCAAGGAGCGTTATGCCGGCCAGATGGATTTCGCCAAGGCATCGGCAACCGTCAAGGAGCTTTTGAACGGATAAGCCTCAGATGGCCCGTCTCGCCTGCGGCTCTTCACGGACCTCAGGTCCGAGCACGGCCTCGGCGGCGGCATCGACGATCGCAAACTTCGCCGCCTGGTAGTTCCAATATTCGAGGATAAAGCGCCGGGACAGCCAGAAGTCGCCCTTGCGCGAAGGTTCTGTCCAGCCGACGCTTTCCATGGTCGTGGCCTGGGTCAGAAGCCGCTTCAGGTGGGTATTGGAAATCATGAATTGCTCGCGGAGCTCCCGGAGCGACAGTGGGCCGATAACGACGCGCTCGGCCGCCCGAGGAAATTGCGGAAGGCGGGAGATCAGGTAATCCATCACCAGTCCGCCGGAATTCGCCCAGTTGAAGAGGTTGAAGGTGGGGCCCGGATTGCGCACGGACTCACTGCCGATGATCGCCCTTGCGATCCGCGGCTGAATCGCACCCATTGTCGCGGAGGGGTCGGCGGTGATCTGGTCGGCGCGTTCGCCGCCGTCGAGGCTGTCGAGGATCATCATATGGGTGACGAGCCATCGGATGAAATGCTGTTCGGCGATTTCGGTCGGTTCCAGATAGCGTGTGCGCTTGTCAGGTCCAGGCACCACACGCAGGAAACGATAGGCCAGCATTTCCTGCATGAAGGCCGCGGCCGTGTTGCGGCTGGCGATGTCATTCTTGACTGCGAAATCGACAAAGCGGCCGGAATAAAGGCCACCGCTCTGGCCGTCGTCGGGATGACCGTAATGAAGTGCGAAGCCGGCATGGGCCATCAACCAGCGCTGCTGCGCGGCGAAAATCGATGCGATGCGCGGGCTCTCGCGATAGATCGCAAGCAGTTGATTGGCGCAATGGAGGATCGCAGCGAGAAAGCGATCGTCTGCTGCAAGATTTTCCGCGGTGAAAGCCATTGGGAAGGGTCCAGGAGTTCGGCGCAACATCTTTCATTCACGCGCCGTCCGTCAACGGTTCCGTCGATAAGCGGTTAATTTCAAAGGGAGAGTTGGCAACAGAGCCTAAAATTTAAGAAGGCAGGAGCTGGGGGCGCTCCTGCCTTCTTGCTCTTTGCTTCCGCCGGCAACGCAGGGCTGAGGCCCAAGCCGGAGGGTATTTGCAAAGGCACCCTTGCGAAGCGGCGCCGGGGGTAGGGATGGTGCTTCGCTCGGGGATCGCTTTGTTGAGATCAAATCTATTGCGGTGCGGCCGTCTGTTCAAATTACAAAAAAATAATGATTGCCGGAAAAGGCGCTTCGAGAGGCTTCGAAGCGAAGGTTCGACAAGCGCCGCGAGGATGAGGGCGCACAAGCGGCGGCTGCGATAAGTGACTGTTTTTGAAAGATTTAATTCAACTCGGCCGAACGATCTCGCTCATGCCGAAGCACCTGCAGTGCCCGGCTTCACAGACGTTCGGCGACAATAATGTCGCACCCTGTCGCAGGGGTCGGTCACGAGTTGTTGATTGGATAACTGGCGCCGCGGACGTCGGGTGCACTTGCCTGTGAATAGCGGGTTTTCCTGACGAGTTTCGTGGCATGGTGCGGCAAAGCAGCTTATATGGAGCTTGGCCAAGAGGGATAAATGCGCTTTTCGAACACCTTTCTCGATGAGATCCGCGACCGCGTTCCGATTTCGAACGTGATTGCGCGCCGCGTCAGCTGGGACAAGCGCAAGACCAACGTCTCGCGGGGCGACTACTGGGCCTGCTGCCCCTTCCATGGCGAGAAATCGCCGAGCTTCCACTGCGAGGACCGAAAGGGTCGGTATCACTGCTTCGGCTGCGGCGTCACCGGCGATCACTTTCGCTTTCTGACGGAGCTGGAGGGCTTGAGTTTTCCCGAGGCGGTGCAGCAGATCGCCGACATGGCCGGCGTGCCGATGCCGCTTGCCGATGCCGCGATGGAGAAGCGCGAGAAGGAGCGCGGCTCGCTGATCGACGTCATGGAAATGGCGACCAGCTTCTTCCAGGACCAGCTGCAGACGGCCAATGGCGCAAAGGCGCGCGCCTATTTGCGCGATCGCGGGCTGACGGGGCGTACCATCGAGACCTTCCGTCTCGGTTATGCGCCTGACAGCCGCAATGCGCTGAAGGAATTCCTCGCGGGCAAGGGCGTCTCCAAGGAGCAGATCGAAGCCTGCGGCCTTGTCGTTCATGAAAACGTGCCGCTCTCCTACGACCGTTTCCGCGACCGCATCATGTTCCCGATTCTTTCGTCCCGGGAAAAGGTGATCGCCTTCGGCGGCCGCGCCATGTCATCAGATGCGCCGGCGAAATATCTGAACTCCAACGAGACTGAGCTCTTCCACAAGGGTAATGTCCTTTACAATTTCGCCCGCGCGCGCCGCGCCATACAGGGTCCCGGCCGCGGCGATCAGGATGACAATGCGAGCGGCACCATCATCGCCGTCGAAGGCTATATGGACGTAATCGCGCTCTATCAGGCGGGTATCGAAAACGCCGTCGCGCCGCTCGGCACAGCGCTCACCGAAAACCAGCTCGAGCTGCTCTGGAAGATGGTGCCGCAGCCGGTGCTTTGCTTCGATGGCGACGGCGCCGGCATTCGCGCCGCCAATCGCGCCGCCGAGCTGGCGCTGCCGCATCTGAAGCCCGGCCGTTCCGTCCGCTTCGCGCTTCTGCCTGATGGCAAGGATCCGGACGACCTCGTGCGCGACGAGGGCCGCGCGCCTTTCGACAAGGTGATGAGTCAGGCAAAGCCGCTTTCGGAGATGCTGTGGAGCCGGGAGATCAACACCGGCAAGTTCGATACGCCCGAGGCGCGCGCCGAGCTCGAAGCGCGGCTGAAGCAGCTCGTTGCCGTCATCGCCGACGAGAATGTGCGCCGTCATTACCAGCAGGATATTCGCGACCGGCTGAATGCCTTCTTCCAGCCGCAGTTCCAGAACCGCAACAGCGGCGGGCGGCGCGGTTTCAGCAGCAGCCCCCGGAACGCCCGCGACAATACGGCCAAGGCAGGACCGAAAAGCCCCAGCCTGATTTCCGATCGGCTCGCCCGCTCGGGCCCCGTCCGCGGACACCGGGACAATACGGCGTTGCGCGAAAGCGTGCTTGCGCTCACCATCGTCAATCATCCGGCCCTGATGATCGATGATTATGATGAAATCGCCGCGATCGAATATGACAGCCGTGAGCTGCAGCGGCTCTGGTCGGCGATGCTTGGCGCAGCCGCTGCCGTCGCCGGTCCGCATCTGACGCGCGAATATCTGACTGAGCGGCTGGAATTCGAAGGTTTCGGTCCGCTCATCAAGAGTCTCGACCAGCAGGTGCGCAATGCGAGGCTCTGGACGGCGACCGAGGAGGCGGCGATGGAGGATGCTCGTGAAGGCTATCGTCAGGCGCTCGCCTTCCACAAACGGGCGAAGGCGCTGCGCCGGCAGAAGATGGAACTCGAACGCGAGATTGCGCTGGCGACCGAAGCCGGCGACGGCGAGGCGATCATTCAGCTGATACGGGCGCAGCAGGAAGTGCATCTCGAAGGCGTACGCCTGGAGAACCAGGAGGCGATTATCGACGGCTTCGGCGTGCTTTCCGGCCGTGTCAAAGGGGCGGCGAACCACTGATGCCGCTCAGCGAACGCAAGGAGCCCGGTTTTTTCGTTTCCGATGCGCTGTTTTCCGCCGGCCGCTCGCCTCTCGACGTCCTGAAGCAGGTCTATGGTTATTCCTCCTTCCGCGGCAAGCAGCAGGAGGTGGTCGAGCACGTGGTTTCAGGCGGCGATGCCGTGGTGCTCTTTCCGACAGGTGCAGGCAAATCGCTCTGCTTCCAGATCCCGGCGCTTTGCCGTGACGGCGTCGGCATCGTCGTTTCGCCGCTGATTGCGCTGATGCGCGATCAGGTGGAGGCGATGAAGCAGCTCGGCATCAGGGCTGCGGCACTCAATTCGTCGCTGTCGCGCGAAGAGTTCGTCGAGGTTCGCCGTGCGCTTTCGGCGCGAAAGCTCGACCTTCTCTACGTCACGCCCGAGCGCATCCTGACGGAGGGTTTTCGCGAGCTGATCGCCAGTGATAAGATTGCGCTGTTTGCGATCGACGAGGCCCATTGCGTCTCGCAATGGGGCCATGATTTCCGCCCGGAATATCGCGAGCTCGGCCGCCTCGGTGAACAGTATCCCGGCGTTCCCCGCGTGGCATTGACGGCAACGGCCGACCCGCACACGCGTGACGATATCATCGAGCGGCTGGGGCTCGGCAAGGCCGAAATCTTCACCACCAGCTTCGACCGGCCGAATATTGCCTATGAAATCGTCGAGCGCGACCAGCCGCGCCAGCAGCTGCTGCGCTTCCTCTCCGGCCATAAGGGCAACAGCGGCATCGTCTATTGCCTGTCGCGCGCCAAGGTCGAGGATACGGCCGATTGGCTGAACGGGCAGGGCATCCGCGCACTGCCCTATCACGCCGGCATGGACCGGGCGCTGCGCGACGCCAATCAGGATGCTTTCCTGAAAGAAGAGAATCTCTGCTTGGTCGCCACCGTCGCCTTCGGCATGGGCATCGACAAGCCGAATGTGCGCTATGTCGCCCATCTCGACCTGCCGGGTTCGGTGGAGGCCTATTATCAGGAAACCGGGCGCGCCGGCCGAGACGGGTTGCCGTCCGAGGTCTGGATGGCCTATGGCATGGCCGACGTTATCCAGCGCCGCCGCATGATCGATGAGGGCAACGCCGCAGACGAAATCAAGCGGGTTGAGCGCGCCAAGCTCAATTCTTTGCTCGCGATCTGCGAAACCGCCTCCTGCCGCCGGCAGGCGATCCTTGCCCATTTCGGCGAGGCGCATGCCGGCCAATGCGGCAATTGCGACACCTGCCTGAAGCCAGTCGAGACCTGGGATGGCACGGAAGCGGCGATCAAGGCGCTGGCCGCGGTCTACCGCACCGGCGAGCGGTTCGGCGCCGGTCATGTCATCGATGTGCTGGTCGGTAACGTCAACGAAAAGACCGAGCGTTTCGGTCATGTCGATATGCCGATCTTCGGCGCCGGCAAGGACATTCCGGCGCGGACTTGGCAATCCGTCTATCGCCAGCTGCTCGCCATGGGGCTGATCCGTATCGATCATGAGGCCTATGGGGCGCTGAAGCTGGAGCCGGAGGCGCGCGCCGTCTTCAAGCATGAACGGCAGGTCTTCTTCCGCAAGGACCGGCCGGCATCGGAACGGCGTACGAAGAAGGCCGAGCGCAGCGAGCGCAAGTCAGGCCTGTTGGGCGCTGACGGCACGCTTTTCGCGGCGCTAAGAGCCGAGCGCATGGCGATCGCCAAATCGCTCGGCGTGCCGCCTTACGTCGTCTTTCCCGATACGACGCTGATTGCCTTTGCGACGGAACGGCCGCGCAGCCGCAAGGAATTGCTCGGCATATCGGGCGTCGGGCAATCGAAGCTCGAGCGTTATGGCGACGCTTTCCTGGAGATCATTCTCTCGCACGACAAGGATTGAACGGGCTCGCTGATTTTGGCGCAGCGAGAAGACAAGCAAGCAGCGATATGCTAACCCGATTGCTATAAAAAACGTCAGGAAGGGCCGCCTATGACCTCGCCATTTCTTTCTCATCTCCGGGCCGAGATTTCGGCGCTCAGAGATGGCGGCCTGTACAAGTCAGAGAGGGTCATCCGTTCCAAGCAGGCGGGCGAGATTGCGATTTCCACCGGCGAGCGGGTGCTGAATTTCTGCGCCAACAACTATCTCGGCCTTGCTGACAACGAAGAGCTGGCCGAGGCCGGCAAGAAGGCGCTCGACCGCTATGGCTATGGCATGGCCTCGGTGCGCTTCATCTGCGGCACGCAGGAGGAGCACAAGCAACTTGAAGCACGCATTTCCTCCTTCCTCGGCATGGAAGACACGATCCTCTATTCCTCCTGCTTCGACGCCAATGGCGGCCTGTTCGAAACGCTGCTTGGCGAAGAGGATGCGATCATTTCCGACGCGCTGAACCATGCCTCGATCATCGATGGCGTGCGTCTCTCCAAGGCCAGGCGCTTCCGCTACGCCAACAACGACATGGCAGCGCTGGAAGAAGAGCTGAAAAAAGCCGAAGGCAGCCGCTTCAAGATGATTGCGACCGACGGCGTCTTCTCCATGGACGGTATCATCGCCAATCTGCAGGGGGTGTGCGATCTCGCCGAGAAATACGGCGCCATGGTCATGGTCGACGACAGCCATGCCGTCGGCTTCGTCGGCAAGAACGGCCGCGGCTCGCCGGAACATTGCGGCGTCGAGGGCCGCATCGACATTATCACCGGCACGCTCGGTAAGGCGCTCGGCGGCGCTTCAGGCGGTTATACCTCAGCCAGGGCGGAGGTCGTCGAATGGCTGCGGCAGCGCTCGCGGCCCTATCTGTTCTCGAATACGCTGGCCCCCGTCATCGCCGCTGCCTCGCTGAGAGTGTTCGACCTGATCGAAAACGGTGATGCCCTTCGCAAGCGCCTTTCCGACAATGCCGATCTCTTTCGTATTGAAATGACCAAGCTCGGCTTCAAGCTTGCCGGCGAAGGCCATCCGATCATCCCGGTCATGCTTGGCGATGCCAAGCTCGCGCAGGACATGGCAAGTCTGATGCTGAAGAAGGGGATCTATGTGATCGGCTTCTCTTTCCCTGTGGTGCCGAAAGGCCAGGCCCGCATCCGCACGCAGATGTCGGCGGCGCATTCGAGGGCGGATGTGGAGCGGGCGATTGCAGCCTTTGCCGAGGCCGGGCGGGAGTTGGGGGTGGTTTGAGCGGGGCTTGCTTCCACTTCTCCCCAGTGGGGAGAAGATGTCCGTCAGGACAGATGAGGAGGTGAGCGAAGCGAGGTTTCGAGCGGTAAGCGAGAAACAATATTGGATTTGAGCGGTGTGCCGTGTGGCCCCCTCATCCGCCCTACGGGCACCTTCTCCCCGCTGGGGAGAAGAGGGAATAGCGAAGTCTGCGCCAAGCAAAGGTGGGATAGTTGAATGTCGAACATGATGAAGGCGCTGGTTAAGTCGAAGCCCGAGGTCGGGCTTTGGATGGAGAATGTGCCGGTGCCGGAGGTCGGGCCGAACGATGTGCTGATCCGGGTGAAGAAATCGGCAATCTGCGGCACCGACGTGCATATCTGGAACTGGGACCAGTGGGCGCAGAAGACAATTCCGGTGCCGATGGTGGTTGGCCATGAATTTTCCGGCGAGATCGCCGAGATCGGTTCGGCGGTCACCCGCTATCATGTCGGCGAGCGCGTTTCCGGCGAGGGGCATATCGTCTGCGGCAAGTGCCGCAACTGCCGGGCGGGCAGGGGGCATCTCTGCCGCAACACGCTCGGCGTCGGCGTCAACCGGCCGGGCTCGTTCGGCGAGTTCGTCTGCATTCCCGAAAGCAATGTCGTGCCGATCCCGGACGATATTTCAGACGAGATCGCCGCGATCTTCGATCCGTTCGGCAATGCCGTGCATACCGCACTTTCCTTCGATCTTGTCGGCGAGGACGTGCTCGTCACCGGTGCCGGGCCGATCGGCATCATGGGAGCACTGGTCGCCAAGCGTTCCGGCGCCCGCAAGGTTGTTATCACCGACATCAATCCGCACCGCCTGGATCTGGCGCGCAAGCTCGGCATCGACCATGTCGTCGACGCATCGACGGAAAATCTCGCCGACGTCATGAAGGCGATCGGCATGACGGAAGGGTTTGACGTCGGGCTCGAAATGTCGGGCGCAGCACCCGCCTTCCGCGACATGATCGACAAGATGAACAATGGCGGCAAAATCGCCATTCTCGGCATCGCGCCGGCTGGTTTCGAGATCGACTGGAACAAGGTGATCTTCAAGATGCTCAATCTCAAGGGCATCTATGGCCGCGAGATGTTCGAGACCTGGTACAAGATGATCGCCTTCGTGCAAGGCGGCCTCGACCTTTCGCCCATCATCACGCATCGCATCAAGATCGACGATTTCCGCGATGGTTTTGAGGCGATGCGGTCGGGCAATTCCGGCAAGGTCGTGATGGACTGGATGTGAGGGAAGACGACATGCTTTCATCATTTTCTGCGCCAATTGCGGCATCGCCCCCTTCGGCGAGGGCGTGGCGCCGAACGGTGCCGCGATGGCTTCGATCAATCTGCGCTGCATTCCCGCGATCGATCTCGGCGCGCTGAAGGTGACGCCTTACGACGGCCAGGCTCGTTAGCCAATATTTGCCCGGATCGGGCGAATATACCGTCGGCACAATTACAGGAAATGGCCGGAACAACTGGGGCGGCGGGCAAAATTCGGGCCGCCCTTGTCTTTTGTTTGCTGCTTCTTAAATAAGGTTCGCAATCGCAGCCGCGGTTCAAAGCCTGTGGATAAGGCTTTTTCCGAGTTTTCGCGGGCTTTTTTGCTGGAAAAGCTTGACGAGAACAAAAAATGTGGGAATCACCGTTCGACTTGTTGAAACGGTGAACAGGGTCAAGGCGGATCGCGCAACCATGGCCGGAAATCCAGAGGCAAGAAAGCTTTGCTGTCCGGTACCGGCGATCGTGGTTAATCAGACTTTAAATGTCATCCCGTTAGGTGGGCTCAGGTGATTCAAGGGCGACGCGAGCGGCGCGTCAGGCCCTGAGACGGCCCATTCACCGTAGCGAGATTGGATAGCGTCAGGAAGGCGACGATATAAATGGCAACCAAGGTCAAAGAGAACGAAGACGCGGAAGTCGAACGCGACGGCGCAAGCGACGGCCCTCTTCTCGATCTTTCCGACGACGCGGTCAAGAAGATGATCAAGGCCGCCAAGAAGCGCGGCTACGTGACGATGGACGAGCTGAACGCCGTCCTGCCGTCCGAAGAAGTGACCTCCGAGCAGATCGAAGACACGATGTCGATGCTGTCGGACATGGGCATCAACGTCATCGAGGACGAGGAAGCCGAAGAGGCCGGTGCTTCCGGCGGTGGCGATGACGACGACGCCGGCGGCGATGAGGACAGCGAAGGCGGCGAACTCGCGCCTTCGGCCGGCACCGCGCTTGCGACCGCCAAGAAGAAAGAGCCGACCGACCGTACCGACGACCCGGTGCGCATGTATCTGCGCGAGATGGGCTCGGTGGAGCTTCTGTCGCGCGAAGGCGAAATCGCAATCGCCAAGCGCATCGAAGCCGGCCGCGAGACGATGATCGCGGGCCTCTGTGAGAGCCCGCTGACCTTCCAGGCCCTGATCATCTGGCGCGACGAACTCAACGAGGGCACGACGCTGCTGCGCGAGATCATCGATCTCGAGACGACCTATTCCGGTCCGGAAGCCAAGGCCGCGCCGCAGTTCCAGAGCCCCGAGAAGATCGAGGCCGACCGCAAGGCGGCGGAAGAGAAGGAAAAGACCCGGCGCGCCCGTTCCGGCGACGACGACATTACCGATGTCGGCGGCGAAGGCCTGCCTCCCGAAGAGGAGGAAGAGGACGAGGACGAATCCAACCTGTCTCTCGCCGCGATGGAAGCCGAGCTGCGCCCGCAGGTCATGGAAACGCTGGACATCATCGCCGAGACTTACAAGAAGCTGCGCAAGCTGCAGGACCAGCAGGTCGAGCAGCGCCTTGCCGCCACCGGCACGCTGTCGTCCGCGCAGGAGCGCCGCTACAAGGAGCTCAAGGACGAACTGATCAAGGCAGTCAAGTCGCTGTCGCTCAACCAGAACCGCATCGATGCACTGGTCGAGCAGCTCTACGACATCAACAAGCGCCTCGTGCAGAACGAAGGCCGCCTGCTGCGTCTGGCCGAATCCTACGGCGTCAAGCGCGACTCCTTCCTGGAGCAGTATCAGGGCGCCGAGCTCGATCCGAATTGGATGAAGTCGATCGGCAATCTGGCCGCTCGCGGCTGGAAGGAATTCGCCAAGGCCGAGAATACGACGATCCGCGACATCCGCCAGGAGATCCAGAATCTCGCGACGGAAACCGGCATCTCGATCTCGGAATTCCGCCGCATCGTGCACATGGTGCAGAAGGGCGAGCGCGAAGCGCGCATCGCCAAGAAGGAAATGGTCGAAGCGAACCTGCGCCTCGTCATCTCGATCGCCAAGAAGTACACGAACCGCGGCCTGCAGTTCCTCGACCTCATTCAGGAAGGCAATATCGGCCTGATGAAGGCGGTGGACAAGTTCGAATACCGCCGCGGTTACAAGTTCTCGACCTATGCAACATGGTGGATCCGTCAGGCGATCACCCGCTCGATCGCCGACCAGGCCCGCACGATCCGCATTCCGGTGCACATGATCGAGACGATCAACAAGATCGTCCGGACCTCGCGCCAGATGCTGCACGAGATCGGCCGCGAGCCGACGCCGGAAGAACTGGCCGAAAAGCTCGCCATGCCGCTCGAAAAGGTCCGCAAGGTCCTGAAGATCGCCAAGGAGCCGATCTCGCTCGAAACCCCGGTGGGCGACGAAGAGGATTCGCATCTCGGCGATTTCATAGAGGACAAGAACGCGCTGCTGCCGATCGACGCCGCCATCCAGGCGAACCTGCGCGAGACGACGACCCGCGTTCTCGCTTCGCTGACGCCGCGCGAAGAGCGCGTGCTGCGCATGCGCTTCGGCATCGGCATGAACACCGATCACACGCTCGAAGAAGTCGGCCAGCAGTTCTCGGTCACCCGCGAACGTATCCGCCAGATCGAAGCGAAGGCGCTGCGTAAGCTGAAGCATCCGAGCCGATCGAGAAAGCTGAGAAGTTTTCTGGACAGCTAAGAAACTCCAAGCTGCGCTCGATCCTCGACAGCTGAGGTTTCGACAATTGCCGTGATGATTGGAAAGCCGGGCGTCGTGCCCGGCTTTTGCTTTTGTGATTAATACCAATGATCCCGGCGGCTTTCTTGTCGCTTAGTGGTGACAAGATTATAGTCCGGCCACGGGGGAAGAAATCGATCGCGGTGCGCGAGCGAGGACCGACGCATACCCGTGTCGGGCGAATCCTCCGTTCGGAGGTGCAAGATGACCACTTACATTGTGTTGATCAACTGGACGGACCAAGGCGTGCGCACTGTTCGCGACTCGTCAAAACGGCTGGATGCGGCGAAGAAACTGCTAGGCGACATGGGCGGCTCCTTCAACCAGTTCTTTCTGACGATGGGCGGCCACGACATGGTGGCTGTCTGCGAAGCGCCTGACGATGCCGTCATGGCGCGATTTGGCCTTTCGCTGGCGATGGCCGGCAATGTCCGCACCCAGACACTGAAGGCATTCCCGGAGGCTGCCTATCGAGAGATCATCGGCTCGCTCAGCTAACGCATGCAGAATTTCAGCGCCTCTCCCCATCAAGGGCGCGGACTCGGCCCCGCTCGTGGGTGGCCCGTTGCCCAGGTCCGAGAAGAGAACGGATGGCGCACCGGCCAGCGGATGGCTTCGGCACGATCACGAGGTTTTTTGCTTTTGCGGCTTGATGCTGCCGGCTTTAAAGGCCACATCGCTGCTGTGACAGACGAAGTGGACTTGGCGGAGACGAATCACGAAACGGCAAAACGGCGGCCCGAAATCCGCTGGGGTATCGGTGTGTCCGTGCTTCTGCACGTGCCGGTCGTTGCGCTTCTGATTTTCGGCTTGCCGAAGATCGAACCGAAGCCCCCGGAGGACGAGAGCGTGAAGGTCGAGCTCGTCCCGCCGCCGGAGGAGAAGAAGCCGGAGGAGAAAAAGGCGGAGGAAAAGCCGCCGGAGCCGAAGCCGCCGCAAGAGGCCAAGAAGGAACCTCCGCCGCCACCTCCTCCTCCTGCGAAAGCTGCAGAGCTGGAAGCACGCGGCGCTTCCCGGCCGCAACGTACCGCGCGCCCGGTCTTCGAATTTGCCGAGAAAGATTCAGCGCCGGAACAGAGAGAGCGCGGGATACTCCGAAAGGCAGAAGCACCAAAACCGTCAGTCGTTGGAGTACCCCACGAAGCATCGCCTGTTGAATCGCCGCGACTTGAAAAGCCGGAGATTCCTGAGACTATGTCTGCGGCGAATCCGTTGCCTCAGGACATTGACCTTCCCGAGGTGGAGACTGCTGAGGCCAATCCTGAAAAGAATGGGCCGGCTGCCACGGGACGCGACGAGGCAAAGACGAATTTCGAGCAGGCAAAGCCGCCGATCAATTCAACGGCAGCTATCCCCTTATTGCCACCAGATGCAGAGGCAAAGGAATCGAACAAGCTCACCAAAGCGAAGACCCTGTTTACCGACAACTTTGTCTCAGACCGTACAGTCAAGACGGCGATGAAAAACTTGCCACGTCAAATGCGAGGTGGTGAGCTTTGCTGGACCGAGCTTCGAGAGCAGCTCCTTCATTCATCCGCGGCGTACGATCCTAATGTTATCGAGGTGCCTAAATACAATCTCCCGACCGGAAATATCCTCGCGCTTAAAAGAAGTGCGTTTTACGACGGCAAGGAACTGCACCAATTGGAGTTTAGTTGCGAAGTGAACGACAACGCGACCAAGGTCGTGTCGTTTGAGTTTGGCGTCGGGGACGTCATCCCTAAAAGTGAATGGGCGCGTTATCATTATCCGGGACAATGATAAGCATCATCAGCCGTCGACAACCAGCCACGCGCAAGGAACCTTGTCTAACCTCTCCGCATTGGCCGTGATGGTACGGTGAAGAAGGACAATGATATGTCGAACGAGATCGAGCGTTTGCTTGAGCGCCAGGACGAAGCCGTCAGCGTGCTGTTCCTGGAAAACAAAGGCGACGAGCTGACCGATATCCTGGTGGCGGCGCTCGAAGAGGCGTTCGATATCCTGCTCGAAGCAGCCCCAGCCGAAACAATTCATTGACATCTTTCAAGACATTGCCGGCAGGACCTTTCGGCGCCCGCCTGTCCGGCTACCGGATGGAGCGGGATGCGCTCGGCCGTTCGGCCGCGAGCGTCTTTCGCCTGGAAGGCGAGGGCCTTCCGGCGCTCTATCTGAAGGTCGAGGCGGCGGGGCCGTTCGGCGAACTTGCCGATGAGGCGGCCCGGCTCGCCTGGCTCAAGGCCTCCGGCCTGCCTTGCCCGGAGGTGATCGCCCGTGAAAGCGACGACGAACGTAACTGGCTGCTGCTCAGCGCGCTGCCGGGAACCGATCTCGCCAGTGCTTCGGCGCTGGCGCCCCTGGCGCGCATCGAATTGCTGGCGGAGGCACTGCTCGATCTTCATCGCCTGCCGATCACTTCCTGTCCGTTCGATCACCGCCTGGAAAAGCGCCTGCCGGTAGCCAAGGCGCGCATGGAAGCAGGAATCGTCGATGAGGAGGATTTCGATCCGGCCCGGCTGGGAAAGAGCGCCGCCGAATTGTTCGCTGAGCTCAAGAGCTTAAGGCCGGCCAGCGAGGATCTCGTCGTCACCCATGGCGACGCCTGCCTGCCGAACTTCGTCGCTCTACACGGCCAATTCTCAGGCTATATCGATTGCAGCCGCCTCGGCGTCGCCGACCGCTATCAGGATATCGCGCTCGCCTGCCGCAGCATCGCCGATAATTTCGGCAAGGCGCTGGTGCAGCCATTTCTCCATCGTTACGGCCTTCCGGCGCCCGATCCGGCGAGGCTCAGTTACTATCAGCTGCTCGACGAGTTCTTTTAGACGGTTGCGTCATCAAGGCGCGGCTGGCAGAGTTGCCGGCATCGGACCTGCGGATGTCAAATGCCGAAAAACCAATTCAGGATGCTGCGCTCGGCGCTTCCAGGCGTCGAAGCGGTGGAAGCCGAAACGCCTCACAGCTTCGCCAGGCACACGCATGAGCAGTTCGGCATCGGCCTCGTGTCGTCGGGGGCGCAGAAATCGCTCAGCGGCCGCGGCATGGTGGAGGCGGAGGCTGGCGATATCATCACCGTCAATCCGAATGAGGTGCATGATGGCGCGCCGATCGGCGAGCGCCGATCGTGGCGCATCCTCTATTTCGATCCCGAGATCGTCACCGGCCTCTCACAAGAGATCGGCGCAAGGCGCTCGGAAATCTCCCATCCCGTCATTCGCGATGCGGCGATCGCCAGCCACTTCGGAACGCTGTTTCGCGCGGTGACCGCGAGTGCTGCCGACGGGCTGCTCTGCGAGGAACTGCTTCTGCAACTCGTCGCCGATGTCATGCGGGAAGACGACGGCAGCGAGGCGAGGCCGCCGGTGCCGTCATCCATCCGCGCGGCGCGGGATCTGATCGACGACGATCCTCTTGCCGCCGTCTCGCTCGCCGATCTTTCCCGGGAAAGCGGCCTTAGCCGCTTCCAGCTGCTGCGCGGCTTCGCCAGGGCGACGGGACTGACGCCGCACGCCTATCTCGTCCAGGCCCGCATCCACATCGCCCGGCGGCTGATTGCTCAGGGCACGCCGCTTGCCGAAGCCGCCTTTGCCAGCGGCTTTGCCGACCAGAGCAACATGACGCGCGTCTTCGTGCGCAAATACGGCCTGTCGCCGCGGCTTTATGCCGGGGCATTTCTCTGAGCGGTGGAAGGCTGATTCGTGCTGCCGCAGGCTGCGACCTCTCTCCAGCGTCCGGCTAGACGTGCCCCTCAAGGGGCCTCGAAGGACGGCGCTGGCCGCCTTGCTTCGATTCATACGCCCTGCAATTTCGTTCAAGACCCCGACCGGCCGCTGCTGTTTCTTCGGCGCATCCAATCGGAGGCGCGGAATGTCGAGACAGGTTCAAGGTTATTTCAATCTGGCGCTCGCCATGCTGACGGTCGGCAGCACTGTCATCGCGAGCAAGATCATTGCTTCGGGACTGCCGCCGTTTACCGCCACCGCCTTGCGCTTCGCCCTCGCTCTTCCCGTCTTCTTCCTGCTGATGCGGGCAAGCGGAACCCGGTTGCCGAAGCTCTCCAGGTATGACCGTCTCATCCTCGTCATTCAGGCCGGCGTCGGCAGTGTCGGTTATACGACGCTGCTGATATCGGGCCTCAGCCTGACCTCGGCCGCCGATTCGGGCGTCATTATCGGCACGCTGCCGGTGGTCTCGGCGGCGGTTTCGATCCTGCTGCTGCGAGAACGGCCGGGACGCGCGCTGCTTCTGGCGGTGGCGCTGGCGAGCGCCGGCGTGTTTTCGATCGCCTTCACACCGGAGGCGACCGGCGGTTCGCTTGCCGGAAATCTGCTGATTTTTCTCGCGGTGATCTGCGAGGGCTTGTTCATTCTGTTGAACAAGCGGCTGACCGTCGACATTCCGCCGCTTGCCCAGTCGACGCTGATGACCGGCATCGGCTTCGCCGTCTCGATCGTTCCGGCCATTTTCGAGGCGCCCCTCACGCATGGGTTTTCAGCCAGTGCTGCCGCTGCCGTCGTCTATTATGCTCTGGTGCCGACCGTCGGCGGCTTCCTGCTGTGGTATGCGGGGGCAGAGAGGGTGAGCGGCACGGAAGCCGCGCTCTTCATCGCGCTTGCGCCGGTTTCGGCCGTCATGCTCGCCTTCGTCCTCCTCGGCGAGCCGGTCGGCTTCAACCAGATTGCCGGCATTGCCTGCGTGCTGGCGGCCGTGTCCGGGCTTGCCATTGCAGGAAGCCACAGGAAATTCATCGAAGGGAAATGACCATGCAATTCAGCCATTCCAACGCGATATGGCAGGTTTTTCCGGAGCTTCGCGCCGGCGCGCTTCATGCCGATGGGATTGATGCGGCGGCAGACGTCGAAGAGGCGGTTGCAAGTTTCAGCGCGATCGCCGCGGCCCGGCTCGCTGAAGCCCAAGAAAGCGAATTCCCGGAGATCCAGGCGTGGCGGCGCGGCTTTTCCCGCATGGGCTTGAAGCCGACGCAGTATCGCGCGGCATCCGAGGCGCTTCTGCGTCGCTTCCGCCAGGAGCACGCGCTGCCGCGCCTTCATCCGCTCATCGATCTCTGCAATGCGATTTCGCTCGCCTTTGCCATTCCTGTCGCCGTCTTCGATACGGAAAAAATTGCCGGCGATCTCCAGGTCCGGCATGCAACGGGGCATGAGACCTATCTCACCTTCAGCGGTCAAAGCGAATATCCGGAGCCGGACGAGGTGATCTTCGCGGATGACGAAGGCAGAGCACATGCCCGCCGCTGGACGAACCGGCAGGGCGGCCTGTCAGCGGTGCGGGAGACGACGCGGTCGGTGCTGATCGTCGCCGAGGCGCTGCATGCCGGCGCCGGCGAGGATAGCGCCAGGCTGATCGCGACGCTCGCGGATGCGCTCGCGCGTCACTGGTCGGTGACAGCGGCGACCGCCGCACTCAGTCAGGCATCGCCGCGTTTCGCATTTCAGGTGTAAGGGAAGGAAACGCTCGGGGGGTGGGCCGGCGGCATGCGCGCCCTATCTCAGGGGCATCGTATCTTCTGGAGACGAACCCATGTTGGACAAGTCGATCAAGATTCCGGGGCCGGACCATCCGATCACCGTCGAGCACAATCCCTGTCGCGTCGTCGTCACCATCGCCGGCAGGACGGTTGCCAATAGCCGCAACGCGCTGACGCTGCGCGAGGCTTCCTATCCGCCGGTCCAGTATATCCCTCGCAGGGATGTCGATATGTCGCTGCTTCAGCGCACCGATCACGCCACACATTGCCCCTACAAGGGCGATGCCTCCTATTACAGCATTGCTTTGGGCGGCAAACGCTCCGAGAACGCGGTTTGGACCTACGAAGCCCCGCATGCCGCCGTCAGCAACATCAAAGACCATCTCGCCTTCTATCCCGACCGTGTCGACGCAATCGAGGAAATGGCTTCGCCCGAGGCCGGCGCCTTCTGAGGATCGCCGGACGGCGGGCGCTGAAAATCGTTCGGGCGGAACCTGTCGCCTTCAGCATCGTTAGGGGCATCATCGAAGGAGCATGCTGTGCCGAAATTCCACTTCCAGCTCTTCGATCGCGATGGTGTCGGCACCGAGACCGGATACGAATTCGAGTCCGTCGAGGCTGCCAAGGCAGAGGCGCGAAGGGTCCTCGCGGAAATGGCAGCCGAAGGCCTGCCGACTGCGCCTTTGAACATGCTTTCGGTCGAACTTTTCGACGAAAGCCGCAAACCGCTTGCGGAAATTCGGCTGATTCTGGAAGAGATCGCGAAATAGAAGCGACCGGAACTCCACCGGAGAAATGCCTGTCGACGCTTCCCGGCAATCGCGGAACTATGTCAAATTTAATTGCCGCCCCCCGGGGCGGGGTCTTAATGCATGTCGCCCGGAAGTGTGCGGATGACGACATGCATGAGAGCAAGGAGCTAGAGCGCATCCATCGACCGAGTCGAATTGATGCCTATATGGGACCCGGCGGCAATCAGAGGCCGTCATCGGATGACGTCGAGCCATTCATTGCTGAAGACGAGACTGGCGACTGTGATAGGATCGCCGCGCTCGTCGCGGACGGTAACGGCAATCGTCATGCGGTCACCCGCCGGCAATTCGTCTCGCGCCACGTCCAGCAGGATGCGGGTCACCTCTTTGGGGATGTCTTCACGAGATTTGAGCTCGGTGCCGTGCTCGTCGCGGGTCGGACCTTCCCCGTTGTGTAGATCGAAATAATAGCGAGCCATGTTCTTTCCTGCGCGTCAGAGAGGAAATAACCAATGAAGACAATTGTTCCCGAGGCTGGGCCTTGATTCCTATAGAAAATACAGCTCGCACCGAGACGGCCCCGAGCCCTTGCGATAGCGGGAGACAGGACCGTGATTGAACCCTTGTTGCTGAACCTTGGAAGCCGTGATGTGCTGTCGAACGAGGAGGAAAACCTTCTTCGGTCGATCCTCGTCAAGGACAGGCAATTCGCCGTCGGAGAAGATCTCGTTTCCCAAGGCAGCCGGCCGCCCTTCAGCACGCTGCTGCTCGATGGGTTCGCGGCGCGCTACAAGGTGATGGCGGACGGCAGTCGGCAGATCACCGCACTTCATGTTGCCGGCGACTTTGTCGACCTCCATGCTTTTCCCGTCAAGGTAATGGATCATGGCATCGTTGCGCTGTCACCCTGCCACGTCGCTTTGGCCGATCATGCCGACTTGAGGGCGATCACCGAGCGCATGCCGCATTTGACGCGGCTGCTTTGGCTCGACACGCTGGTCGACGGCGCTATTCACCGGGAATGGATCGTCGCCATGGGGCGGCGCTCCAAACGCGCTCAGATCGCCCATCTCGTCTGCGAACTCTTCATGCGGCTGAAGGTCGTCAGGCGCACCCGGGGTGAAAGCTTTCAGTTTCCGCTGACGCAGATCGAGATGGCGGACGTGCTCGGCATATCGGTGGTCCACCTCAACAAGACGCTGCAGGCGCTCAGGCGCGAGGGCGTCTTCACCTGGGAGAACCGAACGATCACCATCGTCGATTGGGAACGCCTGCAGGAGATCGCCGAATTCGACCCCGCTTATCTCAGCATCTCCAGCGAGCCGCGCTGATATCTGCCGCATCGCATGCGCGTTGAAAGGGAGGAACGGCGCCGTTAGGGTGGCGGGAATCACTTGACGGGACGATGCGTGACGAAGACTTTTCTACCCTACCTATTGGCGGCAGTTTTCGCCGCATTACCGGCCGCGGCGCAGAGCGAATGGCAGGCGATCGAGGAGGTGCGGCCCTATTCGATTTCAGGCAAGACCGGCGCCGAACTTTATCAATCGATCGGGGCACAAGGCCCCAAGGCCGGCGTCACCGGCCGGGTCATCGCGCATACGACGTTCAAGCTCACCTGGACCCGCAAATACGAGCCACAGGGCAATGCCTGCGCCATCGTCACCAATCGGCCGAAGCTCATCATCACCTACACACTGCCGCAGCCCTCGGCCGGGCTGCCGCCAGCCGTCAAGAGCAGCTGGGATGGCTTCATTTCAGGCGTTGCCGCGCATGAGCGAGTGCACGGCGAAACCATCAAGGACATGGTTAGGGAAATCGAGGCGATGAGCGTCGGCTTTACCGTTGCCGACGACCCCGACTGCAAGAAGATCAGGGTCGAGCTGACCCGGCGCCTCGGCGAGATTTCCGCAAAGCAGCGCCAGCGCGGCCGCGACTTCGACAAGGTCGAAATGGGCGACGGCGGCAACATCCAGCAGCTCATCCTCAAGCTCGTGAATGGGCCTTAACCGATGGCGGGCATCGATCTGCCGATTCGTGGGCCATTGACTTGGCCGTCACGGCGCGCCAACTCGCGGGCAATGTCATTGCGAGACGGAGACCGCCCGTGCCCCAGACTATTCTCACCCTGTCCACACGCGGCCAGGGACTTTACGAATTCACCGATCAGGCGGAGGCCTTCGTCAGCGCCGCGGGACGGGAGGAGGGGCTTCTCACTGTCTTAGTGCGCCACACATCCTGTTCACTGCTGATCCAGGAAAATGCCGATCCCGACGTGCGCACCGATCTTCTCACCTTCTTCCGTCGGCTCGTGCCGCCGGCCTCCGACCCATCGATGGGCTGGATCGTGCACAGGGCCGAGGGGCCGGACGACATGCCGGCGCATATCAAAGCGGCGCTGACGCAGGTGTCGATCGGCATTCCGGTCGCCAGGGGACGCTTGACGCTCGGCACCTGGCAGGGACTCTATCTCTTCGAACACCGCGACCGGCCGCACCGGCGCGAAGTTGTGCTGCATCTCGGGGGCTGAGAGCGCCGCGCGCTCCTGCGTGGCTATGGCACATCGATCAACCCACCAGTCACACGGCACGCGATCAGCCCCTCAGCCGATCGAAAGAAGAGCCGTCAAAAACCGCTCATCTTCTTGTGAATGCAAACTGAATGGCCGGTTCGAACAGCATTCAGCTTGCCGCATTTAGTGTCGAGGCAATCCCTGAAGGGAGAGCTTAAAAGACCAATCGACGGAGACACTCCATGACGCATTTCCTCACCAAGGCTTGCCTTGCCGCAGTGCTCGCCCTCTCATCCGTTCCGGCCACTGTTTCCACGGCGGCAGCCGCGGGGCCCCAGACGAACTTCATCGTCGGGGCGCAATATTATCGTCCAATCCGCGGCTGCTCGCCGATGCACGCCGTGAACAAGGCGCGCGATTTCGGCCTGCGCAGAGCCCACATCACCCGCATGTCGCCGCGTGTCGTCGTCGTCGCCGGGCGCGACCGTCGCGGCTGGGACAGGATGGTCTTCGCCAATGTCCGCGGCTGCCCGCTGATCCGGCGCTGAACACCGGAACGGCAAGCGCCGACATGCGCTTGCCGCCCCTTTTGCCTTGACGGCGACACTTTCAGCCGTCTCTTCTCCGATTTGTATAAGTGATTCCACTGACGCTTCGGCGTGATGCGGAGAGTGGGGAGGGCGGCTCGACCGCACCGACGACTATAGAACGAAAGGTTTTTCGATGATGCAGTTTCTGGCAAAGGCGGGTCTTGCCGCTATGCTGATCGCCGGCACTCTTGCCGGCACGGTGGTCCCGGCGGCCGCCCAGTTTAGTATCATTATCGGCGATCAGGATCGTGATCCGCCGCGCGATTATCGCCGTCCGCCTCCGCCGCCGGGCTTCGGCCGGCGTCCGCGCGGCTGCGACCCGCGTCTGGCGGAAGATCTCGCCCGCGATTGGGGCTTCCGCCGCCCGCGCGTCGTCGACATCACCCCGCGCCGCGTCATCGTTCAGGGCTGGACCCGCCGCGGCCCTGATGAAATGAGCTTCGCCAACGTCCGCGGCTGCCCCGCTTTGCGCCGCTGATTGTCCTGCGCCCGTCTCGCTGAACCGGCACGGCGTTTCTTTGTGAGATTCCAAAGCCGCGCGCCTGGAAGGGCGCGCGGCGTTCAGTTTAGAGGCAGGAGCTCCGTTTCCTGGGCCTTGTGCCGCGGCTGTCCTGTCGATGAAAATAACGAGATCAGCCCTTATCCGCCTGCCGGCACCTCTCCCCGCTCCGGCGGGGCGAAGGGGATATCTCGCTAGCTCTCTGTTCCCCGCTGAGCTCTCGTAGGGCACGTCCCCTCTCCCCGTCAGAACGGGGAGAGGGTTAGGGTGAGGGGCATCGGCGCTAGCAGGCGGCCGCCAGCAGTCAGCACACGGCGTCAAAAGACGCGCCGCGCTTCCGTTTACTGCTCGATGGCGAAGGTTACGGTGACGCTGACAGTGTAATTGTTCTCGCCGCCCTGGACGGGAACGGCAGCGTCGGCTTCCTTCATCATCGTGGCGCGATAAACGGGCTGCGGCAGCGGGCGCGGCTCATTCTCGTTGATTTCGATGATGCGGCCGAGCTTGACGCCGGCGGCTTCGCTCAGCGTTTTCGCCTTCTTGACGGCTTCGGCGACGGCGTTCTTGCGCGCCTCTTCGAGCGCCGCATCCGGCTTGTCGTTGGTAAACTGGATGTCGCCGCCCTGGTTGATGCCGAGTGTCACCGATTGGTCGATCACCTGGCCGAGCTTGGAAAGATCGCGCAGGCGCACAGTGACCGAATTGATAGTCTGGTAGCCGATCAGCTGCGGCTGCTGCTGCTGGCCATCGACCGGCTGCGGATAATTAAACTGCGGCTGGATGGAGAAGCCCGAGGTCTGCAGGTCGCGCTCGGCGATGCCGCCGTCCTTCAGCGCCTTCAGCACGTCATTCATCGCCTTGTTGTTCTCGTCGAGCGCTTCACGGGCGGTCTTCGCCTGCTTGACGACGGCGAGATTGACGACGGCCATATCGGGCGCCAAGGACGATTCGCCATCGCCCGTCACCGAAATCACCGCCTCACGCGGCTTTGTTTCCTGCGCCAATACAGGCGCGGCACTGCCGAGCGGCAGGGCCAGAAGGGCAGTCATCACAAGTGTCTTGGACAGAATCGGCGCCATGTTTCATTCCCTAGTTGTCGTTTCCCGATGAGCTTTCTGTCGGTTGATTGTGAAGCTATTGCGGCGGAAGGGAAGGGGGCGGTGACGGATCGGGAGAAAAATGTGAGCGTGGGAGGAGTAGGCGTTCCGTGGCCGCCCGCTCTGGCCGGCCATCTACCCCACAAGCGGGGCTGGGTGCGATCGCCCGCCAAACGATCAGCGTTCAGCCCGGCGAAACGCTGGAGAGACGCGAAGATTTCGCCACTAGTGATCTCCCCACCTGTGGGGGGATGCCCGGCAGGGCAAAGGGGCGTGGCACGGAAGGCCTACATTCCTGCATCTTCCAACGCTCACCTTCCCAAATCCCGCAAAGCTGCTAGCAATGACGGCGGGTTAAGCAACAGGGGCTTCCGGACACGCCATGTCCGGCAAGGGGGCAGCATGCGCTTTATGACAATTCTTTCGATCGGCCTCGCCATCTGTTTGACGGGCTGCAGCCAAGTGGCAGAAAAGGCCGAAAACGCCGCCAACCGCTCATACACCAGCTATGCGCTGGGCAAACCCTATATGGAGGTCGCCAATCTCGGTCAATCGCCGATGGCGCGGCTCTCCGGCTCCGAAGCAACCTTCGGACCGATGATCGGCGCAACACCGTTGAAGAACGGCATGACGATCTACCGACATATGGCGCCCGCCGCCAGGACCGAGACCGGCACGAACTTCGTCGGCCTGGTCGGCAGCTCCACGATTTCCGAGAATAACCGGCTTTCCTATTTCCTGGTCGGCGCCGACGGGATCGTCAAGGATTGGGCCACGGGCTCGGTGCAGGGCAGCGCCAGCGACTGCGTGCAATATATCGGCGGCATCATCAACCGCTGCAACGATATGCGCCAGCTCCAGGCTTCGCTGGCACTCTACGACGCCAGGGTGGCGACCAAGGCCGGTCAACCCATTTCCAGCTGGGGCGAACCGTCTGCACCTGCGATCAACTGAGAATGCGCGGCAGCCCAGGCGAGGTCTTGTACCTCACCCGGCGGCCGGGACATTGGGCGGCTGACGCTGTCGCGCAGATCTGTGAAATGGTCTTGGGATAAAATCCTGCAAGACCAGAGGCCGAAGCCCGGGAGCGGATCGAAGGACCCGCCGCGCCTCAGGCGCCGAAATCATCCATGAAGGAGGGATGGATCGCGGGCTTACGCTCTTCGCGGGCTTCGCGAATGCGCTGGGGAACCGCACCGAGACCGGCAACAAAACGGGTCAGGAGATTGCGATTGAAAAGTTTCTGTAGGCTCATGGCAGTTCACTCATTCTTTTTTTTGTTAGCTGGCGGCATATATTTTGCGCAGGCTGCCTTAACAACGGGCAATTTTGCATGACAGTTATGTGACAGCGCATGGTCATGAAAAAGCGGGTAGAAAAGCGATCACTTTAGCGTGACAAGAACCCGCCGAAGGCAGTCGATTGCCGCAGATCAATGCTCTCTGCACCGCGGCGTGTAAATTGTACGGTTTGGGTGGAAGCCATGCCCCGAGGAGAAGCTCAGATGAACCGATTTTTCGCATTGATCGCGACCGGAACGCTGATCAGCCTTGCCACGCTCATTTCGGCCTGCACATCATCAGGATACATCGACCAGACTTCGTCGATCGACGGCGGTTACTACTACGAGAGTCAGCCGCTCAACCCGGCCTGCGGTGGTGGGTTCAGGCCAAGCGATGGGCGTTCGTGCAGTTATTAGAGGGTGCGATACTTGCCATGATGGCTTCGGCGGATATGTTCTCTACCGTGCAGTTATGCGAGTGTGTCTTTGGCGTTACAGCTATTTGTTGAACGAGGCTGTATCCTCCAGTTGTGTTGCAAGACATGGGGTCACGAACATGAAGCTCACGATCGCCACCACTTTTCTAGCACTCGTCGCAACGAGCGCCTTTGCAGCGGATGCAGTGCAGGACGTCCCAGTCGCCCCTGTTGCGGCTGCGCCAGTTTTCACCTGGTCAGGCCCGTATCTCGGCATCGATGGCGGCGCCAGTTGGCTAAACGGTGACTTCAGCGCCGGCGGCGCCAGCGATTCCCAGGATTTCAACGGCGGCGTCTTCGGTGCATTTGCGGGTTACAATTTCCAGTTCGACAACAACATCGTTGTCGGCATCGAGGGCAACCTCGAATACAACTGGAACGAAGAGGAAGCGCTGGGGGCGGATGTCGGCACCGATTGGGCCGGCGCTGTTCGTGGTCGTGTCGGCTACGCCTTTGACAGAGCGCTGCTTTATGGCGCGGCTGGCTGGACCGCTACGCGTGGATACGTTGACCTGCCGGGGTTAGACAAGGAAACGGAGACCTTCAACGGCTACACCGTCGGCGCGGGCGTCGACTTTGCCATCACCAACAACATCTTCGCCCGCGGGGAGTATCGGTATAATGACTTCGGCGAGAAAGACATTCTCGGTGTCGATGTCGATCTCAACCAGCACGAACTCAAGTTCGGCATCGGCGTGAAGTTCTAGGCACTGTCGGTTGGTCGGTGAAAAGAAGCCCCGCCAGGATAGCGGGGCTTTTGCGTTTCATGGCAATGCCATTAAGCCTGCCTGCAAGAGATGGTTGAAATGCGCTCGCTCAAGGGTCTAATCTCCAGACAACTGGGGATATACTAATGACAACCGTGCGCCGCTCAATCTTGAGCGCCTTCTTTTCCGCTGCCCTTGCTCCCATATGTCTTGCCGACGGTCCGACGTCGTCAGGTACCGGCTTCGCAGTAACCACGGATGGCTGGCTGCTGACCAATGCGCATGTCGTGCAGGCATGCAAGCGCATCGAAATAAAGGGCAGGGGTGACGCCGCCGACCCCCGGATTGATGCCACCAACGATCTAGCTCTGGTGAGGGTCGACGCGGCGAAGCCGTTGCAACCACTTGTCTTTCGTCGTGCGCCGACGCGGCTCGGCGAAGATATTCTAGCCATAGGCTTCCCGCTGGCAACGCTGCTGTCGGATTCGGTTAAGGTCACCACAGGCAATGTCAACGCGCTTGCGGGGCTTCGAAACGACACCCGATACATCCAAATTTCGACACCGATCCAGCCTGGCAATTCCGGCGGACCGGTCGTCGACCGCGATGGCTTTCTTATGGGCATCACCAGTGCGACGTTGTCGAAAGGCATTGCAGACGAAATCGGCATCACGGCACAGAACGTGAACTTCGCTATCCGCGCCTCGGTTGCGGATCTCTTCCTGCAGTCTCAGGGCATCGCTGGGCAATCCGGCGACAGGGCGGCAGACCAGCAGCCGCTGTCGACAGCCGACCTAGCGGACAAAATCACCCCTTCGGTGTTCCAAATTCTCTGCTACGGCGAGAAAGAGGAACAGGTGTCAGCCACCATGCCAAGCGCGGCGACCAATCTGCCCGCACAGCCAACGACTTCATTCATCGATGCTCGAGGCTACGACGCGATCGGCTTCGATTACCGCGCCGTCAAGGACGTCACTTATGCGGGGTGCCACGAGATTTGTGAAGGCGACAGCCAGTGTAAGGCGATTACCTACAACACCAAGCACGGCGTTTGCTTTCTAAAGGATAACGTCGTGGCCCTGATACGCAATGCGGATGCAGTCGCCGCTTATGCATCGTCGAAGTCAGCCGATGTGATCGTATCAGATTTCACCAGCTATTCTGGCATGGATCTTCCCGGCGGTGACTACAAGCGCCTACGAGGCAGCAACTATTTGCAGTGTTTCACCGCTTGTATCAGCGACAACGCTTGCAAGGCATTCTCCTATGTTCCCAAAAAGTCCGAATGTTGGCTCAAGAACACAATCGGTCGGCCCAAGGCGACTAAAGGTGTGGAGTTAGGGGTTAAGTAAACGAAGGCACCTCATCCAGCACACACACCTCCGAGCCTGTTCGGCGCGAAGTTCTCACTTAAGCCATCGGCGAGGGCAAGAATATGGTGGGCCCGGAGGGACTCGAACCCCCAACCAAGCGGTTATGAGCCGCCGGCTCTAACCATTGAGCTACAGGCCCTCCGCGTCGGATGTCCGACGCCGTGATGCCGGAGGCCGGCACCTGGATGCCGGGGCAATGGTTCCCACGACATTGGTTCGCTCTAGCCCAAATTGCAGGGAGCCACAAGCGGGCAGGGCAACATCTGTGGATGATGCATATTTCGTGGGCAGAGGCACTGGAACCTTCGCACAGCGGAAACACTTATTCGAATCATATTCCGCTGAAAAGGGCGATTGCAGATGGTGGCTTCGAGCAGTGCCGTGGTGCTCATCGTGGAGGATGAGCCGCTGATCCGGTTCAATATCCTCGATGTGCTGGAGGATGTCGGCCATGTGGCGTTGGAGGCGGCGAGTGCGGATGAGGCGCTGGTGGTGCTGAAGGGTCGGCAGGATGTCGATATCCTTTTCACCGACGTCAACATGGCCGGATCGATGGATGGCATCCAGCTTGCCAAGCGGGTGAGGGCGATGCGGCCGAATATCGGCATCATCATCACCTCGGGCATGGTGCGGCTCGATCCGATGGCCCTGCCTGCCAATACCGCCTTCCTGCCCAAGCCCTATCTGCACGATACGCTGATTTCAACGATCGATTCCCTGATGGCTTGACGTCCTTGAGGCGTTGACGACCCGAGGTGACCGGGGGGCGCGCAGCCGCAAAACGGGGACAGGTTTTGCGGCTGCGCGCGAGGCGCTGCGAGGCGTGCCCCTCTTCAGGCGCGGCGGAGGGGACCCGCGCCCTCAGCCGAAGCTGCTCTTCAGCGCCTCATTCTCATGCTGAGCCTTCTTTTCGTAGATTGTGAACAGCGCCATCGAAAGCAGATAGGAGAGGAAGGGATCCCCTATCTGCGTGGCGATGTCGCGGGATGCGAGGACATGGCGCTCCAGCGCGGAGATGTCTTTCGGTGTTGCGGTTTCAACGAGGCGTTTCATGCTGCCATCTCCAGGAATTGCGTCACGACCGAGCGGGCCGGAACATGTCTGACATAAAGGGGTAGGGTCAGGCCGAGGGCGGCGCGCATCTTGCGCAGCACGCGGTCAGATACTTCGAAGGCGCCGCAGCAGACGGGATACTTGCCGTAGCCGTCTGCCCGGCCGAGTTCTTCCACTTCGGCGCCTGCGCGTTTGTAGACACGCTTGAGATAGGGTTCGTAGTTGGAAATCATCGTGTGGATGCCGTGGTCGAGCGCGCATTCGCAGAGCGCCAGCAGCATCATCGAGAAGGCGCGGCCGGCATCGATGTTGGGGAAATCCCTGGCGATCGCCTCTTCGTCGATGCACATGCGCGTGCCTTCCCAGATACCCGGAGCGACGAGATCGGCGGCGGCCGGAAAGGTCTCACGGAAGACGTCGTAGAGAAGCGTCGGACCGGTCGTCGGCATCAGGCGCATGCCGCCATAAAGGCGCGTGCGGCTGTCGTTGCACCAGACGAGGTAGGCCGGAGAAAGCGAATCGTAGCTGTCGCGTTCGTAGGGCCCGATGACGGGAACGTCCCAGCCGAGCTGGTCGGCGAAGACCTTCTTGCGCAGGCGGAACATCTGCTCGAGTACGGCGGCGTATTTCTGATACTCATGTGCCTGAATGATAACTTTGGAGGCGAATTCATCAAGGCTGTAAGGACGGCCGCGCAGGACTTTGGCCCGCCGCTCCGGTTCACGGATCTGCGTCATTGGTGGTAACCCCATCTGCTTTTACGAAGTGCGCGAACAAAACAGATTACAGCCGCAAAAGTTCCGTGATTTTTCAGGGTTTTTCCCGCCTCCCGCACAATCACACGCGGCAGGCATGGATTTTCACTAATCCGACTCATTGAGAAATTTTCGCCTAAAACATGCAGGAATTTCATGCGTTTAGGAAAACGGGTGCCGCCTCGGCCGAGAAATGGGCTTTATTCACGAAAGATTACTCTATAGAATCAATCGTGTTATTCGGTCCGCAGGGGCAAAAAACGCTGTGTTCCCCGCGTTCATGCTGACCGAGCCAGGAGGATTTGGCTTAATCCATCAAGAGGAGACAGACATGATGAATGCCCTGCCGCCACTTCATAACGGCCACGCGCCGTTTACCCTCCAGCAGCTATTTCGCGAAGCACTTTACGCCTTCGAGGAATGGGACAGCGAATTGACCGAACCGATCGTGACCCATGAAGGAAGGGTCATCCCGATCAGCTTCGTTTTCGAAGCCATGCGCGAATGCACCGACATCGTGCCGATGAATATCGTCGGTGCCGTCACCGAGCGGCTGACCAAGCCCTGGGAGGGCGAAGGTCCGCTTGACCAGATGACCTTCTCGACGGCCGCACGCGTCATGCGCGTGCTGGTGCGCAAACGCCTGCTTGCCAACGGCACAGCGGACCTTGTCGCCGTCTCGGCGCATGCGGCCGAGGACCAGAGCCGCGACTGACGGGAAAGGGATCGCGGCTAACGGATGTTGAGCTGCGATCCTTTTCCGCTTCGTCGGAACCTCCCCCATTTCCAGCCGTTTACTGAATGATCCCAGTTCGTACCGGATTTGGGAATTATTCAGTTATTCAGCGCTTTACAGCGTTCTCGCGCGTCTTGAATGCGCCGGCGCTGGAATGGCGCAGTCACAGCCCGTAGATGACGGGCGAGGAATAGCACCATGCTGAGATCCATCGTTCATGAAATCATCGGCACGCCGCGACGTGAGCCGGAACTTCCGCAATCGCTCGAGCAGTTTCGAGACAGCAAACGGGTGCTGATCATCTTCGCCGATGCGCAGGACGACCGCGCGGCAACCCAGGACGAATGGTTGCGGAACGCGCAGATGCGCCTCATCGAGGAAGACGTCGAAGTGTTCATCATCGCCGGCGGCGGCGCTTTCTCGCTGTTCGACGATGGCTGGGAACTTGATGCGGACGATATTCGCGAGCGGCTGCAAGGGCCATCTTACAGTGAGTTCGGGCTGATCCTGATCGGGCGTGACGGCGCGGTGAAGCTACGTTCAAGCGAGCCGCGGACGGCGGAAGAGATTTTCGCCGCGCTGGACAAGCTGCCGAAGAAGGCGTCGTGATAGCTGCTGGCGACGTGCGCCCAACCGCTCAGAGTTCGAAGGCTTCCTTGAGGCCGAGGCTCTTGCGTTCGCGCAGGTCGAGATCGGACTCGATATGGGCGATATGATGCAGCATCAGCTGGCAGGCGCGGTCGAGTTCCTTGCCTTCGATCGCCGAGATGATATCGCCATGTTCGGAATGGCCGCAGCTGGAAGCGGTCGACTGGCCGTAGAGCGCGATGACGAGGGATGAGCGGGCGACGAGCTCCTCCATGAAGCGCTGCATGATGGCGTTGCCCGAAATTTCCGCCAGCATCAGGTGGAAATCGCCGGATGCCTTGATCTCGGCGCGCCGGGCCGTCTGGCCGCGCTCGCTCATCAGGCGGCCTTCTTCCTGCAAAAGCTCTCGCAGATTCCCGATGTCATCAGGGGTGATCCGCGCCGCCGCCTCCCGCAATATGCCGGGCTCGACGAGGCGCCGGGCAGAAAAGATCTGGCGGGCCTCATCAGGGGAGGGATAGGCGACGAAGGCGCCGCGGTTCTTCTCGACGCTGACGAGGCCCTCATAGGAAAGCGCCTGCAGCGCCGCGCGGGCAAGTGTGCGGCTGACGTTGAAGAGATTGCCGACGTCGCTTTCGGAAAGCTTGGTGCCGGGGGAAAGCCTGCGCTCGACGATTGCCTCGCGAATGGCATCGCGGATCTGATGCGCGCCGGTTTCGGCGACTTCTTCGGCCTGCATGGCCTTGGCGGCGGATTTCATGAAAACTATTCCCTGATGGCGGGCAAACCATACCCGGCTTCGCGGCAAAAGTTAAACGGAATTTGTCATCGAAATGGCGGCTAAATTGTATACGATTTTTTGAGTAAATTGCAGACGATAGCCTAAATCCTGTGCAGGCGATGCGGTGCTTATAAAATGGGCCTGCACGGCTTTGAGTGTTAAAATCCTTTCCCGCTAAGGGCTTAGTTGGCGTTGGAAGCGATTGGCACGGCAGATGCATCATCTTTCCCGAACAGGGGAAGGCATGATGTCGAAAGCGGCAGAGATCGATATAGTATCCGTTTCGAAGGTCTACGGAGCGACGACGGCCGTGCACGGGATCAGCCTGAAGATTCCGGCCGGTTCCTATTGCTGCTTCCTCGGCCCGTCGGGCTGCGGCAAGACCTCGACGCTGCGCATGATCGCCGGCCATGAGAGCATTTCTTCCGGCGACATCAGGCTCGGCAAAACGGTCGTCACCGATCTTCCGCCTGCCAGGCGCGGCACGGCTATGATGTTCCAGTCCTATGCGCTCTTCCCGCATCTCGACCTGGTCGACAATGTCGCCTTCAGCCTGAAGATGAAGGGCGTCGACAAGGCGGAGCGGCGGGCCAAGGCGCTTGAGATGCTGAAGCTGATGCAGATGGAGCCCTATGCCAACAGGCGTCCGGCTCAGCTTTCGGGCGGCCAGCAGCAGCGTGTGGCGCTGGCCCGCGCCTTGATTACCGATCCGGAGGCGCTGCTGCTCGACGAGCCACTGTCGGCGCTCGATCCCTTCCTGAAGATCCGTATGCGCGCAGAGCTCAAGAAGCTGCAGAAGTCGCTCGGCATCACCTTCGTCCATGTCACCCACAGCCAGGAAGAGGCGATGGCGCTCGCTGACGTCATCGTCATCATGAATGACGGCCGGATCGAGCAGGCGGCGGCACCCCGCGAGGTTTTCGAGAAGCCGGCAACCGCCTTCGTCGCGCGGTTCATGGGTGATCACAACGTCTTGTCCGGCCGCGTGACGTCGAGCGCGGACGGCATGCTCGTCATGACCGTGCCGGAGGGGCAGAGCTTTTCCGTGCGGGGCGAGGGCAGGGAAGTCGGCGAACCTGTCGATATCGGCATCCGCACCGATCGCGTGCGTCTGCAGGTGGCGACAGAGTGGACGCTCGGCTTCAACGGCATAGTCTCCAACGTCGAATATCGCGGCTCCTCGGTGAAGATCACCGTTTTCGGCGCCGGCAGCGACGACTTCACCGTCATTGCTGACGATAGCGACTATTTCGCCCGTCCGGTCGCCGTAGGCGACGCGGTCTCGCTCAGCTGGGAGCGTGAGGATGCGGTGCTTCTCGGCCGCGCCTCTGCATGAACAATCAAAAACATCAACTTCCACATCAAGAAAAGGGGAACTGACATGACGACTGAAACGACATCGACCAAGGCGGAAAAGGGTCTTTCCCGCCGCACGCTCTTGAAGACGGGTGCTGCCGCCGTCGGCGCCATCGCCGGCTCCGGAGCAATCACCGGCTTTCCCACGATCTGGGCGAAGACGAACATCACGCTTCGCCAGTTCGGCACTGGCGTTTCGAACATCAACGCCATCGCCGAGAAGTGCAAAGCCGATCTCGGCATCACGCTGGAGATGACCGCGACTGATTCCGACGCTGCCGCCCAGCGTGCCGTCACCCAGCCCGACAGCTACGACATCGCCGACATCGAATACTGGATCGCCAAGAAGGTATTTCCAACGGGCGTGCTGCAGCCGATGGACGTCAAGAAGCTCAAATATTACGACAAGATCGTGCCGCTCTTCATCAACGGCAAGATGAAGCCGGACAGCGTCATCGCCCAGGGCACTGCACCACACACCGTCGGCTTCGTCGAGGCGCAGGGCGCAAAGAAGTTCGCCAAGGAGCCGACGCAGTGGATGACGATGGTTCCCACCATCTACAATGCCGATACGCTCGGCATTCGTCCCGATCTCGTCGGCCGCGATATTACGAGCTGGGCCGACATCATGGATCCGAAGTTCAAGGGCAAGACCTCGATCCTCAACATCCCGTCGATCGGCATCATGGATGCGGCAATGATCATGGAAGCCTTGGGCAACATCAAATATGCCGACAAGGGCAACATGACGAAGGAAGAGATCGACAAGACGATCGAATTCCTCATCAAGGCCAAGAGCGACGGCCAGTTCCGTGCCTTCTGGAAGAGCTTCGACGAGTCGGTCAACCTGATGGCTTCGGGCGAGGTCGTCATCCAGTCGATGTGGTCGCCGGCCGTCGCCGCCGTCCGCTCCAAGGGCATCGCCTGCAAATACCAGCCGCTCAAGGAAGGTTATCGCGCCTGGGGCGGCGGCCTCGGCCTTGCCTCGCATCTGAAGGGCGCACAGCTCGATGCGGCGTACGAATACATCAACTGGTATACGTCGGGCTGGGTCGGCGGTTATCTCAACCGCCAGGGCTACTACTCCGCCTGCATGGAGACGGCCAAGAACTTCATGACGGCAGACGAATGGGGTTACTGGATCGAGGGCAAGCCGGCGCAGGGCGATATCCTCTCTCCCGAAGGCAAGGTCATGGAAAAGGCCGGTGCGGTGCGCGACGGCGGTTCCTTCGAAGCCCGCATGGGTGCGGTCGCCTGCTGGAACTCGGTCATGGACGAGGACCGCTACATGGTCCGCCGCTGGAACGAGTTCATCGCGGCTTGATCCCTCCTGGAGGGCGGGGAGCTGCTGTCTTTCGCTGATGCTCAAGACGTCGGTTCGCTCCGCCCCCTCATCTGCCCTTCGGGCATCTTCTCCCCCGCTGGGGAGAAGCGGGAGTTTTGCGGGCGGGCCGCATGACGACAGGTTGAGTTGTGGTAGCGGAGACGCTGCCACGATTCTCTTCTCCCAAGCGGGGGTCCGAAGGACGGGTCGAGACCGGTGGCTCGACCCAGGCACAGGTGCCGGCAGGCGGATGAGGGGGGCCGCACCCACCTTTGTTCCGCTTGATGTAATCAGAACGGAGAACCGGATATGGCGACCATTGCAGTGGAAACGGAGGAAGGCAGCCGCGGCGCAGGCGGCAGACGTTCTTTCCGCCTCTCCCCCTCAGCCATCTCCTATCTCCAGGCGACGCCGCTGATCGCCATCCTCGGCTTCTTCTTCCTGCTGCCGATCGCCATGACCGCTGTCGTCAGCTTCTGGGATTATGACTTCGCCGGCCTCTATCCTGATTTCCTCACCATGAACTACGCCGACACGCTCGGCTCATGGGTGACGTGGAAGACCTATCTCAACACACTGAAATTCACCGCCATCGTCTGGGGGCTGACGCTCGTCATCGGGTTCTGGGTCGCCTATTTCCTGGCATTCCACATCCGCAAGACTTCGACGCAGATGATCCTCTTCCTCGTCTGCACCGTCCCGTTCATGACGTCGAACATCATTCGCATGATCTCCTGGATTCCGGTGCTCGGACGCAACGGCCTGGTCAACTCGGCGCTGATCAAGATGGGCATCATTCCGCAGCCGATCGAATGGCTGCTCTATTCCGATTTCGCCGTCGTGCTCGCCATGGTGCATCTCTATACCTTGTTCATGGTGACGCCGATCTTCAACACGCTGATGCGCATCGACCGGTCGCTGTTCGAGGCGGCGCGCGATGCCGGCGCATCGGGCTGGCAGGTGCTGTGGAACGTCGTCATTCCGCTTGCCAAACCCGGCATGGCGATCGGCACGATCTTCGTCGTCACGCTTGTCATGGCGGATTTTTCTACGGTGCAGGTGATGTCCGGCGGCCAGAGCGCATCGGTAGCGCTGATGATGAAAAACCAGATGTCGCTGCTGCAATATCCGGCGGCCGCCGCCAATGCGGTGGTGCTGCTTGCGGTCGTGCTGCTGATGGTCGCCGCCATCCTGCGGGTCGTTGATATCCGCAAGGAGCTTTGAGATGAATCACGAAAAACGCGGCCTCGAATTCTATCTGCTGGCGATCTTCTTCGTCGTCTTCGTGCTGTTCCTCTACGGTCCGCTCTCGGCGATCCTGATCCTCTCCTTCCAGGGACCGGATGGTGGCCTGACCTTCCCGATGAACGGCGTTTCCACGCACTGGTTCTTCAACTTGTTCGAAAAGCAGGCGGTCGGCGATTTCGGTGCCTCGTTCCGTCGCTCCTTCACCCTCGGGCTGATGGTGATGGTTGTGACCGTCGTCGTGTCGCTGCTGGCCGGCCTTGCCTTCCGCCGCCGTTTCCGCGGTTCGACTGTGCTGTTCTACGCCACGGTCGCCAGCCTGGTCGTGCCGTCGATAATCATTTCGCTCGGCATCGGCGTGGTTTTTCAGGAGGGCGGTCTCAAGCCCGCATGGTATTCCTCGGCGTTCGGCGCACATCTGACCTGGACGCTGCCCTTCGGCGTATTGATCATGTTTGCCGTCTTCAACCGCTTCTCGCCCGCTTACGAGGAGGCGGCCCGCGATCTCGGCGCCACCTCCTGGCAGACCTTCCGCCACGTCGTGCTGCCGATGATCGCACCGAGCCTGATCGGCGTCGGGCTGTTCGGCTTCACGCTGTCTTATGACGAATTCGCGCGCACATTGATGACATCGGGCAGCTACAATACGCTGCCGCTCGAAATCTACGGTATGACCACCAACGTCACGACGCCGGTGCTCTACGCTCTCGGCACGGTGACGACGCTGTTTTCTTTCACCATCATTCTCGTCGCGCTCGGCATCATGACGGTGCTGGGGCGTCGGCAGGCAAAGATAGACTGATATGCGCATCCTCATCGTCAATCCGAATACCACGGCCTCCATGACCGAGAAGGCTGCGGCCGCCGCGCGTGCGGTGGCGGCATCCGGCACGGAGATCGTCGCCGCGACATCCAGCATGGGGCCGGTCTCCATCGAGGGACATTATGACGGGGCGCTCGCGATTCCTGGCCTGCTCTTGGAACTTAAGGAGCGGCAGGCGGCGGGTTACGACGCGGCGGTGATTGCCTGCTTCGACGATACCGGGCTCGAAGCGGCGCGGAGTTTTGCCGATGTACCGATTCTCGGTCTCTGCGAATCCGCCGTGGTCACGGCGGGCTTCCTGGCGCAGCGTTTCACCGTGGTGACGACGCTGGAGCGGTCGCGGGTGCTGATCGACAATCTGGTACGCCGGTACGGCATGGGCGACCGGGCGAAGGTGCGTGCCTCTGATATTCCGGTGCTGGAGTTGGAAAACGCGGCCTCGGGCGCGATCGGCAAGCTGAGGGCCGAGATTGAGCGGGCGCTTGTCGAAGACGGGGCCGAAGCGATCGTGCTCGGCTGCGCCGGCATGACCGATCTGGCCAGGGAATTGCAGGCGATTTACGGCGTGCCCGTCGTCGACGGTGTCGCGGCCGCCGTCAAGCAAGCCGAGGCGCTGGTGTCGCTCGGGCTTTCCACCAGCAAGCGCGGCTCCTACGCCTCGCCGCTGCCGAAACCCTTTATGGGCGCGATGAGCGGTTTCTCGCCGGCCCCGAAAATCGGCTGAACCATGGCGGTCTCTTTCGATTTCAAAGAGCTCAGCGAGCGCGAGCGTTACAAGCTGATGATCGGCACGATCATCCCGCGGCCGATCGCGCTGGTGACGACGGTCGACGAACATGGCCGGATCAACGCCGCGCCCTTCAGCTTCTTCAACTGCCTGTCGGCCGATCCGCCGATCCTGGCGATCGGCGTCGAGAACAATGCCGACATGTCATTCAAGGACACCGGCCACAATATTCGCCTGACCGAGGTCTTCACGGTCAACATCGTCTCCTTCGCCATCGCCGAGGCCATGCATGTCTGCGGCAGCAAATATCCGCGTGGTGTCGACGAGTTGAAGCAGGCGGGGTTGACGGCGATACCTGGCGCGAAGGTGGCGTCGCCCTTTATCGCAGAGGCGCCGGCCGCCTTCGAATGCCGGCGGCACGTGACGCTGGAGCTCGGCCGCTCACGGCAGATTATCCTCGGTGAGATCGTCTATGCGCATTACCGCGACGGCGTCGTCGATCCGGAACGGCTGCATGTCGATCCGGCCGCGGTCGATGCCATTGCTCGATTGGGCGGCGATACCTGCGCCACCATCCGCGATCGTTTTGAGATGCTGACGCCGAAGCTCTGAAGACCAAGTTTTGCTTTACTTTTTCTCTTCTGATGAGAATGGTCTGCAGCGGATCATTGCAGCAGAGGAGCGCCTATCATGACAATCGACAACGATCTCAGTCGGATCGCCGAGCAGGAAAAGGCGCTGAGCTTCGATGCCTTCGATCTCACCACTGCCTGGCAGCTCGGCAAGCTTCTGCAGGAGCTCGCCAGCGAGCGCGGCCTCGGCATCGCAATCGACGTGACGCTGCATTCGATGCCGGTCTTCTATGCCGCGCTCCCGGGCGTGACGCCGGACAACGTCAATTGGGTCAGGCGCAAGCGCAACATGGTGCTGCGTTATTTCCGCAGCAGCTATGCCTCCGGCCTGAAGCTCAGCAAGGATAGCAAGACGGTCGAGGACAACGGGCTTGATGGCGCCGATTATGCGCCGCATGGCGGCAGTTTTCCGATCAATGTCAAAGGCACGGGTTGCATCGGCGCCGTCACAGTCTCCGGTCTGCCGCAGCGCGACGACCACAATCTTGTGGTCGAGGCCCTGGCGCTGATGCTGGCGAAGGATCTCGATACGTTGCGGCTCTCTCCGCTGTGACGCCGCCGCATCTGCCGGAACAATCCGAACGACGGAGGGTCGGCGCCGGCCGCTGAAACAGCCGTCAGAGCCTGCCGCCGGCCTCGGCGATGCCCTTCGTCAGGCTGCCCGTTGCCGGGAAAAGCGGGATGAGGCAAGCCTGCAGGGCGTGATAAATGTCGCCCTTGCCGGGGAAGAGCGCGTGCGAGGGAACGAGATCCTCCGTCAGTTCCTCGTGCCAGCCTCCGTTCCTGTGGTCGATGAAGGCGCGTTCGATCACGTTCCAGATCTTGCGGTAGCATTCCTCGTGATAGTCGCTCGGCAGGTGCTCATTGAGGAAATGCGCGGCAGCCACACCCTCGCAGGCCGGCCACCAGAGCTTGTTGCGCTTGGCCGGTTTGTCGTCCCAGTCGAGCGTGTAGAAGAAGCCGCCCTTGTCATTGTCCCAGCCGAGGGCCATGGATTGTTCGAAAAGGGCTTTCGCCGCATCCGGCATCCATTCGATGCGTTTGCCGCCGAGGGCCCAGAGCTGCAGGATGAGGCGCGCCCATTCTAACCAGTGGCCTGGCGTCGTGCCGGCCGGGCGGAACATTTCGTTTGGATGATAGTAATCCTTGTCGAGGTTCCATTCGGCGTCGAAATGTTCGGCGACGCGCCAGTCGACCGAACCGGCCGCACGGCGGATGACGAGATCGGCGATGCTTTCGGCCTTGGCGAGGTAATCCCTGTCGCCGGTGGCTTCAAAGGCCGCCATCAGCGCCTCGGTCAGGTGCATGTTGGAATTCTGGCCGCGATAGGCGCCGCCGTCGAGCGGCTGCCAGTCGGCGGTGAATTCCTCGGCGATCGCGCCGTGCCGCGGTTCCCAGAACTTCTTGTTCAGGATCTCGGTGATATCGGCCAGCATACCGTCGGCCAGCGGATGCCCGATTGTCTTTGCCGAGGAGGCGGCGAGCAGGACGAAAGCGTGGCCGTAGCCCTGCTTGTTGGAATCGACCGGACCGTCATTGTCGAGCGACCAGAAGTAGCCGCCGTTCTTGCGGTCGCGATGGTGGTTCCAGAGATAGTCCATGCCATGGTCGACGACGTCGCCGGCGCCGGCACGGCCGAGCAGGGCGCCGATCGAGAAACAATGGACCGCGCGCGCCGCAATATGGATGCCGCGCACCTGGCCCTCGGCATCGAGCGGCCTACCGGTGCTGTCGAGATCGTAGAAGCCACCCTTGGGATTGATCGAATCGTGCTGAAAGAAATCGAAGAGGCCATTTGCCTGCGTCAGCAGCCAGCTGCGGTGATAGGCGCGGCTTGTCCAGTTTCCAAGCGCGGCGTTGCCGGTTGCGGGTGCCATGATACTCCTCCGATTTCGTGCACAAGCCTAGCAAAGGCCTATATAGAGCTCGGGCGAGCCTGTCATCGGCGAAGCTTTGCAAAGCATGAAATCGATAGCCATATATTGACATAAAGATATCTTTATGTGATCTGGAAGTCTGGTCTTACGACGTCAAGGAGCCCTCCCGTGTTTGATACTCTCTTTGGTCCGGAAACGGGCAAGCGTGACGGCAGTGAAGTTTTCGCCGCTTTGAAGAAAGCCGCGAGCGAGCGCATCCTTGTTCTCGACGGCGCCATGGGCACGCAGATCCAGGGCCTCGGTTACGACGAAGACCAGTTCCGCGGCACTCGCTTCATCGGCTGCGCCTGCCATCAGAAGGGCAATAACGATCTTCTGATCCTGACCCAGCCGGATGCGATCGAAGAGATCCATTACAAATATGCCAAGGCCGGCGCCGATATTCTGGAGACCAACACCTTCTCCTCGACCCGCATCGCCCAGGCCGATTACCAGATGGAAGGCGCCGTCTACGACCTCAACAAGGAAGGTGCCGAAATCGTGCGCCGGGCAGCAATCCGCGCCGAGCGCGAGGACGGCCGCCGCCGCTTCGTCGCCGGCGCCATCGGTCCGACCAACCGCACCGCATCGATCTCGCCCGACGTCAACAATCCCGGTTTCCGTGCCGTCACCTTCGACGATCTGCGCGACGCCTATGGCGAGCAGATCGACGGGCTGATCGACGGCGGCGCCGACATCATCCTGATCGAGACGATCTTCGACACGCTGAATGCCAAGGCGGCGATCTTCGCCTGCGAGGAACGCTTCGAGGCCAAGGGCGTGCGCCTACCGGTGATGATCTCGGGCACGATCACAGATCTTTCCGGCCGCACGCTCTCCGGCCAGACGCCGTCAGCCTTCTGGAACTCGGTGCGCCACGCCAATCCTTTTACGATCGGGTTGAACTGCGCCCTCGGGGCGAACGCGATGCGCCCGCACCTGCAGGAGCTTTCGGGCGTTGCCGATACTTTCATCTGCGCCTATCCGAATGCCGGCCTGCCGAACGAGTTCGGCCAGTATGACGAAACGCCGGAGCTGATGGCCGCACAGATCGACAGTTTCGCGCGTGAAGGCCTGGTCAATATCGTCGGCGGCTGCTGCGGCTCGACGCCGGAGCATATCCGGGCGATCGCCGAGACTGTCGCCAAATACAAGCCGCGGCCGATCCCGGAGCATCGTCCTTTCATGTCGTTGTCGGGCCTCGAGCCCTTCGAGCTGACCAAGGACATTCCGTTCGTCAATGTCGGCGAGCGCACCAACGTCACCGGCTCGGCGAAGTTCCGCAAGCTGATCACCAATGCCGATTACACGGCAGCCCTAGATGTCGCCCGCGACCAGGTGGAAAACGGCGCCCAGGTGATCGACATCAACATGGACGAGGGCCTGATCGATTCCGAGAAGGCGATGGTCGAGTTCCTCAACCTGATCGCCGCCGAGCCCGACATCGCTCGCGTGCCCGTGATGATCGACTCGTCGAAATTCTCGATCATCGAATCCGGCCTGAAGCGGGTGCAGGGCAAGCCGATCGTCAACTCGATCTCGCTGAAGGAAGGCGAGGAAAATTTCCTCGCACAGGCGCGGCTTTTGCGCAATTACGGCGCCGCCGTCGTCGTCATGGCCTTTGACGAAACGGGACAAGCCGACAGTTATGAGCGCAAGGTGGAAATCTGCGAGCGCGCCTATAAGCTGCTGACCGAGAAGATCGGGTTCCCGCCCGAGGACATTATCTTCGACCCGAACATCTTCGCGGTCGCGACCGGCATCGAAGAGCACAATAATTACGGCGTCGACTTCATCGAGGCGACGCGGACGATCCGTGAGCGCATGCCGCTCGTGCATATCTCGGGCGGCGTCTCCAACCTGTCCTTCTCCTTCCGCGGCAACGAGCCGGTGCGCGAGGCGATGCATGCCGTGTTCCTCTACCACGCCATCCAGGCGGGCATGGACATGGGCATCGTCAATGCCGGCCAACTCGCGGTCTATGACAACATCGATCCCGAGCTGCGCGAAGCCTGCGAGGACGTCGTGCTGAACCGCCGTCCCGACAGCACCGAGCGGCTGCTCGAAGTGGCCGAGCGTTTCCGTGGCGCCGGGGCAAAGGAGGGTCGTGTCCAGGATCTCTCCTGGCGCGAATGGAGCGTGGAGAAGCGTCTCGAACATGCGCTTGTCAACGGCATCACCGAATATATCGAGGCCGATACCGAAGAAGCGCGCCGGCAGGCGGCCCGTCCGCTGCACGTCATCGAAGGGCCGCTGATGGCCGGCATGAATGTCGTCGGCGACCTGTTCGGCTCGGGCAAGATGTTCCTGCCGCAGGTGGTCAAGTCGGCGCGGGTCATGAAGCAGGCCGTCGCCGTCCTGCTTCCCTACATGGAAGAGGAAAAGCGCCTCAACGGCGGCGACGACCGACAGTCGGCCGGCAAGATCCTGATGGCGACCGTCAAGGGCGACGTGCACGATATCGGCAAGAACATCGTCGGCGTCGTGCTCGCCTGCAACAACTATGAGATCGTCGATCTCGGCGTCATGGTGCCGGCAACGAAGATCCTCGAAACGGCGATCGCCGAAAAGGTCGATGTCATCGGTCTTTCCGGCCTGATCACGCCGTCGCTGGACGAGATGGTGCATGTCGCGGCGGAGATGGAGCGGCAGGGCTTCGAAATTCCGCTGCTGATCGGCGGCGCCACGACCAGCCGCGTGCATACGGCCGTGAAGATCCACCCCGGTTACAACAAGGGGCAGGCCGTCTACGTCACCGATGCGAGCCGCGCTGTCGGCGTCGTCTCGGCGCTGCTCTCGCCGGAAACCCGGCAGGGCTATGTCGACGATGTCAGAGCCGAATATGCCAAGGTGGCGGCCGCGCATGCCCGCAGCGAAGCGGAGAAGGTGCGCCTGCCTTTGGCGCGGGCTCGCGAAAACGCGCACAAGACCGACTGGTCGGCCTATCAGCCGACGAAGCCGCAATTCTTCGGCACGCGGGTGTTCGAGGATTACGATCTGGCGGAGCTTGCCAGATACATCGACTGGACGCCGTTCTTCCAGACTTGGGAATTGCGCGGCCGTTTCCCCGCCATTCTCGAAGACGAGAAGCAGGGCGAGGCGGCGCGTGCGCTCTGGGCCGATGCCCAGGCCATGCTGAAGAAGATCATCGATGAGAAGTGGTTCCGCCCGCGAGCCGTCATCGGCTTCTGGCCGGCCGGCGCCGTCGGCGACGATATCCGCCTCTTCACCGACGAAAGCCGCAGCAAGGAGCTTGCCACCTTCTACACCTTGCGACAGCAGCTTTCGAAGCGGGACGGACGGGCGAATGTCGCGCTTTCGGACTTCGTCGCACCTGTCACGAGCGGGGTCCAGGATTATGTCGGCGGTTTCGTGGTGACAGCCGGAATCGAGGAAATCGCTATCGCCGAACGCTTCGAACGGTCGAACGACGACTATTCCTCGATCCTCGTCAAGGCGTTGGCCGACCGCTTCGCCGAAGCTTTCGCCGAGCGCATGCACGAGCAGGTGCGGCGCGAACATTGGGGCTATGCGAGGGATGAGCAGCTCAGTAACGAGGATCTCATCGGCGAAGCCTATGCCGGAATCCGCCCGGCGCCCGGTTATCCCGCTCAGCCCGACCACACGGAAAAGGCAACGCTCTTCAAGCTGCTCGATGCGGAAAAGGCGGCTGGCGTGAAGCTGACGGAGAGCTACGCGATGTGGCCCGGCTCGTCCGTATCCGGCCTCTATATCGGCCATCCCGACTCCTATTATTTCGGCGTCGCCAAGGTGGAGCGGGACCAGGTGGAAGACTATGCCAAGCGCAAGGGCATGGAGATTTCCGAGGTCGAGCGTTGGCTTGGGCCGGTGCTGAACTACGTGCCGCGGAAGGCGGACGAGGAGATCGACGACGCGGCGTAGAGGTGCGCTCGTTGCCGTTCTTAATGAGATGAATCAACAGATGATGAAGCCGGAAAATGATTCACTTTCCGGCTTCATGCTTTTGATGTGGCGCGATAATTTGCCGTGGTCAGGCGGTTTGAATTCGATAGCGGAAGTGATGATGGAATGCATCCTTAGGTAGGTGAGGGAAGCCCAAGTAACCATCCGAGCCGCACAGGCCAGTCTGTCGAAATTGATCGATGCCGCTCTTTCCGGTGAGGAAGTGGTGATCACCAAAGGGCGCAAGCCCGTGGTGAAGCTTGTTCCGGTTGTACGATCCTCCTTCAAAATTGGCCTGCTCAAAGGACAAGTCTTTGGAGACGGGCCGGATTTCTTTGAGCCGATCGACGAGGGCGCCCTCGCTGTCTGGAAAGGGATCGGTTGAGTTTGCTTCTGCTTGATAGGTTTCCAGCCTTCGATCCCCGAATTATCCGTATAATTTGGATAGCCTCAAGCCGTCAGCTCACGCCGATCGTCAGCTCGGCCACGAAGTCATAGGCATCGCCGCGATAGAGCGAGCGGGTGAATTCCACGGCGCGGCCGGAGCCGAGGTAGGAGATACGCTCGATCGACAGGCCGGCCGCACCGACAGGAACGCCGAGAAGCTGGGCGTCGGCCTCCTTCATGTTAGTCGCCGAAATGCGCTGTACGGCGCGTACCGGGCGTACGTTGAGGCGCTCCAGTTCGGCATAGAGCGAATTGGTGACGGCGGAGGGGTCCGGCAGGAATTCGCCGGAGACGCTGGCGTTTTCGATTGCCAAGGGCTGGTCGTCGGCGATGCGCAGGCGCGAGAGTCGCGACACCTTCATGCCGGCGGGTAGGCCAAGGATCATCATTTCGTCGGGCGAGGGGGTATGCACGCCCTTGTGCAGCCATTCGGAGCGGGAGGACATGCCGCGGCGCGCCATGTCCTCGGTGAAAGAGGTGAGCTGCGACAGGCGCTGCTCGACCTTGGAGACTGGTTTGGCGACGAAGGTGCCCGAGCCGTGGCGGCGCACCAGCAGGCCATCGGCGACGAGCTCGTCGATCGCCTTGCGGACGGTGACGCGGCTGACGGCGGCAAATTCGGCGATGTCGCGTTCCGGCGGCAGCGCATCGCCCTGGCCGAGCGTGCCGGTGCGCACGGCTTCTTCGAGCGTGCGGCGCAGCTTGACATAGAGGGGTCCGGTACCCGCCGCCTGCAGGCGCTGCAAAGACAGGAGGGTGGCGAGATCGTCGGTCATGCCGCACCTCTCTGCTGATCGTTGAGGAGCTTGACCGCGAGTTCCACCGCGCCCTGCAGGGCATCGTTCTTCGGCCTGGCGAGCAGCGGCTTGTAGCGTTCGGAAAGCCAGGGCTCGTAAGCTTCCGCAAGACCGCCGAGCAGGCAGATCGACGGGCATTCCGGCCAGAGCAGCGCGTCGAGGCTTTCGCCGATCGCCGTTGCGGCGTCCCTGACGATACCGACCGCGACGACGTCGCCTTCTGACGCATGCTTGAAGACCATGGGCGCGTAACGGGCAAAATCCGTTGGCCGGGCCGTATGGGCGAAATTGACGATCTGCTCCGGGTCGTTGCCGTATTCGATCATGACCGCTTCGGTGATCGGCGATGCCGGGCGCACCCCGTCACGGGCGAGTAGCGACCGTTCCATGAGGTCACGGCCGAGGCGGGCGCCGCTTGCCTGGTCGCCGACAACGAAGCCCCAGCCGCCGATGCCCTTCAGCCGGCCATCCCTTCGCGCATTGTAGACCGAACCGGTGCCGAAGGCGCCGACGATGCCGTCGGCATCGCCGAGCGCGCCCTGTAGGGAGATCAAGGCATCGGTGACGACACAGCCTTGGGCAAAGGGCAGGGCTCTTTCGATTCGTTTGCCGTAGTCCAAGACGTTGGCGCCCGCGACGCCGACGACCGATACAACGGAGGATAGGGCTTCAGCGTTGAGACCAGCGTCGCTGAGCGCCTGCCGGACGGATTGGACGATGTTGAGCAGGGAGTTTTCCAGGTCGGACAGAATATTGGCAGGGCCTGCCTTACCGCGGCCAAGGACGTTGCCGTTTCTATCCGCGACCGCTGCCCGGCAGCTCGTCCCGCCGCCGTCTATGCCGATTGCAAGCTCCGTCATCGGGCCTCCGATACGCCGTTCCCCTTGGATTTTCTTACAATACCAAAAAAATACCATTTACCAAGTGGGGGCGGCAGCGAAAATTTATCTTTTTATCGCATTGATTTTGCTCAACAAAATTTTTTAACGAATTTTTGAAGGCCGAAAAGTTAAATTTCATCTGGACAATTGGTATTTTTTTGGCCTTAATTCGGAAAAAGGGAACAGCATTTCGAAGCCCACGAAACCCGGCAGCAAAGCCAAGCCGGACCCGCTTCGAAGATGATCGGAGAATGATCCGCCGGCTTGGTAGGCTCGCGGATAATTTGGGATCCATAGCTTTCCCCCTCAGTCATCGCGCGGTGCAGATTATCTGCAGGGTGCGCAGCCGGACCGCAGGCGATCGCCTTCGGCCTATCGAGCTTTCGGGGCCGGCAGTTGCTGGCGGCCCTCCAAGGGGCATTGGGCGTTTCCTCAGGCGCGCCAATTGCTTGTTTCAGATCGAAAACGGCGCCTCGGCGCTAAAAACAGGAGAGGGAAATGAAAAACACTGCTCTGAAAAGCCTGCTGCTTGCCTCAAGCCTGCTGACCTCGGCAGGTCTCGTCCATGCGGCCGATGTCACGCTGACCGTCGAAAGCTGGCGTAACGACGACCTGCAGATCTGGCAGGAGAAGATCATTCCGGCGTTCGAAGCGAAAAACCCGGGCATCAAGATCGTCTTCTCGCCGACAGCGCCGACCGAATACAACGCTTCGCTGAACGCCAAGCTCGATGCCGGCTCCGCAGGCGATATTATTACCTGCCGTCCGTTCGACGCCTCGCTCGAACTCTTCAACAAGAAGCAGCTCGTCGACATCACCAGCCTGTCGGGTATGGAGAACTTCTCGCCGGTCGCCAAGGCTGCCTGGACGACCGACGACGGCAAGTCCACCTTCTGCGTGCCGATGGCTTCGGTCATCCACGGCTTCATCTACAACAAGGATGCCTTCGACAAGCTCGGCATCTCCGTGCCGAAGACGCAGGACGAGTTCTACGCAGCCCTCGACAAGATCAAGGCCGATGGCACCTATATTCCGCTCGCCATGGGCACGAAGGATCTCTGGGAAGCCGCTACCATGGGCTACCAGAACATCGGCCCGAACTACTGGAAGGGTGAAGAGGGCCGCCTAGCCCTGATCGCAGGCAAGCAGAAACTGACCGATCCCGCATGGGTCAAGCCCTTTGAAGAGCTTGCCAAGTGGAAGCCTTATCTCGGCGATGGTTTCGAAGCCCAGACCTATTCGGACAGCCAGAACCTCTTCACGCTGGGCCGCGCCGCCATCTACCCGGCCGGTTCGTGGGAGATCGCGCTCTTCAACACGCAGGCGCAGTTCAAGATGGGCGCTTTCCCGCCGCCGGTTCCGAAGGCAGGCGACCAGGGCTATATTTCCGATCATCCTGATATCGGCGTCGCCCTGAACGCGAAGAGCACGCATCCTGAGGAAGCCAAGAAGTTCCTCAGCTGGGTCGCTTCGCCCGAATTCGCCGATATCTATGCGAACGCGCTGCCGGGCTTCTTCAGCCTGAACTCCAGCCCGGTGAAGATGTCCGATCCGCTCGCTCAGGAGTTCGTTTCCTGGCGCGGCCCCTACAAGTCGACCGTCCGCTCGACCTACCAGATCCTGTCGCGCGGCACGCCGAACCTCGAGAACGAGACCTGGGTCGAATCGGCCAATGTGATCAACGGCACCGATACGCCGCAGGTCGCCGCCGAGAAGCTGCAGAAGGGCCTCGATAGCTGGTACAAGCCGGCCAAGTGAATGCGATCAGGGGTGGCGTTTGCGGCCCCTCATCCGGCCTGCCGGCCACCTTCTCCCCGCTTGCGGGGAGAAGGAGACTCGCAGCGACCTCCCAGCCCGTTATTGCATCCCCAGCGGGGCGTTCCCTCTCTTGCCAACCGCAGAGAGTTCGGGTGAGGCGCAACATTTTCCATCTGCGCCAGCAAGATTGCGGCGAGGCGACAAGAACAGGCAAAAGCCATGAGCGAAACCGACAACGCGGCCGATATCGTCCCGATCAAGCGCCCGGTGCGCTGGCACATCTTCATCTTCATGCTGCCTGCGGTGATCGTCTACTCCGCTGTCATGGTGCTGCCGCTGATCGAAACGCTGAGGCTCTCGCTCTATAACACTGTCGACGGGCAGCCGGCCTTCGTCGGGCTTGCGAATTTCAAGGTGCTGTTCGGCGATCCGCGCTGGGCGCATGATTTCTGGAATGCCCTCGTCAACAACGTGATCTTCTTCGCCATCCACATGTGCGTGCAGAACCCGATCGGCATTGCGCTCGCAGCCCTTCTTTCGGTACCGAAGCTGCGAGGCGTCGCCTTCTACCGCACGGCGATATTCCTGCCGACGCTGCTCTCCTTCGTCATCGTCGGCTTCATCTGGAAGCTGATCCTGTCGCCGATCTGGGGTGTGGCGCCCTGGATGCTCGACCTCATCGGCTTGAAATTCCTGTTCGCGCCGTGGCTCGGCAAGCCCGGTTCGGCGCTGATCGCCGTGTCGCTGATCTCCAATTGGCAGTACATCGGCATTCCGATGATGCTGATCTATGCAGCGCTGCTTAGCATTCCCGAAGAGGTGATCGAGGCGGCCGAATGTGACGGCGTCACCGGCTGGGCCCAGTTCTGGAAGATCAAGCTGCCGCTCATCCTGCCGGCGATCGGCATTATCTCGATCCTGACCTTCGTCGGCAATTTCAACGCCTTCGACCTGATCTACACGGTGCAGGGCGCGCTTGCCGGACCCGACATGTCGACCGACATTCTCGGCACACTGCTTTACCGCACCTTCTTCGGTTTCCAGCTGCAGCTCGGTGACCGCTCGATGGGTGCGACGATCGCGACCGTGATGTTCCTCATCATTCTCGCCGGCGTCTCGCTGTATCTCTTCGTCATCCAGCGGCGCATGCGTCGCTACCAGTTCTGAGGAGCGCGCATGTCCAAGGCACGCACATCTCCGATCCGCACCGGCCTCGTGCACTTGGCGCTCGGCGCCTATACGCTGGTCGCGCTGTTTCCGGTGTTCCTGACCATCGTCAACTCGTTCAAGGATCGCAACTCGATCTTCCGCGAACCGCTGATGATCCCGACGCCGTCGACCTTCAGCCTCGTCGGCTACCAGACGGTGCTGGGGCAGGGCGATTTCGCCACCTATTTCCAGAACAGTTTCGTTGTGACTGTTGTTTCGATCCTGCTGGTGCTGCTGTTCGGCGCCATGGCTGCCTTCGCTCTGTCTGAATACCGCTTCCGCGGCAATCTGCTGCTCGGGCTCTACATGGCGATTGGCATCATGATCCCGATCCGCCTCGGCACGGTGGCGATCCTGCAGGGCATGGTGGCGGCCGGTCTCGTCAATACGCTGACGGCGCTCGTCCTCGTCTATACCGCGCAGGGCATACCGCTGGCGATCTTCATCCTGTCGGAATTCATGCGCACGGTTTCGGACGATCTGAAGAACGCCGGGCGCATCGATGGGCTTTCCGAATATGCGATCTTCTTCCGCCTGGTGCTGCCGCTGGTGCGCCCGGCCATGGCGACAGTCGCCGTCTTCACCATGATTCCGATCTGGAACGACCTCTGGTTTCCGCTGATCCTGGCGCCTGCCGAAAGCACCAAGACGGTGACGCTCGGTTCGCAGATCTTCATCGGCCAGTTCGTCACCAACTGGAATGCGGTGCTGGCGGCCCTGTCGCTAGCCATCCTACCGATCCTGATCCTTTACGTCATCTTCTCGCGGCAGCTGATCCGCGGCATCACGTCGGGAGCAGTCAAATGAACCAGGAGAAACCGATCCGCGTCGTCGTTGCGGGCCTCGGCAACATGGGCCGCAGCCACGCGCTCGCCTATCACAACAATCCCGGCTTCGAAATCGTCGGTCTCGTCAATCGCTCGACACCGGAGCTGGAGCCCGCGCTGCAGGGCTATACTGTTCATCCCGACTTCGCGACGGCGCTTGCGGAGCTGAAGCCGGATCTCTGCTCGATCAACACCTATTCCGACAGCCATGCCGATTATGCCGTCGCCGCCTTCGAGGCCGGTTGTCATGTCTTCGTGGAAAAGCCGCTGGCGACCACCGTCGCCGATGCCGAGCGGGTCGTTGCGGCAGCGGAGAAGGCGGGGCGCAAGCTGGTGATAGGCTATATCCTTCGCCATCATCCGTCCTGGATGAAGCTGATAGCGGAAGCGCGCAAGCTCGGCCCGCCTTACGTCTTCCGCATGAACCTCAACCAGCAGTCCAGCGGTCCGACCTGGGCGACGCACAAGTCGCTGATGCGCACGACCCCGCCGATCGTCGATTGCGGCGTGCATTATGTCGACGTCATGTGCCAGATCACCGATGCGAGAGCCGTCGAGGTGCGCGGCATGGGGCTGCGTCTCTCCGATGAAATCGCCGCCGACATGTATAATTACGGCCACCTACAGGTGCTTTTCGAGGACGGTTCGGTCGGCTGGTATGAGGCCGGCTGGGGACCGATGATCTCGGAGACAGCCTTTTTCGTGAAGGATGTAATGTCGCCGAAGGGCGCAGTGTCGATCGTCATGGATCCGAATGCCAAGTCCGACGATATAGACACGCACACCAAGACCTCGGTGATCCGTCTGCACACGGCTGAAACCGGCCCGGACGGCAAATTCATCAGGCCCGACCAGGATATGAGGATGACAGGCGAGCCCGGTCATCAGGCGCTCTGCGACTTGGAACAGGCCTTCATGCTGAGGGCGATCCGCGAGGATCTGAACCTCGATCGCCATATGGCGGATGCGGTGGCGTCGCTGCGCATCTGCCTTGCCGCCGACGAGAGCGTGCGTACCGGCCAGCCGGTCAGATTGTAAGGGAAACACAGTGGGATCGCTTCAACTCAAATCCATCCGCAAGACCTATGGCACGCATGAGGTGCTGAAAGGCATCGATCTCGAAGTCGAGGATGGCGAATTCGTCATCTTCGTCGGGCCGTCCGGCTGCGGAAAATCAACGCTGTTGCGCAGCATCGCCGGCCTCGAGGACGTGACCTCGGGCGCCGTCGTCATCAACGGCCGCGACGAGACGCTGACGCCGCCGGCCAAGCGCGGCATCGCCATGGTGTTCCAGTCCTATGCGCTGTATCCGCACCTGACGGTCAAGGACAATATGGGGCTCGGCCTCAAACAGGCGGGAACGGCCAAGGACGAGATCGACAAGCGGGTCGGCAAGGCGTCCGGCATGCTCTCGCTTGCGCCTTATCTGGGGCGGCGGCCAGCCGAGCTCTCCGGCGGCCAGCGGCAGCGCGTCGCCATCGGCCGCGCCATCGTGCGCGAGCCGGAACTCTTCCTGTTCGATGAGCCGCTGTCCAACCTTGACGCGGCGCTGCGCGTCCAGACCCGGCTCGAAATCGCCCGGCTGCACCGCGGCCTGAAGGCGACGATGATCTACGTCACCCACGACCAGGTCGAGGCGATGACGCTTGCCGACAAGATCGTCGTGCTGAATGCCGGCTCGATCGAGCAGATCGGCTCGCCGATGGAGCTTTACAACCGCCCGGCCAACGTCTTCGTCGCCGGCTTCATCGGCTCGCCGCAGATGAATTTCGTCCCCGGCGAAAAGGTGGGCGATCATAGCGCCAAGACGATCGGCGTGCGTCCCGAACACATGACGCTGTCGCGCGAGCAGGGGACGTGGCGTGCGAAGGTAGTGCATGTCGAGCATCTCGGCGCCGACACGATCATCTATCTGGAATCCGAGCAGTGCGGCCTGCTGACGGCGCGCCTTTTCGGCGAGCACCAGTATGAGCCCGATGAGATCGTCTATGCGACGCCGGACCAAGCGCGTGTGCATCGCTTTGACGCGGACGACCGGGCGATTCGGTGAGAGGGGCATTGTCAATTGTTTGGCGATAGGCCGGCATTGTGGGTTCACTGGCAGATGGCATTCCTGACATGAGGGTCTGCGCGCGATTGTTCCACCAGCCAACCCCACACTCCGGCATGCTCGGCCTTTCAAGGCCTGGGATGACCGAGAGTGGTCAAGCTAAACTTGCCCCTGGCGTAGAGAGGCACACCGCGCCGGGTGTTTCAGGCGGTCACGACCTCTCCTCGATCATTCCTAACAATGAAAAGGCGCCGTTTCGCGGCGCCTTTTGCGTGAGCTATATTGGTGAACTCAGTCGCGGATGATCAGCAAATCGGCAGCCATGAAGCGCAGCGTCACGGTTTCTCCGGCCTGCGGCGGGGTGACGCCGGGGCTGTTGAACATGTCGAAGGAAATGACGTTGCCGCCGACATTCATGCGGGTGCGAATGACCGAACCGAGGAAGTGAGCCGAGACGACCTGGCCGGTCAGCGCCGTATCGCTTCTGGCGGTGTCGGAGAGCGAGCCTGCTTCCGGGCGCAGCGCCAGCGAGATGATTTCGCCGGCCTTGTGAGCTGCGACCGACTGCTTCAGGGTGATCTTCTGATCGCCGATCCGAATGACATTGGCGTCGGGGTCCACGACTTCGGCTTCGATCAGGTTCAGCGTGCCGACGAAGGAGGCGACGAAGCGTGTGGCCGGCTTGTTGTAGATCTCGAAGGGCGAGCCGATCTGGTCGGCCTTGCCGGCATTCATGACGACGATGCGATCGGAAATCGACAGCGCCTCTTCCTGGTCGTGGGTGACGAAGACAGTGGTGATGCCGAGCTGCTGCTGGATCTGGCGGATTTCCTCGCGCAGTGACACGCGAATTTTGGCATCGAGGGCGGAGAGGGGTTCGTCGAGCAGCAGCACTTGCGGTTTAACGGCGAGCGCGCGGGCAAGTGCCACGCGCTGTTGCTGACCGCCCGACAGCTGATAGGGGTAACGGTCGGCGAGATGATCGAGCTTGATCAGGCCGAGCATTTCCTTGACACGGGCGTCGATCTCCGGCTTCGGCGCGCCGGCAACCTTGAGCCCGAAGGCGACATTGTCATGCACCGACATGTTGGGGAACAGGGCATAAGCCTGGAAGACCATGCCGATATTGCGCTGGTTCGGCTTCAGCGCGCTCTGATCCTTGCCGTTGATGGTCAGCGTGCCGCCGGTCGGGGTTTCGAAGCCGGCGATCATGCGCAGGACGGTGGTCTTGCCGCAGCCTGACGGGCCGAGGAAGGAGATGAATTCGCCCTTCTCGATGTTCATGTTGAAATTCTTGACGACCTGAACCGGGCCGAAGGATTTCTGGATGTTATTCAGAGTGAGGAAAGACATGAGCCGGTTACCTTAAGCCTTTGCCGGGCGGGCTTTGCCGAAGCGGGAAACGAGATTGAGCAGGCCCATGCTGAGCCAGGTGATCGAGAAAGCGATGACGGCGAGCGCCGAAGGTTCATAGGCCTTGTTGGCGCCGACGAGCTGCAAATAGGGGCCGAAGGCCGGACGGTTGAGCAATGCGGCGAAGGTGAACTCGCCCATGACGATCGCCAATGTGATGAAGGCGCCGGAGAGTACGCCGCTCATGACGTTCGGGAAGATGCAGCGGAACATGATGGTCGTCCAGCGGGCGCCGAGGCTTTCGGCCGCTTCCGTCAACGTACGGACATCGATGGCGCGCATGGCAGTATCGACGGCGCGGTACATGTATGGCAGGGACAGCGTGATATAGGAGAAGACCAGCAGGGCGTTGGTCCCCGTCGTCGAACCCGTCAGCGGCAAGTAGGATGACGAATTGTACATTCTGAGGTAGCCGAAGACGATGACGATCGCCGGAATGACGAGCGGCAGCAGCGTGATGAACTCGACAACAGGACGCATCTGCGGCAGGCGCAGCCGCACCCAGTAGGCCGTCGGCACCACGAGCAGCATGCCGAAGACGATGGTGAGCAACGCCATCAGCATGGAGTAGCCGAAGGTCTCGCGAAATTGTATGTCCGAGAAAACCGACTGATAGGCGTCGAGGCTGTATTCGCCGCGGCGCATGCGCAGCGAAAATTCGATTGTGCCGATCAGCGGGATGATGAAATAGGATGCGCCGAGAATGATGGCGATCCAGGCTCCAAGACGTTGTGTTTTCATTTCTGCCACCGCTCGGCGCGCATGCGCAGCATGAGGTAAAGGACGTTGGAGACGCCTGTGATGACGATCATGCCGAGCGCAATGGCGTAACCAAGATTGGCATTGTGCAGAACGTCGCCCCGGATCTGCGCGTAGAGCAGGATCGGCACGATGTTGAGCGAGCTGCCAGTCAGCGCGAAGGCGGTGGCAATGGCGCCGAAGGCGTTGGCGAAGAGAAGCAGCGTGGTGCCGAGCAGGCTCGGCCACAGGATCGGCAGGGCGACCATCATCCAATATTGGCGGTTGGTGGCGCCTAGAATCTCGGAGGCCTCGCGCCATTCCTTCTTCATGCCGTCGAGCGCCGGCGTCAGGATCAGCACCATCAGCGGGATCTGAAAATACATATAGGTGATGGTTAGGCCGAAGAAGGACAGAAGGTTGAAGCCGGTGCCGTAGAGATTGAAGCCAAACCATTCCCGCAGGAATACCGTCAAGAGGCCGGTGCGGCCGAGCGTCGCCAGGAAGGCGAAGGCAAGCGGCACGCCGGCGAAATTCGAGGCTACGCCGGAAAAGGTCAAAAGCGTCGAGCGCACCGAGGCGGGCAGACCACCGAGCACGACGGCCCAGGCGAGAAAAAATCCGATCAGCGCGCCGCCAAGGGCGGATGCCACCGAGACCTTGATACTGATCCAGTAGGCGCTCATGATCGATGGAGTAAAAAGATCGCCGATATTCTTCAGCGTGAAATCGCCCTCGGGCGTCAGGAATGCGCCCGCCACAAGATAGAGTGTGGGGATGATCAGGAACAGCAGAGAAAAAATGATGAAGGGCGCAATGCCCAGCCAGTCGATCACGCGGTCTTTGTTGATCAAGGGGGCGCTGCTCACCATCGGCGTTGAAACGGTACTCATGAAAAGCTCATCCTGGGCATCGGAGTGAGAAGACCTCCCCGCCCTTGGGGCGGGGAGGCCGGATCGGAGTTTACTTAACGTTGGCGCCGACGACGGAATCCCAGTTCTTGGTGATGGTTTCCTTGCCTGCCGCTTGCTCTTCGAGCGTCGGGAAGACGGCCTTTTCATAGGCTGCTGCCGGCGGCAGCTTATCGAGCAGTTCCTTCGGGATCTTGTTGTTCTTGGCAAGATCGTTGAAGCGGATCGGGTGGCAATAGCCCTTCAGCCAGCCGAGCTGACCTTCGTCGGAATAGAGGTATTCCATCCAGAGCTTGGCGGCGTTCGGGTGCGGAGCGAAGGCGGAAATCGCCTGCACGTATACGCCGGCGACGACACCCGTCTTCGGAACGACGACTTCGAACGGAGGGTTGCCCTTCAGGCCTTCACCCCAAGACAACGCGTTATAGTCCCAGGCGATGATGATCGGTGTGGATCCCTGCGCGAAGGGAGCGGCCTTGCCGACGACGGGCACGAAGTTGCCGGCCTTGTTCAGCTCGGCAAAGAACTTCAGGCCTTCTTCGCCTGCCTTGGCAGCGTCACCGCCGGATGCGGAAAGACCGGCGGCGTAGACGCCCTGGACAGCCTGGTTGGCGGTGCGCGGATCGCCTGCCAGCGCGACGCTGTTTGCGTAATCGCTCTTCTTCAGGTCGGGCCAATCAGCCGGCGATTCCTTGACGAGATCCTTGTTCACGAGGAACGAGAGAACGCCGTAGTAGTCGCCGTACCAGTAGCCTTCCGGATCCTTTGCTGTGTCCGGGATCGAATCCCAGGTGGAGACCTTGTAAGGCTGGATCAGACCGTCCTTCTTGGCGGACGGGCCGAAGGAGAGGCCGACGTCGATGACGTCGGGGGCCTGCGGGCCGGTGTTGCCCTTGTTGGCCTTGATCGCTTCGATTTCGTCACCCGAGCCGGCATCCGGGTTCAGCTCGTTGACCTCGAGGCCGTACTTGGCCTTGAAGCCCGCAATGACCTCGCCGTAGCCGCACCAGTCGTGCGGGAGAGCGATCGTGGTCAGCGTGCCTTCCTTTTTGGCGGCGGCGATCAGTTCTGCGCTCGGTTCTGCGGCGGCAATCGCGGTCGAAGCCACGATCATCGCAGTAGAAAGCGACAGGAGTCGAGAAATGTTAGAGATCACTGTTGTTCTCCTTCGGGTTTTCAGTGTCTGGCGATGCTGTTAATCAGCTTACATGAAGCTTGTGTGACGGTTGGATGACGTTAGTTTTGCCGGAATAGCAGGCGCTTGTGACTGATGTTTCATTTGCGACGGCATCGTTCACTTCCGCCAAGTCCGCGTTTGTTTTTCCCTCTCTTTTAGCCTTGCCCTCTTAACCCGGTTTGCGGAAAAGCCTGCTCTGCTCGAACAGCCCTTCCAGCGTCTTCATGCGCTCCTTCGTCTCGTCCCAGGTGGAATTCTGGACGGCCTCGATCAGAGCCTCGACGATGAAAAGAGTGACGACCGACGAATCCCAGGCCGATGGCGCTTCGATGCGGACGCGGAAAGCGTGCCGTGCGAGTTTGGCAGCGGGCGAGGCCCATTGGTCGGTGAAGACGACGATTTCGGCACCGCGCTTGCGGGCGGCGGTGGCAAGGCTGACCATTTCCTGCTCATAGCGGCGGATATCGAAGATGATCAGGATGTCGCCGGCGTTCATGTTGAGGGCATATTGCGGCCAGCTGCTGGAATTGGACGACAGCAGTGTCGTGGCCGGCCGGATGACCTGCATATGGGTGAAGAAATACTCGGCCAGCGCGCCGGTGATGCGGCCGCCGACGAAATAGAGGCCGCGCTTGCGATCCGACAGCAGCGAGGCGACGCTGTCGAAGGTCGCCGTATCGAGATCGGTCAGTGTCTGGCGCAGATTGCCCATGATGGCATCGGCGAAACGGTTGAGGATATGAGTGCCCGGCGCGTTTTGCGCCCAGCGATCGTGCTTGGTGATGGGATTGGAAATCGTCGCTTCGACCTCCTGATGCAGGCGCGCCTGAAAATCGGGATAGCCCTTGAAACCGAGCTTCTGCACCATCCGCACGACGGTCGGTGTAGAAACGCCGGCGTTCTCTGCGATGGTGGTGATGCTGCCGAGGCCGGAAACCGGATAATTGTCGAGAAGGCTTTCCGCCAATTGTTTCTCGGCACGTGTCAACACGCCGAGATGCGAATGTATGACGTCCGAAACCGTCTTCGACGCAGTGGTCACTTGATCTTGCTCCCCGGGGGTGGTCTGGCGCCACTCCTCCGACCAAAGTTAACAACGCTGTCACAATCCATGTCAACCACTGTCATGAAAAGAAATTTTCAGCGACTGCTTGACAGTCGCCAAAAGCTGAAGAATTCTTTTCTATAAAGCTTTTATTAAGGGATAGGAGTGGCGCCGTTGGTGCTGGCCCGGCCAAAAATCCTCAGCGAGGCGGATGGCGATTGCGTCGGGATCGAACGCGTCGACGGCCGGAGCCCAGTGTTGCTCGTCTGCGAACACGCTTCGAAGACGCTTCCCGCCCGGTTCGGCGATCTAGGCCTGCCCAACGAAGCGCTGTCGAGCCATATCGCCTGGGATCCGGGTGCGCTCGCGGTTGCCCGCGGCGTGTCGCAGGCACTCGACGCGACTCTCGTCTTCCAGCGCTTCTCCCGGCTGATCTACGACTGCAACCGGCCGCCAAGTTCATTGGGCGCCATGCCGGAAACCAGCGAGATCTATGCCATTCCCGGCAACAAGGATTTGAGCGCCGAGGAGCGTCTGGCGCGCACCGATGCGCTTTACGTGCCTTTCCATGATGCCATCCGCGGACTGATCCGCGATCGTCGGGCGAGGGGGCAGGATACCGTCATCGTGACGATGCACAGCTTCACGCCGATCTATCATGGACGGCAACGCGCCGTCGAACTCGGCATATTGCACGATGAGGACAGCCGGCTTGCCGACCGCATGTTGGACGCTGCGGCCGAAGCGCCGCTTTACAGGACTGAACGCAACCAGCCTTACGGGCCGGAGGATGGCGTGACCCACACGCTGATCCTGCATGGGCTTTCGAACGGCTTGCGCAATGTGATGATCGAGGTCCGTAACGACCTCATCGCAGACGATGGCGGCCAAGGGGTCATGGCCGACTATCTGACAGGGCTTCTCCAGCACAGCTTGGAAGCCTGAATAAAAAACAAGACCCGAGGGAGCAGTTTATCTGCGGACGTCCGCACGGCGAAAATGCCGCGGGCAATTGGCACTGAACCGGCCGCAATTCCGCGGCCGATCGTGAACAGGGGGAAGTCATGTCGGATTATACCGAACTTGATAAAAAGCAGGATGTGCACATCCTGCATTCGATGGGCTATGCCCAGGAACTCGAACGGCGAATGAGCTCATTCTCGAATTTCGCCGTATCATTCTCCATCATCTGCATTCTTTCCGGCGGCATCAATTCGCTGGCTCAGGCAACCTCGGGCGCCGGCGGTGCGGCGATCGGCATCGGCTGGCCGGTCGGTTGCTTCGTCTCGCTCGTCTTCGCCGTCGCCATGGCGCAGATCAGCTCCGCCTATCCGACGGCTGGCGGCCTCTATCACTGGGGCTCGATTCTCGGCAACCGCTTCACCGGCTGGCTGACCGCCTGGTTCAACCTGCTTGGTCTCGTCACCGTGCTCGGCGCCATCAATGTCGGCACCTATTATTTCTTCATGGGCTCCTTCGGCACAACTTACCTCGGCCTGACGGATTCCACGACGGTGCGCATCCTCTTCCTGGTGATCATCACCGGCGCTCAGGCCCTGGTGAACCACATGGGCATCGGATTGACTGCGAAGCTGACCGACTTTTCGGGCTACCTGATCTTCGCGACTTCGATCGCGCTGGCGGTCGTATGCCTTCTCGCGGCGCCCTCCTATGAATTCGGCCGTCTCTTCACCTTCGCCAATTATTCCGGCGAAGTCGGTGGCAACGTCTGGCCGTCCACCTCGGGCGCCTGGGTTTTCCTTCTCGGTCTGCTGCTGCCGATCTACACCATCACCGGCTATGACGCCTCGGCGCATACATCTGAGGAGACGGTCAAGGCCGCCCATTCGGTCCCGCGCGGCATGGTGGCCTCGGTTCTATGGTCGGCGCTGTTCGGCTATATCATGCTGTGCGCCTTCGTGCTGATGCTGCCGAACATGGACGAGGCGGCAAAACAGGGCTGGAACGTGTTCTTCTGGGCGATGGACAGCCAGGTGAACCCGGTCGTCAAGGACCTCCTTTATCTTGCGATTTTCGTCAGCCAATGGCTGTGCGGCCTTGCGACCGTCACCTCGGTGTCCCGCATGATCTTCGCCTTCTCGCGTGACGGCGGTCTGCCGGCCTCCAAGGCGCTGTCGAAGGTCAGCCCGCAGTATCGTACCCCGGTAGCCGCGATCTGGACGGGATCGATCCTGTCGGTGCTGTTCGTCTGGGGCTCGTCGCTCGTTACGATCGGGGATACGCCGGTTTACACGATCGTCGTCTCGTGCACGGTCATCTTCCTATTCTTCTCCTTCGCGATCCCGATCACGCTCGGCCTCTTCGCCTGGGGCACCTCGAAGTGGGACAAAATGGGCCCGTGGAACCTCGGAGAGGGCGTCTTCAAGCTGTTCGCGGTGCTGTCGATCATAGCGATGATGCTGATCTTCATTCTAGGCATCCAGCCGCCGAACGAATGGGCGCTCTACATCACCGTCGGCTTCCTCGTGGTCACCGGCATCGTCTGGTTCGGCTTCGAGAGCCGTCGCTTCAAGGGGCCGCCGATCGGCGCCGACGTGGCGAAGCGCCAGGCCGAGATCGCGGCGGCCGAGGCGGCCGTCGGCGAAAGCGGCGAACGTTAAGCATCGAGGCTTCCCTCTCAAGTGGCGGGGCCGCATCCTGCGGCCCCATCACCGGATCAACGAAAAGGCATCGGGCCGTGATACCAGGTCGAGCGCATGCGATTTCGTTGCCCCGATTTTCTTCAATTCCAGTTCAGGCGGATCAATCATGAGCAGCAGCTACACAATCGACGACCTCAGGAAGGATGTTGCCGAAGGGCGCATCGATACGGTTCTGGCTTGCCAAGTGGATATGCAGGGCCGGCTGATGGGCAAGCGTTTCCAGGCGGAATATTTCGTCGAGAGCGCCTGGAAGGAAACGCATAGCTGCAACTATCTGCAGGCGACCGACATAGAGATGGAAACCGTCTCCGGCTACAAGGCGACGAGCTGGGAGAAGGGTTACGGCGACTATACGATGAAGCCGGATCTTTCGACGCTGCGCCGCATTCCCTGGCTCGAAGGTACGGCCCTGGTACTCTGCGACGTGCTCGACCATCACACCCATGAAGAGGTTGCCCATTCGCCGCGCGCGATCCTGAAGAAGCAGGTGAAGCGGCTCGAAGACATGGGCATGAAGGCCTATATGGCTTCCGAGCTCGAATTCTTCCTGTTCGACCAGAGCTACGAGGCGGCGCATGCCTCGGGCTACCGCAATCTCAAGCTCGCCAGCGCCTATAACGAGGACTACCACATCTTCCAGACCACCAAGGAAGAAGAGGTGATGCGGGCGATCCGCACCGGACTGCAGGGCGCAGGCATTCCGGTCGAGAACTCCAAGGGCGAGGCCTCCGCCGGCCAGGAGGAGATCAACGTGCGCTATGCCGATGCGCTCGCCATGGCCGATCGGCATGCGATTATCAAGAACGGCTGCAAGGAGATCGCCTGGTCGAAGGGCAAGGCCATCACCTTCCTGGCGAAGTGGAACTACAATGCGGCCGGCAGCTCTTCGCACATCCACCAGTCGCTCTGGAGCCTCGAGGAAAAGCCGCTGTTCTTCGACCATGCCGGCAAATACGGCATGTCGCCGCTGATGCACAATTACGTTGCCGGGCTTCTTGCCCATGCGAGCGAGATCACCTATTTCCTGGCGCCCTACATCAATTCCTACAAGCGCTTCATGGCCGGCACCTTTGCGCCGACCAAGGCGATCTGGAGCAAGGACAACCGCACTGCCGGCTACCGTCTCTGCGGCGAGGAGACAAAGGGTATCCGCATCGAATGCCGGGTCGGAGGCTCCGATCTCAATCCCTATCTCGCCTTCGCCGCGCTGCTTGCCGCCGGTATCGACGGGATCGAGAACAAGCTGGAGCTCGAAGCCCCCTTCGTCGGCGACGCCTATGGCGGCAAGGACATTCGCGAAATACCGCGCACGCTACGCGCGGCAACAACCGAAATGACGGAATCGGCGATGCTGCGCAAAGCCTTCGGCGACGACGTCATCGACCATTACACTCGTGCTGCCGAATGGGAGCAGGAAGAATACGACCGCCGCATCACCGATTGGGAAGTGGCGCGGGGGTTCGAAAGAGCCTAATACGGATTTCGCGGCTTTGCCCCTCACCCTAACCCTCTCCCCGTAAAAAACGGGGAGAGGGGACTTGCCACACGGATCGCTTGAGAGTTCGGAAAACGGTGCGGCATACCCCCTTCGCCCCGCGAGCGGGAGAAGGTGCCGGCAGGCGGATGAGGGGCTATGCCCTCGACGAAATTTTTGATCAATACGAGGACAGGAACCGATCATGGCAATGATCCAATGCATTTCACCGGTCGACGGATCGGTTTACGCGGAGCGCGCAGCACTTTCGCTCGACGCCGCCAAGGACGTGGTGGCGCGCGCCCGCAAGGCGCAGAAGGCCTGGGCGAAACGGCCGCTTGAAGAGCGTGTCCAGCTTGTCCTGAAGGGCGCCGCACGGCTGAATGAGATGTCCGACGTCGTCGTGCCGGAGCTTGCCTGGCAGATGGGCAGGCCGATCAAGTATGGCGGCGAATATAAGGGCTTTAACGAGCGCTCCAACTATGTCGCATCGATTGCGGCGGATGCGCTGGCCCCGCTCGTCGTCGAAGAGAGCGATCGTTTCGAACGCCGTATCGAGCGCGAGCCGCACGGCGTCGTCTTCGTCGTCGCACCTTGGAACTATCCCTATATGACGGCGATCAACACGATCGCTCCGGCGCTGATGGCCGGCAATACGGTGGTGCTGAAACATGCCTCGCAGACATTGCTCGTCGGTGAACGGCTGGTGCAGGCCTTCATCGAGGCCGGCGTTCCCGAAGACGTGTTCCAGAACGTCTTCCTCGATCATGAAACCACGTCGGCGCTGATTGCCATCGGCAGCTTCAACTTCGTCAACTTCACCGGATCGGTCGAAGGCGGCCGCTCTATGGAGCGGGCCGCAGCCGGCACCTTTACCGGCCTCGGCCTCGAACTCGGCGGCAAGGATCCGGGGTACGTCATGGAAGACGCCGATCTCGATGCGGCCGTCGACACCCTGATGGACGGCGCGACCTACAATTCCGGCCAGTGCTGCTGCGGCATCGAGCGCATTTATGTGCATGAATCGCTCTATGACGCCTTCGTCGAGAAATCGGTCGCCTGGGTGTCGAACTACAAGCTCGGCAATCCGCTCGATCCGGAAACGTCGCTCGGGCCGATGGCGAACAAGCGTTTCGCGAAGGTGGTGCGCGAGCAGATCGCCGAGGCGGTTTCCAAGGGCGCCAAGGCGCTTGTCGATCCCAAGCTTTTTCCCCAGGACGACGGCGGCGCCTATCTCGCGCCGCAGGTCCTCGTCGATGTCGACCATTCCATGGCCTTCATGCGCGAGGAGACCTTCGGCCCGGCAGTCGGCATCATGAAGGTGAAGAGCGACGAGGAAGCGCTGGCTTTGATGAACGACAGCCAGTATGGGCTGACCGCCTCGCTCTGGACCAAAGATGCCGAGCGGGCGGCGCGGCTTGGCCGCGAGATCGAAACCGGCACCGTCTTCATGAACCGCGCGGATTATCTTGATCCGGCGCTCTGCTGGACCGGCGTCAAGGAGACCGGCCGCGGCGGCTCGCTGTCGATCATCGGCTTCCAGAATCTGACGCGTCCGAAATCCTTCCACCTGAAGAAAGTCACAGCATGAGCAGCAGCAACATCACCGCAAACTGGAGCTATCCGACATCGGTCAAGCTCGGCCGGGGCCGCATCAAGGAGCTGGCCGACGCCTGCAAGAGCCTCGGCATCAAAAAGCCGCTGCTCGTCACTGACCGCGGCCTGGCCTCGATGGCGATCACCAAAACCGCGCTTGATATCCTCGAAGATGCCGGCCTCGGCCGGGCGATCTTCGCTGACGTCGACCCGAACCCGAACGAGAAGAACCTCGATGCCGGCGTCAAGGCCTTCAAGGACGGCGGCCATGACGGCGTCGTCGCCTTCGGCGGCGGCTCAGGTCTCGATCTCGGCAAGTGCGTTGCGTTCATGGCCGGCCAGACGCGGCCGGTCTGGGATTTCGAGGATATCGGCGACTGGTGGACGCGTGCGAGCCTCGAAGGCATCGCCCCGATCGTCGCGGTGCCGACGACGGCGGGCACCGGTTCGGAGGTCGGGCGCGCCAGCGTCATCACCAATTCCGTCACGCATGTGAAGAAGATCATCTTCCATCCGAAGTTCCTGCCGGGTGTGGTCATTTCCGATCCGGAACTGACCGTCGGCATGCCGAAGATCATCACCGCCGGCACCGGCATGGACGCTTTCGCGCATTGCCTGGAGGCCTATTCCTCGCCCTTCTATCATCCCATGTCGGCCGGCATCGCGCTCGAAGGCATGCGGCTCGTCAAGGAATTCCTGCCGCGCGCCTATCGGGAAGGTACCGATCTCGAAGCCCGCGCCAACATGATGTCGGCCGCCGCCATGGGCGCGGTCGCTTTTCAGAAAGGGCTCGGCGCCATCCATGCGCTCTCGCACCCGATCGGAGCCGTCTACAACACCCATCACGGCATGACCAATGCGGTTGTCATGCCGGCGGTGCTGCGCTTCAACCGCGCCGCGATCGAGGAGAAGATCGGCCGTGCAGCCGCCTATCTCGGCATATCGGGCGGCTTTGACGGCTTCTACGACTATGTGCTGACGCTTCGTTCCGAGCTCGGCGTGCCGGAGACGCTGACGGCGATGGGAATCGCGCCCGACCGCATCGACGAATTGTCGGCCATGGCGATCGAGGATCCGAGTGCCGGCGGCAATCCGGTGGCGATGACGCTCGAAAATACCAAGGCGCTTTTCAAGGATTGCTTCTGACAAGATCGCGGCGGACCTGCAGACCGGCCCGGAAAGCTCTTGCTTTCCGGGCCTTTTCGTCTCGGAAACATTCTGAATTTTAGGGATGTGAAAAATAAAGGCTGCAATTTCGCCGCGCGCGTTCGCAATTTGTTAACCATGATTGTAAAGGATGGGTTAACCGCACGATGCTCCGACAGTGCGCACAAGAGCGATGCCGGCTCGCGCCATTTCCTCCGAGGACCGAACATGCCAGTCATTACATTCGCAAATACCAAGGGCGGCGCCGGCAAGACGACCGCTGTTCTGCTGCTCGCGACCGAGCTTGCCCGTCAGGGCTATCGCGTGACCATTCTGGATGCCGATCCGCAGCATTGGATTTCACGCTGGCACGAGATATCGGGGCACGTGCCCAATATTTCGGTGATCGATTTCGTGACGACCGCCTCGCTGCCGCAGCATATCAGCGAGAACAAGCATAATACCGACTATTTCATTGTGGATCTGCCGGGGGCCCGCAATCCGCTGCTTGCCACCGCCGTCGGCCTTTCCGATCACGTGCTGATCCCGATCCAAGGCTGTGCCATGGATGCGCGCGGAGGCGCGCAGGTGCTCGAACTGCTGCAGTATCTGGACGAGAAGGCGGGCATCAAGATCGGTCATTCGGTGGTGCTGACCCGGGTCAACTCGATGGTGACGACGCGGGCGCTGCAGCTCGTCAAGTCGCTGCTCAGCGAGCGGCACGTGCCGGTGCTGGACACGGCGATCATCGAACGTTCGGCCTTCCGCGACATCTTCGACTGTGGCGGCACGCTGCAGACCATGGACCCCACGCGCGTCAGCAATCTCGACAAGGCGCGTGAGAACGCCACCTGTTTCGCCGAGGAAATCATGCGCAAGGTGCCTGTTCGGTTGACAGCCTCGGCTCGCATGGCGACAGCGGCCTGAATACCCAAGCATTGAAACAGAAAGGCTGTCGGAGCGATCCGGCGGCCTTATCGTTTGTGACCAGTTTGGCTTTGGCTCAGTCGACGAACTCGACCGTCACACCGGGCTTGACCATTTTCGCAAGCTCGGTTGCATCCCAGTTGGTCAGGCGAATGCAGCCGTGGCTCTGGGTGCGCCCGATCTTGGAGGGCTCTGGCGTGCCGTGGATGCCGTAGGTCGGCTTGGAAAGCGCCATCCAGACGGTGCCGACCGGGCCGTTCGGGCCTGGGGGGATGTTGAGGATCTTGTCGTTGGCGCCCTGCTGAAAGTTGATCTTCGGGTTGTAGGTATAACCGGGATTGAACGCGACGCGCTCGACCGTCACCGTGCCGGACGGGGAGGGGGTGTCGGTTGAGCCGATCGAAGCGGGGTAGGCGGCGATGAGATTGCCGGCGCCGTCATAGGCGAAAACCTGTTTGCGCCCCTTGTCGGCGATGATGCGGGCGACCTCGCCGGTCTTCATCTCGCCTGGATTGACGACCTTGATCACCGTGCCGGGAACGCTGAAATCGGCGCCGGGGTTCATCTCCTTAAGGAAGGCCTCGTCCATATGGAAACGCTCGGCCAGCATTTCAGTGGTCGAGGTATAGGCGAGCGACGGCAGCAGCGCCTTATGCGAATAATCTTCCGGGATCTCCGCGACGAAGGGGCCGGCGGCATCGGCCGGCGTGATCGTATAGCTGACGACGGGCAGGCCGCCGTTCATGCGCAGCTCTTCCAGAATGGCATCGGTGTCATTGGGATCAAGATTTGACCCCGTCATCTGATTATAGGCATAAATGCCCTTGGTGACGTTCGAACCCATGTGCCCGTCGATGACGCCAGGAGAGATGCCGGCGCGGTCGAGGAAGACCTGCAGCGCGACGATCTCGGGCTTCGATTTGTTCTTCAGCGTGATCACGGGCTCGTCGGGTGCTGCCTTCGGCGCATCGGCGGGCGGGATCTGCTGATCGGGATCGATCGAGGCGTAATCGTCGCCCGACTGCGGATTGCCGATGCTGTTATCGTCCGGATAGGGCTCCTCGCCGAGCGGCAGGCGCTCGATCGCTGCGTCGCGCGGAATGCCGCCGGTGACGGCGCCACGCTCGGAATAACGCGTGTCGCCATAGGGGTTGTCGTCCGCATAGTAAGGATCGTTGCCGCCTTGGTCAGCATAGACCTCGCCTGGACGGGAACGGGGCGGATAGTAACCGCGGGCGCGCATTTCGGTGGCGACGACGTTGCCGTAGGCGTCGATCAGCACGCGGTTGCCGCTTCGGTCGCGAGCATAGGCAAAGCCGCGGGGGACATAATCGAGGATTTCGCCGTTCGGCGTGACCAGCACGACATCGCTCTGGCGGCGGTCACGAAACTGCTGCGCGCCAGCCTGCGGTGCTGCAGCCGCAACGGCTGCCAGCAGGGCCGCAAGCGAAAATGCCGACTTCAAAAAGCGATTCACGTCTCACACCTCGAACAGTGACTGGCCGACACACACCCGCGAATTTTGACGCTAGTGTGGAATTTATGAAAGCGTGCTGAACAAAATATGAAAATCCCTAAGATTTCCTTTTACTCATAAACGTTTGCATCCTTGTGTCCGTTCCGCAAAATCCACGGTTGCGGCAAAAGCGCAAGAGGAGAACGGCGCCGATTGACGAAGGCCAGTGCGAAACCTAACGCTACGGCGGCCGATAAATCCTTGAGGAGACCCGAGATGATTGAATTTGCCGCTGCAAGCGGGCCGCGCCTGATGCTCGATGAAACATCGGTGCTGGATATCGGCGGATGCATCGTCGACGGTGTTGACATCGCGCCAAAGCGCGCCATTCCCGACGATGGGGATCCGCGAATCGACCACTCGCTCGAAGGTTTTCTCTTCACCTGCGGGCCGGATCATATCCGCCATCGCCAGACGATCGCCGGCCGTGCCGACGGCAAGGTCTATCCGCTGCACGGATCGGCCTCCGGCCACGCCGCCAAGATCCTGTGGACGAAATACGAGAATGGCAATGCCGAATGCCGCGCCGATATCGACATCATCACCGTCGAGGGATTGCCGCAGCGCATCGAGCGGCTGTGGCGGATCGACGGCGTGAACGGCGAGGTGCGGCTCGAAGACCGGGTTATCAATACCAGCGATCAGGTGGTGCCGACCTTCCTGATGTACCATATGAATGTCGGCGGCAGATGGCTGGACGACGGCACGCGGCTCGAAGGCCGGATGCTGGAGAATGGCGGCTTCCCCTGGACATTCGGCGAGGAGCCGGGCGGCATCTTCTGTGTGCCGGCGACGGCGACGGCGGAGGGCTTGGCGGAAGTCCGGCTCGGGCCGATCGCCGCAATCGGCGGCAGGACGCTCAGCGTGCGCTTTCGCGCCGATACGCTGCCTTATCTGCAGGTCTGGCGAAACCAGAAGGCGCCCGCTCATATTATCGGCATCGAGCCGGTGTCGCATCGCTGGGTATCGCGCGACGAGCTTCAGGCGGCCGGTGAATTTAACATGCTCGCCCCAGGCGAAAGCCGCAGCTATGCGCTGACCTTTGCGTTCCTGTGAGTGAAGTGTTGTTGACGCTTGCGGGCCTCCCGTCGTAGACCATCAGCCCACGATCTTTGAGGAGACAAGACGATGGATATTCGCCAGATCGACGATGAATATTCGGTTTCGGGGCAGATCACGCTTGAGGACCTCGACGAGATCAAGGCGCTCGGCTTCAAATCGATCGTCTGCCATCGCCCCGACCATGAAAGCCCCGACCAGACATCATTCTCCGTCATCGAGGCGCGTGCCAAAGAGCTCGGACTAGATATCGCCCACGTGCCGGTTGGACCGATGGGCGTGACAGAAGAGGCGGTGCAGGGAATGGTCGACGCGCTCGATGAATTTCCACGGCCGATGCTCGGCTACTGCCGCTCGGGCGCGCGCTCGACGGCGATCTACCAGAAAACCCACCATATCCGCAGTTGAGCATCGTGCGGGACGCTGATTTTCAGGCGCTGCTCCGCAGCGCCGCCACTTCCAATCACCCAGGAGACGATAATGAGCATTAAGCGTATCGACGTCGGCGCACGTATGAGCGGCGCCGTCATTCACGGCAACACGGTCTACCTCGCAGGCCAGGTGGGCGAGGGCGAAAGCGTCACCGATCAATGCAAGTCGGCGCTCGCCGAAGTCGACCGTCTGCTGGCGGCCGCCGGCAGCAGCAAGTCGAAGATCCTGCAGACCCTCGTCTATCTTTCCGACATTGCTTATTTCGGCGAGATGAACGCAGCCTGGGAAGCCTGGATCGATCCGGCCAATCCGCCGGCACGCGCCACCAGCGAAGCCAAGCTCGCCGCGCCGAAATACAAGGTCGAGTTCATCGTCACGGCTGCGCTCGACTAAGGTCGCCGCAGTTCCGTCTCTCAAAGCCGGTGGGGCAACCTTACCGGCTTTTTGTTTGCGCGATTTCCGAAAGCGTTCTGGTCGGTGTGATCGCTTCCGGATCGAGCTTCACTTCGATGATCGCAGGTTTGCCGCTTGCGCGTGCGCGCTCGAAGGCGGGAGCGAATTCCTCTGTGCTTTCCACCGTCTCGCCGTGGCCGCCATAGGCGCGGGCAAGGGCTGCGAAGTCGGGGTTGGTCAGATCGGTGCTGCTGACGCGACCGGGATATTCACGCTCCTGGTGCATGCGGATCGTGCCGTACATGCCGTTGTTGATAACGATTGCGATGATCGGCAGATCGTAGCGGATGGCGGTTGCGAATTCCTGACCGTGCATCAGGAAGCAGCCGTCGCCAGCAAAACAGATGACCTCGCGCTCGGGAAAGAGCCGCTTGGCGGCCACCGCAGCCGGCAGGCCGTAACCCATCGAGCCGGAGGTGGGGGCTGCCTGTGTGTTGAATCGGCGGAAACGATGGAAGCGGTGCAGCCAGGTGGCGTAGTTGCCGGCGCCATTGGTGAAGATCGTTTCCGGTCCTATATTACTTTCGAGCCACTCCATGATCGGTCCCATATGGACGGCGCCCGGACCCGTGGCCGGCGGCTTCGACCAGGCGAGATAGACCTGATGCATATGCGCGGTCCGCTCCGCCCAGCGCGGCTCGGCTGGGGCTTCGAGATCGGCGAGTGCTTCGACAAAATCGGCGGGGCTGGCGCAGATGGCAAGATCGGGACGATAGACGCGGCCGAGCTCCGACGGGTCCGGATAAATATGAACGAGCGACTGGGCCGGGTAGGGGATGTCGAGCAGCGTATAGCCGGAGGACGGCATTTCCGACATGCGGCCGCCGAGCAGGATCAAGAGGTCGCTCTCCTTGATCTCCTTGGCGAGCCCCGGATTGATGCCGATGCCGACATCGCCGGCATAACAGGGGTGAAGATGATCGAACAGCATCTGTCGGCGGAATGAACAGCCTACCGGCAGCTGAAAACGTTCTGCGAAGGTTGCGAAATCGGCGACGGCATCGGCATCCCATCGCGTGCCGCCGAGGATTACCATCGGCCGTTCGGCTTTGAGCAGGCGCAGATAAAAATCGTCGATCTGGCTGCGGCCGGGATGGGCCTCGACGCTGGCATAATGCCTGGCGCGGGGCGCCTCGACCTCGTCGCGCAGCATGTCTTCCGGCAGTGTCAGCACTACGGGGCCGGGACGGCCGGAGGTTGCGACCGCAAAGGCGCGGGTGACGAATTCGGGAATGCGGGCGGCGGCGTCGATCTCACCAACCCATTTGGCGAATTCGGTGAAGGCGCGGCGGAATTCGACCTCTTGAAAAGCCTCCCGTTCGCGCGCCTCTCGCTGCACCTGGCCGATCAGGAGGATCATCGGGATCGAATCCTGCTTGGCTATATGCAGGCCGGCGGAGGCGTTGGTGGCGCCGGGGCCGCGGGTCACCATGCAGATGCCCGGCTCGCCGGTGAGCCGGCCCCAGCAATCGGCCATCATCGCCGCCCCGCCTTCCTGCCGGCAGACGAGGACGTCGATATCGCTGTCGCGCAATGCGTCGAGAACGGCGAGGAAACTCTCGCCAGGCACGCAGGAGAGACGTTTGACGCCATTTGCCTTCAGCGCCTCGACAATCAACTCCCCGCCAGACTTTTTCATGATGATACCTTCTTCATGACGATGCCTTCCTCTCAAGCTCGGCCAGTTCCGCCAGAATTTCCTCTCTATGCTCGCCGAGACGCGGGCTGGGCCTGGCGTAGCGCAAAGGTGTTTCCGACAGCACGACTGGCGTCCTGACCCCGGGGATGACGGTGCCGGCGGAATCGGCAAGGTCGATGCGCAGACCGCGAGCTTTCACCTGCGGGTCGGCGAACATTTCCTCGATCGTGTTGATCGCGCCTGATGGAACCGCGTTCTGCTCGCAGGCCTTCAGGAGATTCGCTTTCTGCCATTTCAGCGTCTCGGTGGAGATCAGGCGGCGCACCTCGCCGCGGTTGGCGACGCGGGCTTTGTTGGTGGAGAAACGCTCGTCATCCGCGATCGTCTCCAGGCCGAGGATGGTAGAGAGGCGGCGGAACTGGCCGTCGTTGCCGACGGCCAGGATGAGATAACCGTCGGCCGTCGGTACGACTTCATAGGGCGAGATGTTCGGATGGGCGTTGCCGAGGCGGGTCGGTGCGGCGCCGGAGACGAGGTAATTCATGTTCTGATTGGCGAGCACGGCCGATTGCACGTCAAGCAGGGCCATGTCTATCAACTGGCCTTCGCCGGTTTTCGAGGCATGGATCAGGGCGGCCTCGATCGCCGAGACGGCATAGATGCCGGTAAAGATGTCCGCGATCGCCACGCCCGCCTTCATCGGCTGGCCGTCCGGCTCGCCGGTGATCGACATGAAGCCGGACATGCCCTGAACGATGTAATCGTAGCCGGCGAATCCGGCATAGGGGCCGGTCTGGCCGAAGCCTGTGATCGAGCAATAAACGAGCCTCGGGTTCACCTCGCGAACGCTGTCGTAATCGAGCCCGTATTTGACGAGGCCGTCGACCTTGAAATTCTCGATTACCACGTCGGCAGTGGCTATGAGACGACGGACGAGCTGCTGGCCCTCAGGGCTCTTGAGGTCGGCGGTGATGGAGCGTTTGCCGCGATTGGTTGCGTGGTAATAGGCGGCCGAGAGATTTTCGCCGTCCGCACCTTCGACGAAGGGCGGCCCCCATTGGCGAGTATCGTCGCCGCCGTCGGGATTTTCAACTTTGATGACGTCGGCGCCGAGATCGGCGAGCATCTGGCCCGCCCAAGGGCCGGCCAGCACGCGGGCAAGCTCAATCACCCGGATGCCGGTAAGCGGCGGCTTTTTCGTCGCGGTCTCGGTCATGGTCCTCCCGTCCAGTGTCTACGGCGCCAGCGTCACCTCAGATGTATCGGATACGGGCTTTGAAGCAAAGCGGCGCTCTCGCCAGAGGATGTAGAAGCCCGACGCCATGATGATCGTGATGCCGAGCCATTTGACGGCATCCGGAAAGTCACCGAAAACAAGCCAAGCGAAGATCGTAGCTGAGACGATCTCGAAATATTGCAGCGGTGCCAGCGTCGACGCCGGTGCTGCCCGATAGGCGTAGACGCCGAGGATTCCGGCTGTGGCGGCCATAGCCCCGACGCCGGCGACATAGAACCAGGCGCTGCCCACGGGCATGACGGGATCGAAGAGATCGGAGCCGCTTCCTTCACCGATAAAAAGCAGGAGGGTGCAGAAGAGCAAGCCCCAGATGCCCATCTGAAACTGCATCGACCAAGGGTCCTCGCTGTGTGAGAGGACGCGGGTCATCAACACGAAGGTCGCGACGCAGAGCGCCGTCAGGATGGGCAGGAGCGCGATGTAGCCGACCTCTTCGAAACTCGGCTGAATGATCAGCATCGCCCCGAAGAAGCCGACGCCGCAGGCGGTGTAACGCCGCCAGCCGATCGTCTCCTTGAGGAAAATGCCGCCGAAGATGGTCACGATGATCGGCTCGATGAAGAAGATCGCGATCGCGTCGGCGACCGCCATGTATTTCAACGTGGTGACGAAAGAGATCATCGAGACGGTGATGATGAAGCCGCGGATGGCGTGGAACAGGCTCTGACGCCAAGAGAAATCGGCAAAGCTGCGCCGCCATAGCACGATCGGCAGCATGCAGAGCGCCTGCACGACGAAGCGCCCGGCGGTGATCTCGGCTGACGGGACGGTTACGACGGCAAGCTTGGCGAAGATATCGATGAGCGGCGAGACCATCACCGACAGAAACATCAGCGCCAGCCCTATTGTCACTTCGGAGGCGGACGAAGCGGCGCGGGCGGAGGGGCTACTCATGACGGATTCTTTCTGGCTTTGGATGTCGCGAGTGCCTCTTCGCACCAGTCCGCGAAGGCTGCGATCGCCGCATCGGCGCCAATTTCGTTCAGCGTCTCATGCCGCATACCCTGATATATCACTGTACTGATACGAGAGAAGCCTCTGGCTTTCAAATTGTTTGACAGCCAGCGCACGGCTTTTCCACTCTCCGTCGCGGGATCATCGGCGCCGCCGACGAGATGGATTGGCATATCACGCGGCAGCCGATCCAGATGGAGTTTCTGCGGCGCGCGAAAAGTCAGCTCGAAGAGATCGAGCCAGAGCGAGACTGATGCGTCAAAGCCGCAGAGCGGATCGGCGATATATTTGTCGACTTCATCGGCGTGGCGCGACAGCCAGTCGAACTCGGTGCGGCGGTCCGGGATCGATTTTCCCCAAGCTCCGAAGGTGAGCTTCGGCAAGAGGCCGCTCGGGACGTCGGAGCCCTTCAGCATACGTTCCGCAAGGAGGATCGCCTGGGCGGCTCGGCCGGCAAGGCCGACTGCGAAATTCGAATTCCAGACGGCGACAGCATCGAAGTCGGAGGGAGCGGTGACGGCGGCATTGAGCGCGATGAGGCCGCCCATCGAATGGCCAAATAGGATCACCTTCAGGCCGGGATTGCGCGAGGCCGCATGGGCGCGCATGGCAATGACGTCGCCGATCACCCGATCGACGCCATTCCAGCGGGCGAAGCGGCCGATCGGCGCATCCGGCGCGGTCGTCTCGCCGTGGCCACGGTGATCATGGGCATAGACGTGATAGCCGCGCCCCGCCATCGCCTCGGCAAAGCGGCCATAGCGCTTCGAATGCTCCGCCAGGCCATGCGATATCAACAGGATGCCGCGTGCCGGAGCGGCGGCTTCGGCATGGTGATAGGCCAGAGACGCTTCCCCTATGGCGAGCCTTTGCGTATCAGAAAACATCCGGATCCTCCCTGCCGCAGCAGAGCAGATCGCTACTGCATAATTCCTTAAAGCGGAATCGATTTAAGCAGAATATTCTGCAACCTAAGTGCGACAGCGTCCGTGCGTAACTCAAGAACAGGGAGCTTCCCGGAATAGCCGACTGTTTCCGACGACGCAGTCGAGAACAAATTCCAGGATAGTTGCGATTCAGGGTTGCTGCCGTTTATGCTTTGTGCTTATCTGTTCCTGCATTGTTCTTCTTTGGGGGTTGAAATGAGCAGCATGCAGTTGCGTACCTTTACATTCGCCGTGTCGATGATCCTTGCCGGCGCTGCCGTGGCGCAGGAGGCCGAGGGCCGTACCCGTTTCATTCTTGCTGCGAGCTGGCAGCCCGCCTTCTGCCAGACGAACCAGAAGAAGCCCGAATGCGCCAGCCAGACCGGTGAGCGCCATGACGCGACGAATTTCTCACTGCATGGCCTGTGGCCGATGCGGCAGGATTATTGCGGCGTCAGCGACGATCAGAAGGCTGCCGACAAGGACGGCAAATGGGATACTTTACCTGATGTCGCGCTTTCGGCCGAGACGAAGGCGTCGCTTGCAAAGGCGATGCCCGGCACGCAGTCCGGCCTCGAACGGCACGAATGGATAAAGCATGGCACCTGCACGAAAATGAGCGTGGAGGATTATTTCGGCGTCGGCGTCCATCTGGTGGATGCGCTCAACACATCGGCCGTGCGCGATCTATTTGCCGCCAATATCGGCAAGACGGTCAAGGCGGAGGCGATCAAGGCTGCTTTCGACAAAAGCTTCGGGCCGGGTGCGGGCGAGCGCGTCAAGATGAGCTGCCGGCGAGCCGGCAGTGTCAGGGTGATCAGCGAGTTGACGATCGGACTGTCTGCGGATGCGGGAGCGGCATCGGCCAAAAGCGCAAGCCTTGCCGATCTGATCCGGGGCGGGGGAAAAACCTCGTTCGGCTGTGACGAGGGCGTTGTCGATGCGGCGGGCTTCTGACCGGAATCCGGCGTAAACGGGTTTCGGCGTTGCTCACAGGCGCTGTTTCGCCTACATAGCGGCACGAAACGAAGTTTCCCGCCCGGAGCAGCGCAGCATGGCACGTCAATTCATCTATCATATGTCCGGCCTCAACAAGGCCTATGGCAACAAGAAGATCCTGGAGAACATCCACCTTTCCTTCTACCCGGATGCCAAGATCGGCATCCTCGGACCGAACGGCGCCGGTAAATCCACTGTGCTGCGCATCATCGCCGGCCAGGACAAGGAGTATACCGGCGAAGCCTGGCTCGCCGAGGGTGCCACAGTCGGCTATCTCGAGCAGGAGCCGAAACTCGACCCCACCAAGACGGTTTTCGAGAACGTCATGGAAGGTGTTGCCGCGAAGACGGCGATCGTCGATCGTTACAACGAATTGATGATGAATTACTCTGACGAGACAGCGGAAGAGGGGGCGAAGCTCCAGGACATCATCGACAGCCAGAACCTCTGGGATCTGGAAAGCCAAGTCGAGATGGCGATGGAAGCCCTGCGCTGCCCGCCGCGCGATGCCGAGGTCACCAGCCTGTCCGGTGGTGAGCGCCGCCGCATCGCACTCTGCCGCCTGCTGCTCTCGCAGCCGGATCTGTTGCTGCTCGACGAACCGACTAACCATCTGGACGCCGAAACCATCGCCTGGCTCGAAAAGCATCTGCGCGACTATCCCGGCGCCGTGATGATGATCACCCACGATCGCTACTTCCTGGATAACGTCACCGGCTGGATCCTCGAACTCGATCGCGGCCGCGGCATCCCTTACGAAGGCAACTACTCCGCCTATTTGCAGGCCAAGGCCAAGCGCATGCTGCAGGAAAACCGCGAAGAGGCATCGCGCCAGAAGGCGATCAGCCGCGAGCAGGAATGGATTGCTTCCAGCCCGAAGGCTCGCCAGGCCAAGTCGAAGGCGCGTATCAAATCCTACGAGCAGTTGGTGGAGGCGGCCGAGAAGCAGCGTCCCGGCGACGCGCAGATCATCATCCCGGTCAGCGAACGGCTCGGCCAGGTGGTCATCGAGTTGGAAGGCATCACCAAGGGCTTCGAGGGTCGCACGCTGATCAACGACCTGTCGATCAAGCTGCCGCCGGGCGGCATCGTCGGCATCATCGGCCCGAACGGCGCCGGCAAGACGACCCTGTTCAAGATGATCACTGGCCAGGAAAAACCGGATAGCGGCTCGATCCGCATCGGCGAGACCGTGCATCTAGGTTATGTCGACCAGAGCCGCGACGCGCTGGCCGCCGACAAGACGGTCTGGGAGGAAATCTCCGGTGGCGCCGAAATCATCAAGCTCGGCAAGTTCGACATGAACTCGCGTGCCTACTGCGGCGCCTTCAACTTCAAGGGTGGTGATCAGCAGCAGAAGGTCGGCAATCTCTCGGGCGGTCAGCGCAACCGCGTGCACCTCGCCAAGATGCTGAAGGCCGGGGGCAATGTTCTGCTGCTCGACGAACCCACCAACGACCTCGATACGGAAACGCTCGGCGCTCTCGAAAACGCGCTCGAGAATTTCGCCGGCTGCGCCATCATCATCAGCCACGACCGCATGTTCCTCGACCGTCTGGCGACGCACATCCTGGCTTTCGAAGGCGAGGGCCATGTCGAATGGTTCGAAGGCAATTTCGAAGATTACGAGCAGGACAAGATCCGCCGCCTCGGCCCCGACGCCCTCAATCCTGGCAGTCAGGCTCACAAGCGCCTGACGCGCTGATCCTGCTTTATTTCTGCTTGCAAAGGCCCCGGTTAGACCGGGGCTTTTTCATCTCAGGCCCTGTCGCAATTTGCGCAGGCAATTTCGCGAACAGTGTGAATTCCCGCTTGCCACCGCTTTTCAAATCACATAAAGATATCTTTATATCTTGATTGGGCTGATGATGAGCGAACCTTTGAAGCTGGGACTGGATGGGCTGGTGGACGTCTTGAAGGCGGCCGGCGAACCCACGCGTCTGCGTCTTCTGGCGCTTCTCGACGGCGGCGATCTGACGGTGACCGATCTTACCGAAATTCTCGGTCAATCGCAGCCACGCATCTCCCGCCACCTGAAACTGCTCGGCGAGGCTGAACTGATCGAACGCTATCAGGAAGGGGCCTGGGCCTATTTCCGCCTCAAACAGGACGGCAAGGCGGCCATGCTGGTGCGGGCATTGCTGAGACACGTCTCCGAGAATGATCCGACCATCCTTCGCGACGGCGAGCGGCTTTCACAGGTCAAGCGCCAGCGGGCCGAGCGGGCGCAGGCCTATTTCAGCCGCAACGCCGCCGAATGGGACGAGCTTCGTCGCCTGCACGCGGCCGATGAGGAGGTCGACGCCGCCGTCATTCGGCTGCTCGGCAACCAGCCGATCGATTCGCTGCTGGATCTCGGCACCGGCACCGGCCGCATCCTCGAACTCCTGTCCGGGCTCTACCGCCGCGCCGTCGGTGTCGACGCCAGCCGCGACATGCTGAGCGTGGCGCGCGCCAATCTCGACAAGTCGCGTATCACCAAGGCGACGGTGCGCCACGCCGATATCCTCAACCTTCCGTTCGAGGGGCAGGATTTCGACCTGGTGACGATCCATCAGGTGCTGCATTTCTTCGACCAGCCGGAGATAGCGATCGCGGAAGCGGCGCGCATGCTGCGGCCGGGCGGGCGGCTCGTGGTCATCGACCTCGCACCGCACACGCTCGAATATCTCCGCGACGAACATGCCCATGTCCGTCTCGGCTTTTCGCACCAGGCGATGTCCGACTGGCTGCGCAAAGCCGGGCTCGACGTCGAGCAGGTCGTCGATCTTCATCCGGGTCAGCAGGGCGGGCAGGGGTTGACGGTCACCGTCTGGCTCGCGCGCGATCCGAGGCGCCTCATGGCTTCGCAGACCAGCGAAGGCGCCGAAGCTACATTTGCCGGGAGAGTATGAACATGGCTTTGAAAAGCGAAGGACGCGGGCGCAACTTCGGGATCTCCTTCGAGTTCTTTCCACCGAAATCGGAAGAAATGGAGGCGCAGCTCTGGGATGCCGTCGCTAAGCTGCAGGACTGGGATCCGGATTTCGTGTCGGTGACCTATGGCGCCGGCGGCACCACCAAGGCGCCGACGCTGTCGGCGGTGACGCGCTTCCTGTCGCAGACGCCGCTTGCCACCGCTTCGCACCTGACCTGCGTCGGTGCGACGAAGGAGGAAACGCATCAAATGATCGATACGTTTCGCAAGGTCGGCGTAAAGCATTTCGTGGCGTTGCGCGGCGATGCGCCTGGCGGCGTCGGTGCGCCCTATCAGCCGCATCCCGGCGGTTACGCCAATGCCGCGGAACTGGTGGCCGGTCTCAAGTCGGTCGGTGATTTCGAGATTTCCGTCTCCGCCTATCCGGAAAAACACCCGGAAAGCCGTGATACGGCCGCCGATATCGAGATGCTGAAGCGCAAGGCCGATAACGGCGCTGACCGGGCGTTGACGCAGTTCTTCTTCGACAACGACAATTTCGAGCGCTACCTGGAGCGGGTGCGCGCCGCCGGCATTTCGATCCCGATCGTGCCCGGCATCATGCCAATCCAGAACCTGACGCAACTGAAGCGTTTCGCCGGCGCCTGTGGCGCGGTCATCCCGGCCTTCCTCGATGAGCGTTTCGCGGGCTTCGACGACAAGCCTGAGGATCGGGCAAAGGTCGCGGCCGAAGTTGCTGCCGAGCAGATCGAGGATCTCGTCCGGCGCGGCATCGGTGATTTCCATCTCTATACGATGAACCGCGCGCCGCTGGTTTCCGCGGTGCTCGACAACCTCGGCTACTCCCGTCGGGCGCCAAAGAGCGCGGGCGCCGCCGCCTGATCCTTTCAGATGTTCAAAAGTGAAAAAGCGCATGTCGGGCGGGACATGCGCCTTTTTCGTTGGCGGATTGATCAGGGGAGTTTAGGCACTATCAGCGCTACCAGCCCGTCAGCTCAAATAAAGAGCATGGACAGGACGAAAGCAAACGCTGCACTGACCAACAGAACATTCAAGGATTGCGTGAGTCCCATGTCTGTCTCCTCGCGTTAACCGGCCGATATTATGTCTGAAATATGTCGATTGAAAAGCGGATTTTATGCTGCGCTGCCGAAGCGGCCGGCGGATGAGGCGAATAGTGTTTTCGCAAACTATTGATATCACGAGATGATTTCGTGCTTATTTTTGTTCACAGATTTTAACGCGGCGTTAAATCGGGCGATTGCGGATTTACCTATGCGCCCGAAACATGGCGGCTCGGCAACCGGTTGAAAACATAGGGAATATGCAACCAGCTTTCAGGCAGCTTTCACCAGCAGGCGGTAGGCGCGGCCATCGAGGATGACAAGGCCCAAACCGATCAGCGCCATGCCCGCGAATTCGCCAACCGCCAGCCGTTCTCCGAGGAAAAGCACGCCGAGCAGGATGGCGCTCGGAGGCACCAGCAGGGTAACAAGCGAGGCGTTGGTGGCGCCCGCCGCCGCCATGATCCGGAAATAGAGAATGTAGGCGAAGGCGGTCGACACCAGCGCCAACGCCAGGACGGCGAGCAGGATATCGAGCGGCGGCAAGGAGAGCGTCCAGGGGCGATCGGCCATTAGCGACAGCGGCAAAGTGATCAGCGAGGACGCGGTCAACTGGCCGGCTGCGGTGACCGGTGCCGGAACGTCCTTGAATCGCTTGCCGTAGGTGGCTGCGAACCCGTACGAGATGGCGGCAAGCACAGGGAGCAGCAGCGCCCAAAGGGGGGCTTGGCCGCTGGCCGACAGGCCAGGGCCGACCAGTACGATCGTTCCGGCGAGGCCGACGAGGCAGCCGGCGATCTTGGCCGAGGACAGCTTTTCGTCGGAGGTGAGATAATTGGCGATCAGCACGGTCCAGATCGGCGTCGTTGCGTTCAGGATCGCCGCAAGGCCGGCGCCGATGCGGGTCTGGCCGAAGAAGATCAGCGCATGCGGCAGGGCATTGTTGATCAGCCCTAGGATCAGGAATTCGCGCCAGCGGGCTTTCAGGGTCGAAAAGATATCGAAACGGCCGGCGATATAGACGTGCAGCGCCAGCCCGGCCAGCAGCAGACGGAGGAAGACGAGCGTCAGCGGCGGGATATGCTGGACGGCGATGCGCGCGAAGAAAAAGGAGCCGCCCCAGATAAGACCAAGCAGGAGCAGCAGGCTCCAGATCCAGGCACTCATTTGGCTGTCCATGCCATCTTCCTCCATCCAAAGCCGCATCGTCTAGACCCGGCGTCGCTCCTCAGCATTATGCTTTAACGCGGACGGTAAGCGGCACCACCCGTTTCTTGCGAAACGAGCGGCGGGAGTGGCAGAGGCGATCAGAGAGCGTTGAGAAGGGCAGGCGTCGCCCAGCCGTCGGCCGGTATGCCCAAGCGCTGCTGTTCCTTCTGGATTGCGATACGCGTGCCGGAACCGAGAATACCGTCGATCTCGCCGACATCGTGGCCGAGTGACTGCAGCTTGGTCTGCAGCGTCTTCATCTGGTCGTTGGCAAGACCCTGTTCCGGTGTGCCCTTGAGATAGGTCGGGGCGCCGGAAAGGCGGGTGGCGAAATAGGCGGCCGACGTCGTGTAGATGAACGATTTGTTCCATTCGAGATAGATCTTGAAATTGGGATAGGCGATGAAGGCCGGTCCCATGCGGCCCTGCGGCAGGACCAGATCGCCCTCCAACTCACCGAAGGCCGTGTTTCCGTCGCGCGGCTTGACGCCGAGCGCGAACCACTCGCTCGCCTTCATTGCGCCGCCAAGGCCGGATTTCTCCCAAGGCAGGTTGTCGGACAGGGTGACTTCCTGCAGCCAGGGCTGACCGCGCTCGAAGCCGAGATGCTGGATGAATTTCGCTGCCGTCAGAATGGCGTCCGGGCCGCTCTGCTTCAGGCGGACATGGCCGTCGCCGTCGCCATCCATGCCATAGGCGATGATGTCGCGCGGCAGCATCTGAACCTGGCCTATCTCGCCGGCCCAGGCGCCGGTGTTGGTGGCGGGGTCGAGGTCGCCGTGCTCGACCATCTCGATCAAGGCGATCAGTTGCGGGCGGAAGAGCTCCGGGCGGCGGCAGTCGTGCGACAGCGTCACCAGGGCATTGCGGGTGTTGAAATCGCCCTGGACGGCACCGAAATCGGTTTCCATCGCCCAGAATGCAGTGATCACGCCTGGGGGAACGCCGAATTCCTGCTCGGCCCGGGCAAAGACGTCGGCATATTGCTTCATCTTCTGGCGGCCGATGTCGAGGCGGGCCTGGCTAACGGTACGCTGCGAGAATTCGAGGAAGGTCTGCTTGAAGACGCCCTGGGCGCGGTCCCGGCTCAGGACCTTGGGATCGATTTCGGCGCCGGCCAGCGCCTCGTCGGCGGCTGCGGCGCTGGCGCCTGCGGCCACCGCATCAGTCTTGACGCCCTGGAGGAAGGCCGACAGATCGCCGCCGCAGGGAGCTGCTGGAGCCGAGGCCGTGGGCGCCTGCTGGGCGGCCGCGCCGCCTGCAAAAGCAAGGGCAAACAGGAGGGCGAGTGCAGAGCGGCTTGTGAGCGAGCGGTGCATGAAGGCGGTCCTTATAGCAAATGGATATCCGTCGCTTTCACAGAGGAATGTGACGGAAGCAAGAAAGATTGAAAGACGTTACTAAGAATTTCTATCCTTGGAAACGGCCGCGACCCAATTGTTCCAGTTCTTCGCGCTGCCGGCAAAGACGTTGATGTCGGTCGGCCCCTTGATGCCTGGAATAACGCCGGTCGAGGTATATTGCCAGAAGGCCCAGCGTCGGTCGGAATAGGTCACTTCGGGATGTTTCGCCACCGAGCGGACCCAAAAATGATAATCCTGGAAATAGCCCGCGAGATTGTCGCGGTGGAAATCCACCGAAGTATAGATGATCGGGCGCTTGCCGTAGTAAGCCTCCAGCCGGTCCATGAAACGCTGCATTTCGGAGCGCACCGTTACCGGGTCGGGACGATAGCGGCAGGTCTTCGATTCGGCGTTCCATTCGACATCGAGCACCGGCGGCAGGCGCATGGCCTCCTTGGGCACGTTGCGGATGAACCAGTCGGCCTGCTCATCGGCCGAGGAGCAGAAATAATAGAAATGGTAGGGGGCGTGCGGGATGCCGGCGGCGCGCGCCTCGCGCCAATATTCGTCGAAGCGCGGATCGACCCTGTCCTTGCCTTCCGTCGCCTTGATGAAGGCGAAGCCGACGCCGGAATTCCTGACCGTCGCCCAATCGATGTCACCCTGCCATTTGGAGATGTCGATGCCGTGGATCGCGTTCTGCTGCGGATGCTTCGGGCCGAAATCCTGCGGATCGGTGTCCTGGAAGCGCGTCTTCGGCTTTATCGATGCGGTTTCGAGATAGTCATGACCGGAGGAGGAGCAGCCCGCCAGCAGGATGGCCAGAGGCAGAACGCAAAACAAAAGCCGGCGCATGGGTATCCCGTCGTGAACCGAATGATCTCCTTGCCCCACAGCCTGACCTTCGAAAATGACGAGCCCAGCAGAGGAATAACCCTCTTTTCATCATATCAACGTAAAAAATCGGTTAGTTTCAAGCGAATTATGAGCGCTTGCTGATAATGGCCGCCCGCCAGGCGTAACCGCCGCCGACTGTTTCAAAGGACAATCGCGCATTGTGTTCCTCGGCCTGCGCTTCCAGGACCTCCTGCAAATCGGCGCGCGGAGTGACATGGAATTTCGCAAGCCAGGCCTGCAGCATGCGGCGGAACCAAGGCGGCAGGCCTTCCTGCTGGCCGAAATCGACGATATGCAGCTGGCCGCCGGGATTGAGTGCGGCGATCGACGCATCGACGGCGCGTTCCCAGTCCGGGATCATCGACAGGGCATAGGAGATCAGGATGCGGTCGAAGCCGCTGACGCCGAATTCGCGTGGGGTAAACGCCGTGGCATCGGCGACGCGGAATTCCGGAATCGTCGCCTTGGTGGCGAAGGTCTTGCGAGCCGAGATCAGCATTTCTTGGGAAATGTCGAGGCCGAACAGCTTGGCGCTCGGGAAATGCCTGTGAGCCAAAGCCATGTTGCGGCCGGTACCGCAGCCGACTTCGAGCAGGGTGCCGCTGTCTGGCACGTCGAGATTGCGAATCGTGTTGTCGCGGCCGAGGAGGTAATATTTGCGGGTCAGGTCGTAGATATGGCGCTGGTAGCGGTACATGCCATCCATCAGGCTGGCATGTTGATTGCTCTTTCCTGCCGTCTCGGCTCCGATCTTGCTCACGCCTTCTTCCCGTAAATGTGGAAGCCGCCGTAGATCGCCGAGCGATCCAGCGCGGTCAGCTCTCGCGACTTCTCTTCGAAATAATCCCATTGGTCGTGGATCGAAGGTGACAGACGGCCTTCGATGATGCTTCTTTCGGCGGCGGTACGGAAGATTGCGCGAGCGCCTTCGCGCGCCGTGCGGGTGATCTCCCGCCAGACGTCGTTCAGCTGTCCGTCGGTCATCCAATCCTGCGCGTCGAGCAGGATATAACGGTCGCGGGAAGCCGCCGGCTCGCGGGCCAGAAGTTCGGTGAAGCTTGCGTGGTGGACGTTGACGCGGTCGATATTGGCGCGGATCACCTCGTAGTGCTCCGGCTTCAGATAGGTTGGCAGCGGGCCTTCTTCTTCGGTGCCGTAGCGGCGACCGAAGGCCTGCCAGGCGAAATAGTTGTCGCGCATCGGGAAATGACAGGCGAGCTTTTCCAGGCGATGCTTCAGCACCGGCGCGATCGAATGATCGTCAGCAAGACTTACGAGCTCATCATATTGCTGCGGCGGAATGCCGAGGCCGAAGAGTGAGCTTTTGCGGCCGGTGATCCAGCGTACGACCGGCTTTTCGAACAGGGGTGCGATCTGCTCGTCGAAGAACTGGCGCTGCTCGCGGATCGAACGAGTTTTGGTCATTTCGCGCAGCTTGACGCCGTGCAGACGGGCAAGGAGGTGGGCAGCACCGATGAAGCGGCCGAGCAGGCCGGTTTCATAGATGTTGCGGTCGAAGACAGTGACGCGGCGGCGACCGAACTTGCGGCCGTTCCAGTAACTGCGCGTCGCCTCGTCGAGTTTGGCAGCGAGATGCTGATCATAAGCGCGGCTGTTCGATTTCTCGTTCGGCATCGCCAGGAAGCGGATGAGATCGGCGTGACAGGGAAGGTGCTTGAAGGCGGCAAGCTTCAGGCGGTTCAGCGCGATATGGTGCGGGTTGAGGTCGACGACGTCGATCGAAGCCGGCGCCTTGGAGAGATAGGCGAGCATGTTGCAGCCGCCCGAACCGATGGTGACGATGCGGTGATTGGGCTTCAACTCCATCGCCTGCATGTCGAGATCCGGATCCTCCCAGATCTGCGGATAGACGAGGCCGGAGAAGAGAAGACCGAAGAGCCGCTCGGAGAAGCCCTCCTTCGAAAAAGGCTTGTGGCGGAGAAGGGCGTCCTTGAGTTTCCGGTTCTTGCGGAAGCCGGCATCCGGTGCAAATTCTGACATGAGTCTGTCACCTTTTTAGCGTTCAGGGCGTGTAGCGCGCCACTGCTACAGTTTGATGACGTGGGCTGTGGGCCTGCGCCGTTCGAGAACATCGCCCTCCTCGGAAAGTGATTGGGTGACGGAATATTCTTCGCACCGCGCCCTTTCCGGCAGCCGGAATTCCTGCTTCTCTCCAAGCATTCGGAGGAATGCCATGCGATTTGTCCTGCGTGTCCTGAAGGCGCTTGCTCTCCTTGTCGTTCTCATCGTCGTTGCCGGCGCCGCCTGGCTGTTCGTCCGGCCGCCGGAGCTTCTGCGCGTCGGCGGCGGCTATGCCGCCAAGATCGTCTGCTCCAATGTCTTCATTGCCGGCCGGGAGGCGGATGATGTGCTCCATGACGATGTCCAGGCGCCCGGAAATCCGTTGCTTCGGCTGATGAGTGTAAGCGTCAATCGCGAAAACAGCCGTGTGACGGCGCGCTTCATGGGGCTGTTCGCGCCGAGTTACGCCTTCTATCGCAGCGGTCTCGGTTGTACGAGCGTGCCGGACGGCGACTTCGAGGCGGCGGCGAATGCCGTGCCCTTCGATGCGACGGTCAAAGCGGAGACGTATGATGCCTTATGGCCGCAGGGCGAGGGCGTAGGTGATCCCGACGAGAAGATCGCCGCGCTGCTGGGCGATGCCGGACTTTCCGGCCCGGCGATGCGGGCGATCGTGGTGGTGCGTGACGGCCGCATCGTCGCCGAAGCCTATGGCGCCGGATTCTCGGCGAAGACGCCGCTGATCGGCTGGTCGATGACGAAGACGGTTAATGCCGCGATCCTGGGACGGCTGATGCTCGACGGCAAGATCTCCTTCGACGATGATCATCTTCTGGCGCAGTGGAAGGACGATGCGCGCGCCAATATCAAAGTTTCCGACCTGCTCGGCATGGAGAGCGGCCTCGCCTTCAATGAGAATTATGGCGAGGTCGCGGATGTGACGCGCATGCTCTATCTCGACCCCGACATGGTGTCGTTGCCGGCCAATGCCCCGATAGAGGCGCCGCCGGGGCAGCGCTTCCGCTATTCGAGCGGCACGGCGGTGCTCTTGTCGCGTATCTGGATGGACAGGGTAGGCAATGCGCCGGCAGCCTTGTCCTATCCGCACGACGCGCTCTTCTCCCCTCTCGGCATGACGAGTGCCGTCTTCGAACTCGACGCGCGCGGCACCTTTGTCGGAAGCTCCTATCTCTACGCGACGGCGCATGATTGGGCCCGCTTCGGGCAGTTCCTGTTGCAGGATGGCATGTGGAACGGCCAGCGGCTGTTGCCGGAGGGCTTCGTCGGCGCCATGCGCACGCCGACGGCGGCGTCGAACGGCCGGTATACGCAAGGTCAGGCCTGGCTTGCGCCCGGTGGCTCGAGCGCCGCGTTCGGGCTGCCCGAGGATACGTTCTGGCTCACGGGGCATGACGGGCAGAGCATGGCGATCGTGCCTTCCGCCAATCTGATCGTCGTCCGGCTCGGCCTGACGCCGGGCTGGCTCGGCTATCAACCGCAGACGCTTCTGAAGGCAGTCCTGGCGGCGTTGCCGCAAGCGCGAGCGCCGCAACAGCAAGCCGAATCACACCGGCAGGCTCAGCCGCAGCCGTAGGCTACGACCGCTGTTTCAATTGGTTTGTTTTGGTAGCTGCCAGGTTTCAGTAATTACCCTGGGCGACATCATTCATGCCCTTGCGCTTGGCGTCGTAGTAATAGCCGCGCGCATAGAGGCGGACAGCGTCGTCTTCCTTGTTGTCGGAGACGAGCCAGGCGCCGCGCAGATATTTTGCGGCATATTTAATGTTGGTCTCGGCGTCGAAGAGGCCGCCCGGCGCACCGTCATAGCCCATAGATTTGGCGGTGTTGTATTTGATTTGCATGAGGCCGAAATAGCCGCGCTTGTTGTAAGCCTTCGGATTGTAGCGGCTCTCGCGATGGACGATGCGGTGGAGCAGCGTCTCGGGAATTTCGTAGATCTTCGAATATTTCTGGATGAGCTTGGTGACGAAGCTCTTCTCGACTGTCGGCGCATCGTCCCTGTCGTCGTCGCTGAACATCGGGGGAGCCGTCGGCGGATCGATCGGTCCTGACTCGTCGAAGCCGTAATCCATGGAACGCGGCGTGGTGTCGACTGCGGCAAGTGCTGCAAGCGCGCTGTTCTGCGGGGTGGCGGCAAAGGCAAGCTGCGTCGCCGGCTGTGACGGCGTTCCCGGGCGCGGCGTCGGCACGACGGATTGGATCGCTGTCATCTCGGGCGTCAGGGGGATCTGCGCATAGGCCGCCGGCTGTATGCCGGCCTGCATGGTCAGATCGGCAGGCTGGGAGCCCGGCGCGGTCGGCATCGCCGTTGCTGTGAGCGACGGAGCTGCCTGGGGAAGAACGCTGCCGGCGATCGCCTGGCCGGCAGCACCTTCAGCTGTCGGGACTGCGGCAAGCATCGCATCTTCGCCGGGCTTCGGCGTCGGCACCACGGTCTGAGCGGCTGTCAGTTCGGCCTGAGAGGTATATTCGACGCTCGTGCAGCCGGTGATCACGCCGCAGCAGAGCACCGTAGAAACGACAAGACTGCGTTTCAGGCCGGACAATCCGATCGCTACCATTCCGTCACTTTCGTGAAATCGCGCCGCCCCGGCAGCGTTATAAAAGTTACTAAAAAGCTTAAACCCGATGACCCCATTAACCTATTCGTTGCATTCCGGCAACCACGGAATATTTCTAAGCTGCAATAGCGCGATACCCGGATTTCTAAGCCGCAATACGGCGATACCCAGCCGTGACGGCGCCTGCAGCGATCAGCAGGGTGCCGCCGGTGCGGTTCACGGCGCGCTGAACGCTCGCCTTGCGAATCAGTCCGCGAGCGGAATGGGCCAGAAAAGCGTAGGTGGCGGCGTTGAGGATCGCCAGCACCAGGAAGGTCGCTTCCATGATCGCCATCTGCCCGAAGAAGGGCAGGGTCGGGTTGAGGAACTGTGGCACGAAGGCGACGAAGAAGACGATACTCTTCGGATTTAGGGCGGTGACGATATAGGCGTGGAGGAAGATCTTAAGCGACTTTTCCTCCGGCAGATTGTCGTTGTCGGCGACCGGCTCGCCAATCACCGGAGCCCGCCAGAGCTTGATTCCCAGCCATATCAGGTAGGCGCCGCCGATCCACTTCAAGAGGGTGAAGAGGGCGGCGGAGGTGGCGAGCACCGCGCCGAGACCGAAGAGGGACGCGGTCATTGCGGTGAAGTCGCCAAGCGCCACGCCGCTCACCGTCGCAAAGGCCGTCCGGCGGCCATGACCGAGCGCATAGGAGACGACGAGCAGTATCGTCGGTCCCGGTATGGCCAGCATGATGGCGGATGCGGCAGCAAAAGCGAGCCAGGCTTCAAGCGACATGGAATCTCCTCCTATTCCGTCGGGAACAAGCAAAGACACCATATTAGCCGTCCGTCAATCATGCTTCTTTGTATTTCTGGCCTATATTGTGCATGACTTCTGCAAACCATGCCGCCGACAGGTCAAAAGCTTTGCCACCTTTGATGCGGGGAAATTCTATAGTGCGCAACTTACCGTTCTGCGCTTCGTCATGGCCGGTGACGCCGGAAACCTTATTGAGCGCGCTTTCGACGGCGAGATCGACCATACTCTGGATCAGCCTGAGGTCGTCGGCATTGGCAGGGGCCGAGCGAGCGAAATAGCCCGATTTCTGCACCAGCGAACGCTCTGCGTTCAGCAGGCTGGCGAATTGCTTCTGGAACCAGGCGCCGACATTGATCGTGTCGATCTTCACGTGACCGAAAGCGTCACGCTTGACGGTCTCACCCGCAGCTTCGCGCTCGGCGACGATGGCGTCGAGGCAGGCGCCTTCCGAGACGAAGACGGTGGCATGGCCCGTGCGGTCCATGATGTCCTTCAGGCGGGCGGCCTCGGCGTCGAGGTCGAAGGCCATTTCGGGCAGATAAACGGCGTCGATGCTCTTCAGATGCGCGTCCATCATCAGGCCGTCGACATATTGGTTGCGGCTGGTGCGCTGAAGATAGGCACGGGCGGTGGCTGCCGTCAGCCAGCCGCAATGGCGGCCCATCACCTCATGGATGACGAGCGTGCGCGGCGCGGCCGTCTGCTCATTGCTGACATTGTCGAAGAAATGCGCGCCGACTTCGGCGGCCGTCCAGGCGCCGAGCGACTGGCGGATGGGGACGACATCGTTGTCGACCGTCTTCGGCAGACCGACGACCGTCAGGTCGTAGCCGTTGGCGGCGAGGTAGGCGGCAAGGTCGGCGGCGGTGGTATTAGTGTCGTCGCCCCCGATCGTGTGGAGAATGGTAATGCCGTCATCGGCAAGACGCTCGGCGGCGACCCTCAGCGGGTTCTCGCCTTCCTTGACAAGGCCGCGCTTGACGCAGTCCGCGGCATTGGTGAGCTTGACGCGGCTATTGCCGATCGGTGAGCCGCCATATCGGTGCAGCAGCGGCGCCGTTTCCCGCATTTCACTGGTGATCTCGATGCGGTCACCGAGCAACACGCCCTGATAACCGGACTTATAGGCGACGATGTCGATTTCGGGCGCGACGTCGCTGTAGCGTTCGATGAGGCCGCCAACTGCGGAGGAAAGACAGGGCGCCAGGCCTCCGGCGGTCAGCATTGCGACTTTCTGTTTGGCCATGATCCCTCCTATGGTGTTCAGTGCGGCAGCGTTAGCTAGCGCATGGATGCGGCAGGGAAAGGGCTCTGTAAAGTAAAGAATTTACGAAAAAAGCGGCTTTTTGCCGGGTTGAACGGCGAAGGTGTCGCGAAGTATCGATATAATCGTTTCAAGCCTGCTTTGCTTGTCGGGAACTGTTTGTGGAAATCGGCGGCTAAGTATCGAGTGGAATCGTGCGGCACTTTCTTACGGCAGATCCGGCGAAAGCGACCGACGGCTTGCTGCGATGCAATAATTACCGAATTGTGAAAACTGTTTTCGATCCTATGACCAATCGTCGCCTTGCAAAGGCTCAGATTCTTTGGTCAAGCTGATTGCTCATACCTGACAGCGTGCGAGAGATTTTCGATGTCCTTCTGGGAAAAACTGTTGAATGCCATTGGCAATACCGCGGGCAATGCGCTTTCCGCGGTCGTCGAGGCGATCCGAACGGTTTTCGAAGGAGATCCCGAAACCCGGCGCAAAGTGGCGTTTTCTGTGGCGATCATTGCGCTTTCGGCCAAGATGGCCAAGGCCGACGGCGTCGTCAGCGAGAAAGAGGTCGAGGCCTTCCGCGAGATCTTCGAATTTCCCGAAGATCAGGCCAAGAATGTTGCCAGGCTCTATAATCTCGCACGCCAGGATGTCGCCGGCTACGAAGCTTATGCCGAGCGGCTTTCGACGCTCTGCGTTACCTGCGCGGCCAATTGCCCGGTGCTGGAAGACGTGCTCGACGGCCTGTTCCACATTGCCAAGGCCGATGGGCTGATTCACGAGAAGGAGCTGAATTTCCTCAGCCATATCGCCGAGATCTTCCAGATGAGCGAGACACGTTTCGAGCAGATCGCCGCTCGCCACGTCTCGTCCGGCGGCGATCCCTACAAGGTGCTCGGCGTGTCGCCTTCCGACGACTTTCCGACGATCCGCCGCCGTTACCGCGGCCTCGTCAGCGAGCACCACCCAGATCGACTGATCTCGCGCGGGGTGCCGAAGGAGTTTCATTTGATCGCCAATGAGCGCATGGCCGCGCTGAACGCAGCCTATGCGGCGATCGAGAAGGAACGCCGCGCCGCATGACCTCTTTCGAGGCCGATTACCGAGGCGCTTACGTGCGGCCGTCTCCCAACCACGGCGAGCGGGCGGACGGGCGCCGTCCCGATATGATCCTACTGCACTATACGGGTATGCCGACGGCCGATGGTGCGCTCGACTGGCTCTGTCGGGACGAGAGCCAGGTTTCCAGCCATTATTTCGTGCACGAGAATGGCGAGGTGATTCAGCTCGTGCCCGAGGCGCGGCGCGCCTGGCATGCGGGCAAGAGCAGTTGGCACGGCGAGAGCGATATTAATTCGCTGTCGATCGGCATCGAAATTGCCAATGCCGGTCATCCCGGCGGCCTTCCCGACTATCCGAAAGAGCAGATCGCAGCAGTCATCGAATTGTGTCACGACTGTGTCAAACGTTGGTCGATTGCGCCGGAAAGAGTGCTCGGGCATTCCGATGTCGCACCGATTCGCAAGGTCGATCCGGGCGAAAAATTCCCTTGGGCCGAGCTTCATCGGGCGGGTGTGGGCCATTGGGTCGAGCCAGCGCCGATCACCGGTGGGCGTTTCTTTCAGCGCGGGGACGCCGGCCAGCCGGTGCAAGCGCTGCAGTCGATGCTGTCGCTGTATGGTTACGGCACTGAGATTACGGGGGAATTCTCCCAAAAGACGGCCGGCGACGTGGAAGCCTTCCAGCGACATTTCCGGCCCGAACGGGTGGACGGGATCGCCGATTTCTCGACGATCGACACGCTGCACCGGCTGCTGTCGGCGCTACCGCGTTACTCCTGATTCTCGGCAATTACTGAAACGCGAAATTTCGCATCGCAGCGCGAAATTCGGCCTGCCACATCATTTCCCTATTATCTCCTCATTGCGATGGTCTAAGAACGTCCGCCAAGCGGTGCTCGGGGTTGTTTTTCGAGTTAAACCACGGGCGGTATGTGAAACGATAAGAATTACCGTGAATCCCGATCGGTTCTTGATCTGGTATTCATTGTGACAGCGAGGCGCGCGTCCGGAAATTCTTTGGGTCGGAGTGTTCAAGACTACATGAGAAAACTGATTGTTGTTGCTGCAACATGCGTTGGCATGGTGCTGGCGGGAAATAGCTTTGCGTTTGCGAATGATTGGGGTGTGCGAGCCGATGCGCCGGTGAAGAAAGTCGAGCGTCCTTCGAAGAAGGCAGAGCGTCCGTTGAAGAAAGCGGAACGTTCGGTCAAGCCGGCGAAGCGTCCGCTCAAGACGGCGGAACGCCCGCTGAAGACGGTCGAGCGCCAGAGCGGTTATCCCGTCGCCAATGTTTCCGGCAATTCCTATTCCGCGCTGATCAGCAAATATGCGAACCAATATGCTGTACCGGTTGCGCTTGCGACCGCGGTCATCCGCGTCGAAAGCAATTTCAATCCGAATGCACGCGGCAGCCACGGTGAAATCGGGCTGATGCAGATAAAGCCTGCAACGGCCCGCATGATGGGTTATTCCGGCAGCGCCAAGGGCCTGTTCGATCCGGAAACCAACATCAAGTACGGCATGAAATATCTGGCTGCTGCTCATGATCTCGGTGGTGGAGAGACCTGCAACACCATCCTCAAGTATAATGCCGGCCACGGCGCAACGCGCATGAACCCGGTCTCGAAGACGTATTGCGGTAAGGTCCTGGCAATGCTCGACTGAACCGCCGAGCGGACCGGAGGAAAATCCTCCGCCGCTGTTTTTGCGATATGAATCGGCACGCGCGCCATGATATCCCAGCTGGAAACGAGGTGGGCCACCTCGAGATGAGGTGAGATATGGCAGTCGATTTCAGGTTCATCGTCATCGGGCGCGGCATGATGGGGGCGGCGGCGGCACGGCACCTCTCCTCCATGGCCGACGGCATCGCGCTGATCGGCCCGCCGGAGCCCGAGGAGCGCAAGGTCCATCACGGCGTCTTTGCCAGCCATTATGACGAAGCACGCATTACCCGCACCTTCGACGGCAATCTTACCTGGGGAACCTTCGCCGCGCGGGCGCTCGGGCGCTACCGCGAGATCGAGGCGAAGAGCGGCATTTCCTTCTTTTCGGAAGTCGGCTGCCTCTTTGCCGGTCCGCCGCCTAGGGATGAGCAGGATTTTCTTCTGAGGGCGCTGGCCGTCAGCCGGAGGCTCGGCAGCGATATCGAAACCGTCGCGCCGGCGGAGCTCGGGCAGCGTTTTCCCTATCTTACCGTCGGTCCTGATTTCAGTGGGTATTTCGAGCGCAAGCGCGCCGGGCACATCAATCCGCGGGCCCTGGTGCGCGCGCAAGCCAGGCTTGCCGAGGAGGGCGGCGTCTCGCTGATCGACGCGACCGTGACATCGGTGCGCGATACAGGCTCCCATGTCGAGGTGACGGCCGGCGACAGAAGCTACAGCGCCGAGCGCGTGTTGGTCGCGGCCGGGGCTTTCAGCAATTTCCACGCCCTGCTGCCGCGTCCCGTCGATTTGAGAGTGATGGCTCGCACCGTTGTCTTCTACGAAATCGGCGAGCGCGAGATGGCGGTTTTCGGCGATATGCCGTCGACCATCGTGCTTGGCGACCGGGAGGAGGACCACATCTATATCCTGCCGCCGGTGCGTTATCCCGACGGCAAGACCTATCTGAAGCTTGGCGGCGATACCGAAGCGCTTTCCTTCAGCCGGCTGGAAGAGGCCGGCACGTGGTTCCGTTCCGACGGCAGCGTGGCCGAGCGCGATCATCTCTCGCGCATCGCCCTGCAACTGATGCCGGAGCTTGCCGGCTGTCCGGTCACGTCGGCTCCGTGCGTGGCGAATTTCACGCCGACCGGTTATCCCTACGTCGGCTTCACGCCGTCGCCGCGGGTCGCAGTGCTGACCGGCGGCAATTTCGTCGCGGCCAAATCCTCCGATGAACTCGGGCGTCTCGGCGCCGTGCTTCTCAGGGAAGGGCGGCTCGGGGATGAGGATTTCGGCCGCGAGCTGACGCCAGTCTTCACTTGAGAGGAATATCATGGCAGTCGATTTCAAATATATCGTCGTCGGCCGCGGGCTGATGGGAGCCGCTGCCGCGCGGCATCTGGCGCGGCAGACGGATGGTGTCGCGGTGATCGGCCCGGACGAGCCTGGTGATCGCAAGGCGCATCAAGGCGTTTTCGCCAGCCATTACGACGAGGGGCGCATTACCCGCACAATCGATCCCGACCGCAACTGGGCGCTGCTCGCCAATCGCTCGATCGGTCGCTACCGGGAGATCGCGAACGAGAGCGGCATCGACTTCTATCGGGAGGCCGGCTGCGTCGTCGTCGCGCCTGATGGAAGCGATTATCTTGAAAGGACTCGGCAGGCCGCCGTTTCGCTCGGCGTCGAGACCAGGCTTCTGGACGTGGGCGGATTGAAGACTTCATTTCCCTTCTTTGCCTTTCCCGCCGGCAGTGCAGGTGTGTTCGAGGCGAGGGGCGCCGGACATATCAGTCCGCGCAAACTGGTGAATGCGCAATCACTGCTGGCAGAAAGGGCAGGCGCGACTGTCATCCGGGATCATGTGGTCTCGATCCGCGAGGAGGGCGGGCTGGCGACCGTCAACACTGCCGGAGGCCTCACCTATCGCGGTGAAAAGGTGCTGCTGGCGGCGGGGGGATTTTCCATTGCGGAGAATCTGTTGCCACGGCCAGTTGCCATGACGGTTTACGGCCGGACCGTCACGCTATTCCAGGTCGGCGAGGCTGATGCGCTCCGGCTTGGGGCGATGCCGTCACTCATTCTCGACGTGCCCGGCATCCACATCTATCTGCTGCCGCCGATCCGTTATCCCGATGGCAAACTCTACCTGAAGATCGGCGGCGATCCCGACGATCTGATTTTACACAACGACATCGAGATGCGGGCCTGGTTCAGGACCGAGGGGCGCGAGAGCGTGCGCTCGCATCTGCAGCGCATCGTCGCCGACCTCGTGCCTGATATGACGCCGCTGTCGATTTCGACGGCCGCCTGCGTCGTCTCGTTTACGGAAAGCAGCTATCCGATGATCGGCTATACCTCTTCGCCCAGGATTGCGGTGCTGACGGGCTGCGCCGGCACCTCGGCCAAGAGTTCGGACGAAATCGGCAGGCTCGGTGCGGAGCTGCTTTTGTCAGGCAGAATCAACGAACAGGGCTACTCCACGGATTTCACACCTAATTTCCGTTAAGCCTGTCCCCTATATTTCAGTAGCAATTACGGGCTCTCTCGTTTATGGGAGCCCTGCCAGTTGGCCGGGCAGCCGCGCTTTACCAATGCCGAAAGGCGGTAAGGTGAGGAAAGTCCGGGCTCCACGGAAACACGGTGCCGGATAACGTCCGGCGAGGGCGACCTCAGGGAAAGTGCCACAGAAAGCAAACCGCCTGTCATGACAGGTAAGGGTGAAAGGGTGGGGTAAGAGCCCACCGCATCTCCGGCAACGGATATGGCACGGTAAACCCCACCGGGAGCAAGACCGAATAGGGATGACGCGGCGGGCCGAAAGGCTCTCCGGCCGGTTTCCAGGCCAGTCATCCGGGTGGGTTGCGTGAGGCAGCGTGCGAGCGCTGCCCCAGAGGAATGGCTGCCACGTTCCGGTTCACGCCGGAGCCATACAGAACCCGGCTTACAGGCCAACTGGCGATTAACATCCGTGCTGCTGCAGGGCCGGGACTTCACCCTAAGCTGCTGAAACCAGCTGTTTTCAAGCTAATATTAACACACTTTCTGGCTGTTTGTTTGTGTCACGCTACCAATGCGCGCCATGCTGAAAATGACGCCGCTAACCCTTTGTTAAACTTAACAGCTTATAAATGTTTGATCACGCGTCCGTTGCAAAACGGGCGTATCCCATTGACGCCCATATGGTCCCATGCTATCCCAAATGCGCACTGCATCAGGGCAATCATTTGCCCATTCATCGCAAAGCAAAGGCGTCTTCCTTTCCGGATGCGTCGGGTGGGATTTGGCTCATCCGGCTTGCGAAGCTGTGCCTGATATTGGGACTTTCGGGCGTCTTTTTGTCCGGCTCCCTGCGGAAACGGATGTTTCGAGTCATGAGCCGCTTCCTTTCGAACGCGACCAACAGGATCGACGCCAAGGGCAGGGTTTCCGTGCCCTCGGCATTCCGTTCCGTGCTGGCGCAGCGCAACGTCCAGGAGCTCTACTGTTTCCAGGACTTTGTGTTTCCGGCGATCAGCGTCGGCGGCCCGGATCTTCTCGAAAGATTCGAGCGGCAGATTGCTGCGGAAGATCCGTTTTCGCCGGACGCGAACGCGATGTCGCTTCTGATCCACGGAGGCGGGGTCTTCATGAAGCTCGATGCCGAGGGGCGGCTAATGGTCACGGATTTCATCCGCGACTTCACCGGCGTCTCGGACGAAGTGACCTTCGTCGGTCGGGCGGATCATTTTCAGCTCTGGCAGCCGCAGGTATTCTTGGCTGCGCAGGCGCAGGCACGAGGGGAGCGCAAGCTGGCGGGCAAGCGTTCCTGAAGGAACGAGGGAACGGAATGGTGACGAATCCTGGCGGAGGTTCAGCTGATGCCGGTGGCGGACCGGTTCGTCACATTCCTGTTCTTCTCAATGAAGTCCTCGCGGCGCTCTCGCCCGCACCCGGCAAGCTGATTCTCGACGGTACATTCGGCGCGGGTGGTTATAGCGCGGCCATTCTTGCGGCCGGCGCCGAGGTGATCGCGCTCGATCGCGATCCCAGCGCAATTGCCGCAGGCCAGGCCATGGTTGCCGCCCATGCCGGTCGTCTCACGCTCATTCACTCGCAGTTCTCGAATCTCGCCGATTATGCGCCGCGGGGCGGGCTCGACGGCGTCGTGCTCGATATCGGCGTCTCTTCCATGCAGATCGATGAGCCCGAGCGCGGATTCTCCTTCCAGAAGAGCGGGCCGCTCGACATGCGCATGTCGGCAACAGGTGTTTCGGCCGCCGATGTCGTCAATCGCGCCAAGGTCGCGGATCTGATCCGCATCTTCCATTTTCTCGGTGAGGAAAACCAGGCGCCGCGAATCGCACATGCGATTGAGAAGCGGCGCGAGGAAAAGCCCTTCGAAACGACCCGCGATCTTGCCGGCCTCATTGAGCTGGTCACCCCGCGCAAGATGAAGGACAAGATCCATCCCGCGACGCGCGTCTTCCAGGCCTTGCGCATTTTCGTCAATGACGAGCTCGGGGAACTGGCGCAGGCATTGTTTGCGGCGGAACGAGCTCTGAAGCCCGGCGGCCGGCTCGTCGTCGTGACCTTTCATTCGCTTGAAGACCGCATCGTCAAGAAATTCTTCTCCGACCGCGCCGGCAAGGCGACGGGCTCGCGGCACCTGCCGGCCGCACATGAGCGGGCGGCGACCTTCACGGCGATCGGCAAGCCGATGGTTTCGGCGAGCGAGGCGGAGGCCGAAGCCAATCCGCGCGCCCGCTCCGCCAAGCTGCGCGCAGGCCTGCGGACGGAGGCGGCCGCCGAGGCGGCGGATATGTCGCTCTTCGGGTTTCCCAATCTTGCCTCTCTTGGAAAGCTCGGAGGTTGACATGCTGAAAACGTTCGATCTCGTGCTCATCGGCGTCATGACGGCGACTGCCGCCGTCACCTACACGATCAAGCATCGCGCCGAATTGAAGCTCGAGGAGGTTCATCGCCTCGAAGCCGAGATCAAACTCGAGAAGGACACAATCGATCTTCTCAAGGCCGATTGGGCGCTGCAATCGCAGCCGAACCGGCTGGAGCGGCTGGTCAACGCCTACAATGCGGAATTGCAGCTGCAGCCGACGGATTCGACGGCGCTCGTGCATGCGAAGGAGCTGCCGATGCTGAAATCCGAGGTTCCGGTACCCGACGTAACGGAGGCCAAAGCCGGTGCCAAGGGTGCGACCGTGGCCAGCGCCAAAGGCGCGACCGGCAAAGCGCAGCCCCCGCCGATGCCCGTGCCACGCGGCGCAGCACAGCAGCGAGACGCTGTCGAGCAGCGTGGTGTGGTGGCGGATGAAGCAGACGAGATCGAAACGGGGTCGGTGGAATAATGTCGTTTCTTTCCCGCATCATGGTCCTGAAGAGCCAGGCGCATTTCTCCGCCGGCGTCTATAACCGCTTCGGCGGCCCTTCTGCCGGCGTGGCCATCGAGGGGTCGCGCAAGAAGAAGACGGGGCAGGCAAAAAGCCGCGTAGGGCTGCTGATCCTTGGCTTCATGGGTCTCTATGTCGTCATCGGTGGCCGTCTGGTCGAATATGCCATGAAGGATCAGGAGGTCGTCTCCAGCATCCTGCCGCCCGACCGGCTGATGGCCTCGCGGCCCGACATTCTCGATCGCAACGGCGAGGTGCTGGCGACCGACATCCGAACGGTCTCGCTGTTTGCCGAGCCGAACAAGATCGTTGACGTCGACGAGGCGGTGGAGAAGCTTGCAACTGTTCTGCCGGAGCTCGACGTCAAGGACACCTACAAGAAGCTTTCCGTCAAGAGCTCGCATTTCGCCTGGCTGCGCCGGCAGCTGACGCCGAAGCAGCAGAGCCAGATCCTGGCGCTCGGCATTCCCGGCATCGGCTTCCGGCCGGAGAAGCGCCGCTTCTATCCCGGCGGCTCGACCGCGGCGCACATCCTCGGCTATGTCAACATCGACAACCGCGGCGTGGCCGGCATGGAGAAGTTTATCGACGACCAGGGGCTCGCCGATCTCGCCTCGGTCGGGATGACGAGCGACCAGCCGCTGGAGCCGGTGCGGCTGTCGATCGACCTGCGCGTGCAGAACATCGTTCGCGATGCGGTCGTCAACGCCGTCAACAATTTCCAGTCCAAGGGGGCCGGCGCGGCTGTTATCGACGTGCACACCGGGGAAGTGCTCGGCATGGCATCGGCCCCCGACTTCGATCCGAACAATCCGCAGGAGGGCGCCAAGGAAGGCTGGCTCAACCGGATGACGAACGGCACCTTCGAAATGGGGTCGACGTTCAAGACCTTCTCGCTGGCGATGGCGCTCGACAGCGGCAAGGTGAAGATGTCGGACACATTCGACGCCAGCAAGCCGATCTATATCGGCGGCTTCACCATCCATGACTTTCACGGGCAGCGCCGCTGGCTGACTGTTCCCGAAATCTTCCAGTATTCCTCGAACATCGGCACGGCGCGCGTGATCGATCTCGTCGGCATCGACTCGCAGAAGGATTATCTGACCAAACTCGGCCTGTTGACGAAGATGCAGACCGAGTTGCCGGAAGTGAAGATGCCGAGCCAGCCGCGTGTCTGGAAGAAAATTAATTCGATCACGATTTCCTTCGGTCACGGTGTTTCGACGACCGCGCTGCAGACGGGCGTGGCGGCGGCTGCTCTGGTGAACGGCGGCAAGCTGATCGAGCCGACATTCCTGCCGCGCACCCGCGAAGAGGCCGATCAGATCGCCAAGCAGGTGCTCAAGAAGTCGACCAGCGACGAAGTGCGCTACCTTCTGGATTTCAATGGCTACAAGGGGTCGGGGCGCGTCGCCCGCGTGCCGGGCTTTGCCGTCGGCAGCAAGACGGGTACGGCGGACAAGGTGGTGAACGGGCGTTATTCCTCGACGCTCAACTTCAACTCCTTCATCTCCGCCTTCCCGATCGATAATCCCCAATATGTCGTCATCACCTTCTGCGACGAGCCGAAAACAGGCGAAAAGCAATATGGTGGAACGATCTCCGCCGGTACTGCCGGCCCGATCGCTCGTGAGATCATCCGCCGCGCGGCTCCCATTCTCGGCATCGAGCCGAAATTTGGGGAGGGCGGTTCGGCCTTGCTGGTGTCTTATTGAGTGTGAATGAATACCGACGCCGATTCGCGAGGGGTGAACCGGCTTCAAGAGAGAAAAGTGCGTTCGATGAAATTGCGAGACCTGGCCGGAGATCAGTTTCCGGAACTTGAAGCACAGCTCGAAGGCCCGGCAGGCTTGCTTGATATCTCAGGCCTGTCTTCGGATAGCCGCAAGGTGGAACCGGGCATTGCTTTTGTCGCGGTCGCCGGCACCAAGGCGGATGGCGCGGGCTTCATCGCGGATGCCGCCGGCCGCGGGGCGGCCGTCGCGATCACCTCCCAGGCTGTCGATGCTCCCATCCCGGTGCTTGCGGTCAAAGAACCGCGCCGCTTTCTTTCCATCGCCGCCGCCCGCTTTTACGGCAGGCAGCCTGAAACTATGGTCGCCGTCACCGGCACGGCAGGCAAGACTTCGGTCGCCTCTTTTACCCGCCAGATCTGGGCACATGCCGGTCATGCAGCCGCGATGATCGGCACAACAGGTGTCGTTTCGCCGACGCGCAATGAATATGGCGCGCTGACGACGCCGGATCCGGTGTCGTTGCACAAACTACTGGCCGAGCTCGCCGACGAGGGTGTTACGCATGCCTCGATGGAGGCTTCCAGTCACGGCCTCGACCAGTGCCGTCTCGACGGTGTCAGGCTCGCCGCCGCAGCCTTCACCAATCTCGGCCGCGATCACATGGATTATCATCCCACGATCGAGGCCTACATGTCCGCCAAGATGCGGCTGTTCGATACGCTGCTGCCGAAGGGTGCGCCGGCGGTCGTCTTCGCGGACGATCCGTGGTCGGCGCAGGCCATCAAGGTGGCTGCCGATGCCGGTCATGACGTCCGCACCGTCGGGCGCAGGGGTCAATATCTGTCACTGAAACGCGTCGAGCATTTCCGCCACAAGCAGACGGCCGAGATCCATATCGGTGACGAGATCTTCGAGGTGGATATTCCACTGGCCGGCGATTTCCAGGTCGCCAATGCGCTGGTCGCGGCAGGCCTTGCCATGTCCACGGGGGTCGAGCCGAAGGTCGCGATGGCGGCGCTTGAAAAACTGGCCGGCGCGTCCGGCCGCCTCGAACTGGTCGGCCATACCAAAGATGGCGCACTCGCTTATGTCGATTATGCCCACAAGCCGGATGCGTTGGAAAATGTGCTGAATTCGGTGAGGCCCTTCACCACCGGCCGCGTCATCGTCGTCTTCGGCTGCGGCGGCGACCGCGACCGAGGCAAGCGGCCGATCATGGGTGAAATCGCCTGCCGCCTTGCCGATGTCGTGATCGTCACCGACGATAATCCGCGTTCGGAGGAGCCGGCTGCGATCCGGGCCGAGATCATGGCGGCAGCAGGTTGCGCCTCCGAGATCGGCGATCGCGCCTCGGCTATCCGTGAGGCGGTTGGCATGCTGAAATCCGGCGATACGCTGATCGTCGCCGGCAAGGGGCACGAGGAAGGGCAGACGATCGGGAGCGTCACACTGCCGTTCTCCGATCATGCGGAGGTGCGCAAGGCCTTGGAGGAACTGAAATCTTGAGCTGGCTCTGGACGACCGAGGACATGATTGCAGCAATGGCGGGGCGCCCTTTCGGCACTTTGCCCGAAGGCATCACCGGCATTTCCATCGACAGCCGCTCGATTACATCAGGCGAAGCGTTCTTCGCCATCAAGGGTGATCGTGTCGACGGTCACGACTATGCATCGATGGCGATGGCGAACGGCGCGTCGCTTCTCGTCGTCAGCGAGGCGAGGCTTCCTGCCCTCGGCCGCCTGACGGTACCGATGATCGTCGTCGACGACGTGCTGGCGGCACTCGGGCGTCTGGGGCAGGCTTCTCGCGAGCGCTCGCGGGCAAAGATCATCGCCGTCACCGGTTCCGTCGGCAAGACGACTACCAAGGAGATGCTGCGGCACGTGCTGTCGCCATCGGGCAAGGTGCACGCCTCCGTCGCTTCCTTCAACAATCACTGGGGCGTGCCGCTGACCCTGGCGCGGATGCCTGATGACACGGATTACGGCGTCTTCGAAGTCGGAATGAATCATCCCGGCGAGATCCGACCGCTGGTGGCCATGATCCGTCCCGATGTCGCCGTCATCACGACGATCGCACCGGCGCATCTCGGCAATTTCAAGAGCATAAAGGAGATCGCTGCCGCGAAAGCAGAGATCTTCGAGGGGCTCGAGCCCGGCGGCCATGTTGTGCTCAACCGGGACAATGACCAGTTCAATTTCCTCGATCGAACCGCGCAGTCGCTCGGCATCGAGCATATTCATTCCTTCGGCCAGCATGCCAAGGCGGAATTCCGGCTGGCGGAATTCAACGGTGCGGACGAGAATTCGACACTATGGCTGACGATCGGCGGGGAGACGCTGGAGGTGGCGATCGGTGCGCCGGGCCGTCATATCGCCGAAAATGCGCTCGCTGCTCTCGGTGTCGTCACGATCGTCGGCGTCGATCTGGACAAGGCGATTGCGGCACTTGCGACGCTGAAGCCGGAAAAGGGCAGGGGCAAACGCCACCGGCTGTCGATCGGCGGCGGTAACGGCAGCTTCACGCTGATCGACGAGAGCTACAATGCCAATCCCGCCTCTATGCGGGCGGCGATCGCGTTGCTCGCAGCTGCCGAGCCGACTGGGCGCGGACGCCGTATCGCCGTGCTCGGAGACATGCTCGAGATGGGCGAGTATGCCGAAAAGGTCCACAGCGATCTCGCCGGACCGCTGCTTGCGGCCGGCATCGAACATGTCTGGCTCGCAGGCGCCGAAATGGCTGCGCTGAAGGAATCACTGCCGGAAAGCGTCCACGTCCAGTATTGCGAAAAGACGGACGACATGACGGACTATGTCTTGAATTCGGTCGCTCCGGGCGACGTGTTGATGGTGAAATCGTCTCTGGGCATTGGTTTCGGCAAGATCGTCGCCGCGCTCCTTGACAAGTTCCCGCCATTTGCCGACACGCAACGCGAACTTTGATCGGGTAAACAAGGGGCCCTGAATGCTGATCTGGCTTGTCGAACTGTCGGAATATTTCAAATTTCTGAATCTGTTCAGATATATCACTTTCCGCACAGGGGCCGCTCTCTTCACCTCCGCATTGATCGTCTTCCTGTTTGGGCCGACGATCATCAATTCGCTGCGCATCCGCCAGGGCAAGGGCCAACCGATCCGCGCCGACGGGCCGCAGACGCATTTCAAGAAGGCCGGCACGCCGACCATGGGCGGCCTGATGATTCTTGCCGGCATCGTCGGCGCTTCGCTGCTCTGGGCCGATCTTTCCAACGTCTATGTCGTCGCCACGCTGCTGGTGACGCTGGGATTCGGGGCGATCGGCTTCTATGACGATTATCTCAAGGTGACCAAGCAGAGTCACAAGGGCTTCTCCGGCAAGGCGCGCCTCGGCATCGAGTTCGTCATTGCCGGTATCGCGGTCTATTTCATGATGCGCACGGCCCTTGCCTCCGGGGCAGCGGGCTCGACCTTTGGCTCTTCAATCGCCTTTCCATTCTTCAAGGACTTCCTGATCAATCTCGGCATCATGTTCGTCGTCTTCGGCGGATTCGTCATCGTCGGCGCCGGCAATGCCGTCAACCTGACGGATGGCCTCGATGGGCTTGCCATCGTACCTGTGATGATCGCCGCCGCCTCTTTCGGCGTCATCGCCTATCTGGCCGGCAACGTCGTGTTTGCGAACTACCTGCAGATCAATTTCGTGCCCGGTACCGGCGAGCTTGCCGTCGTGCTCGGCGCCGTCATCGGCGCCGGCCTTGGCTTCCTTTGGTTCAACGCGCCTCCCGCCGCCATCTTCATGGGCGATACCGGCTCGCTTGCCCTCGGCGGCACGATCGGCACAGTTGCCGTCGCCACCAAACATGAGATCGTCATGGCGATAATCGGTGGTCTTTTCGTCATGGAGACGCTGTCGGTCATTATCCAGGTGGGCTTTTTCAAGATGACCGGCCGGCGCGTCTTCCTGATGGCGCCGATCCATCATCACTTCGAGAAGAAGGGCTGGACCGAGAGCCAGGTGGTGATCCGTTTCTGGATCATTGCCGTCGGCCTCGCTCTGCTCGGCCTCTCGACGCTGAAACTCCGGTGAGGCGGCGATGATCCCGGTCACGACGCTCAAAGACAAGAAGGTCGCGCTCTTCGGGCTCGGCGGCTCCGGTTTTGCCACTGCCCGCGCGCTGGTCGCCGGCGGCGCCGAGGTGACGGCCTGGGACGACAATCCTGACAGCGTCGCCAAGGCCTCGGCGGAAGGCATCAAGACGGAGGATCTGCACAATATCGACTGGGGTCAGCAGGCGCTGTTCGTGCTGTCGCCCGGCGTGCCGCTCACCCATCCGAAGCCGCACTGGACAGTGGACCTTGCGCGGGCGGCCCGCGTCGACATCGTCGGCGACGTTGAGCTCTTCGTGCGCGAGCGCCGCGCCCATGCGCCGGATTGCCCCTTCATCGCCATAACAGGCACCAACGGCAAATCGACGACGACGGCGCTGATCGCCCACATACTGAAATCCGCAGGCTACGACACCCAGCTCGGCGGCAATATCGGCACGGCGGTGCTGACGCTCGATCCGCCGAAGGCGGGACGCTATTACGTCGTCGAATGCTCTTCCTACCAGATCGATCTGGCGCCGACGCTGAACCCTTCCGCGGGCATCCTGCTCAATCTGACGCCCGATCATCTCGACCGTCACGGCACGATGCAGCACTACGCCGACGTCAAGGAACGCCTGGTTGCGGGCAGCGATGTCGCGATTGTTGGCATCGACGACAGCCATTCGGCATTGATTGCGGACCGCATCGAGCGGGCTAATGTCAAAGTGGTCCGCATCTCGCGCCGGAGTGTGGTGGCTGACGGTATTTATGCCGAGGGCACCAAGCTCGTTCAGGCCGCTGGCGGCGCCATGCTGCCTTTCACCGATCTCGACGGCATCCAGACGCTGCGTGGCAGCCACAATGCGCAGAATGCCGCCGCGGCCGTTGCCGCCTGCCTTGCCATCGGGGTTTCCGCCGACGCCATCCGCGCCGGCCTTGCCTCCTTCCCCGGCCTTAAGCATCGTATGCAGCCTGTGGGCAAACGAGGCCGCGTCGTCTTCGTCAACGATTCGAAGGCGACGAATGCCGATGCGGCCGCACCGGCGCTTTCAAGCTACGATCGCATCTACTGGATTGCCGGCGGCTTGCCGAAGGCGGGCGGCATCACGACGCTGGCGCCCTATTTCCCGCGCATCGCCAAGGCCTATCTGATCGGCGAGGCGGCGGCGGAGTTCGCCGCCACCCTCGGCGAGGCCGTGCCCTACGAGATCTCCGGCACGCTGGAGCGCGCAGTCGTACATGCGGCGGCCGACGCGGAGCGCGACGAAGCTGCTGCTTCCGCCGTGATGCTATCCCCGGCTTGCGCAAGCTTCGACCAGTATAAGAATTTCGAAGTCAGGGGCGATGCCTTCGTCAGCCATGTGGCCGCCCTTGACGGAATGACGATGCTGATCGATCCGGCAATAGGAGAGAAATGACATGGTAAGCCGCGCGGAACGTGGGCCTCTGGCCGATTGGTTCTGGACCATCGACCGCTTCTTCCTGGCGATGTTCATCTTCCTGATGGGCATCGGCTTCATGCTGTCGTTTGCGGCATCTCCAGCTGTTGCCGAGCGCATCGGGCTCGAACCCTTCCATTTCGTCAAGCGTCATGCGGCCTTCATGATCCCCTCGATCGCCGTCATGCTCGGGCTGTCCTTCCTGACGCCGCGCCAGGTGCGGCGAACCGCAATCCTGCTCCTGATCATCTCGCTTGCGATGATGGTGCTGGTGCTGTTCGTCGGCCAGGAGGTCAAGGGCGGCAGGCGCTGGATCTGGATCGCCGGCCTTTCGATCCAGCCGTCGGAATTCATGAAGCCCGCTTTCGTCGTCGTCTGCGCCTGGCTGTTTGCCGAGCATGCGCGTCAGCCTGAAATCCCCGGCAATCTTTTTGCCATTATCTTGTTCGGCATTGTCGCCGCGCTGCTCGTTGCGCAGCCCGACCTCGGCCAGACCATCCTGACGACCGCCGTCTGGGGTGGCATGTTCTTCATGGCCGGCATGCCTTGGATCTGGATCATGCTGCTCGGCATCGGCGGCGCCGGCGGTCTGCTCGGCGCCTACTACGTCTTTCCGCACGTTGCGCTGCGCATAGACAAGTTCATGACCGGCGAGGGCGACACGTTCCAGATCGACACGGCCCGTGAGGCGATCATCCGCGGCAGCTGGTTTGGTCAGGGACCGGGCGAGGGCATTGTGAAGCGCATCATCCCGGACGCGCATACCGACTTTATCTTCTCCGTCGCTGCCGAGGAATTCGGCATCGTCTTCTGCATGGCGCTCGTCGCGCTGTTTTCCGTGCTGGTGCTGCGCGGCCTGTCGCATGCCTATCGCGAGCGCAACGATTTCAACCGTTTTGCCGTCGCCGGTCTCGTGCTGCAGATGGGCATCCAGTCGATCATCAACATCGGCGTCAATCTCGAGCTGCTGCCGGCAAAGGGCATGACGCTGCCGCTTATCTCCTACGGCGGCTCGTCCATGGTGGCGATCTGCGTCACCGCCGGCTTTATTCTGGCGCTGACGCGCCATCGCCCGGAAAAACGTGCGCAGGACCGGAGCCTCTTCCGCGTCCCGCACGGAATGCCCGCGGAGTAAGAGGTCATGAGCAAAGGCATCGTGCTGCTTGCCGCCGGGGGGACCGGCGGCCACGTGTTCCCGGCGGAGGCGCTGGCCTTCAAGCTGAAGGAGCGTGGTTATTCGGTGCATCTCGTCACCGACAGCCGAGCCGAACGTTATGCCGGCAAGTTCCCGGCCGAGCAGATCCATGTCGTGCCGTCGGCGACGATCGGCTCGAGGAACCCGGTCGCCGTCGCCCGCTCGCTATGGACGCTGTGGAGCGGCATGCGAGCGGCCAAAAGGCTGATCCAGCGGCTGAAGCCGGTGATTGTCGTCGGCTTCGGCGGTTACCCAACCGTGCCGCCGCTGCTGGCCGCCACGCGGCTCGGCGTTGCCTCGATGCTGCATGAGCAGAATGCGGTCATGGGCCGGGCAAACAAGGCGCTGGCTCCGCGCGTCAAGGCGATTGCCGGCGGCTTTCTGCCGGAAAGCGGCGATGCTTTTTCCGAGAAGACGGTTGCAACAGGCAATCCCGTGCGCCCGGCGATCCTTGCTGCGGCCGAGCAGCCCTACCTGCCCTCGCATCCCGGCGAGCCGTTCAATCTTGTGGTCTTCGGCGGCAGCCAGGGCGCGCAGTATTTTTCCAAGGCCATGCCGACGGCGATCAGCCTGCTCGACGACGGCCTGCGCGCACGGCTCAGGGTGACTCAGCAAGTGCGCCCTGAGGATATGGAGATGGTCAGCGGCTGCGTCGCCAAGCTGGAGATGGGAGCCGATATCGCGGCATTTTTCAACGATATGGCGGAACGCCTTGCCCGGGCACATCTGGTGATCTGCCGCTCCGGCGCCTCCACGGTCTCGGAAATCTCCGTCATCGGACGCCCGGCCATTCTGGTGCCTTATCCGCATGCGCTCGACCATGATCAGGCGGCAAACGCCGCCGCGCTGGCTGCGACCGGAGGAGCGAAGGTGATCCCTCAGTCGGAGCTTTCGCCTGAACGCATCGCCTCTATACTGAGCCATGTGATGAACGATCCGGACAAGCTTTCGCACATGGCGGCGGCGGCCAAGCTCGCCGGAAAACCGGATGCGGCGAACTTGCTTGCCGACATGGTTGAGGCTATTGCCGCCGGCAAGACAGTCTCGGAATTCAAGAGGACACGCGCATGAAACTGCCGAAGGCGATCGGTCTCGTCCATTTCATCGGCATTGGCGGCATCGGCATGAGCGGCATTGCCGAAGTGCTGCACAATCTCGGCCACAAAGTGCAGGGATCGGATCAATCAGACAGCGCCAATGTGCAGCGCCTGCGCGACAAAGGCATTGAGGTCTTCGTCGGCCATCGCGCCGAAAATCTGGGCGATGCCGAAGTCGTCGTCGTTTCGACGGCGATCAAGAAGAGCAATCCGGAACTCATCGCCGCGCGTGAAAAGCTGCTGCCGGTGGTGCGCCGCGCCGAAATGCTTGCCGAGCTGATGCGCTTCCGCAATGCGATCGCCATCGGCGGCACGCACGGCAAGACGACGACCACCTCGCTGGTCGCCACCCTGCTCGAGGCTGGCGGGCTCGATCCGACAGTCATCAATGGCGGCATCATCAACGCCTACGGCACCAATGCCCGCATGGGCGAGGGCGAGTGGATGGTGGTCGAGGCCGACGAATCCGACGGCACCTTCCTGAAGCTGCCCGCCGATGTCGCCGTCATCACCAATATCGATCCCGAACATCTCGACCATTACGGCAGTTTCGACGCCGTGCGCGCCGCCTTCCGGCAGTTCGTCGAAAACGTGCCGTTCTACGGCTTCGGCGTCATGTGCCTTGATCATCCCGAGGTGCAGTCGCTGGTCGGCCGCATCGAGGACCGCAAAATCATCACTTATGGCGAGAACCCGCAGGCCGACGTGCGTTTCAAGAATGTGCGCATCGACGGCACGCGCTCTATTTTCGACGTCGAGATCCGCCGCCGCCGCACCGGCCAGAGGACCGAGCTCAAGGGGCTGGTCATGCCGATGCCCGGCCGCCACAATATATCGAACGCCACGGCGGCGATCGCGGTCGCCAACCGGCTCGGCATATCGAGCGAGGCTATCGCCAAGGGGCTTGCCTCCTTCGGCGGCGTCAAGCGCCGCTTCACGCTGACCGGCGAATGGAACGGCGTGCAGATCTTCGACGATTACGGCCACCATCCAGTCGAGATCAAGGCGGTGCTGAAGGCGGCCCGCGAGGCCTGCAAGGGGCGCATCATCGCCGTCCATCAGCCGCACCGTTACACGCGTCTCGCCAGCCTGTTCGAGGAATTCGCCGCCTGCTTCAACGACGCCGACAGCATCTTCCTTGCGCCCGTTTATGCGGCGGGCGAGGATGCGATCGAAGGTATCGACTCGATATCGCTCGTCTCGCGCATCAAATCCGGCGGCCATCGCGACGCCCGCTTCCTCGCTTCGGCGGAGCTTCTGCCGCAAATGGTTGCGGAGGTTGCAAAGCCTGGCGATTTCGTGGTTCTGTTGGGGGCTGGGAGCATCACATCATGGGCAGCAGCACTGCCCAAGCAACTGGAAGGCCTATCGGGAAAGTCCGCATGAAACAGGTGAATGGGGAAAAGCTTCTCGCGTCTCTCGGAGACGGTGTAAAGGATATCCGCGGCCGGATCACGCCGGATGCCCCCATGGATCGCGTCACCTGGTTCAGGGCCGGGGGGCTGGCCGAACTGATGTTCCAGCCGCATGACGTCGACGATCTCATTGCCTTCCTGAAGATATTGCCGGAAGAGGTGCCGCTGACGGTGGTCGGCGTTGGCTCCAATATCCTGGTGCGCGACGGCGGCATTCCCGGCGTGGTGCTGCGCCTGTCGGCCAAGGGCTTCGGCTTCGTCGAACTGGCCGGTGAAAACCGCATCCTTGCCGGCGCCATCTGCCCGGACAAGCATGTCGCGGCGATGGCGATGGACAATGGCATCGGCGGCTTTCATTTCTTCTATGGCATACCCGGCGGCATCGGCGGCGCGGCGCGCATGAATGCCGGCGCGAACGGCGTCGAGACGCGTGAGCGGCTGATCGAGGTTAACGCCGTCGACCGCAAGGGCAACAAGCATGTGCTTTCCAATGCAGAGATGGGCTATTCCTACCGGCATTCAAAGGCACCCGCCGATCTGATCTTCACTTCGGTGCTGTTCGAGGGCTATCCGGAAGACCGCGCCCAGATTCGCGCCGAAATGGACGCTGTGCGCAATCACCGCGAGACGGTGCAGCCGGTGCGTGAGAAAACCGGCGGCTCGACCTTCAAGAACCCGCCGGGCCATTCGGCCTGGAAGCTGATCGATGAGGCAGGCTGCCGCGGCCTCGTGATCGGCGGCGCACAGATGTCGTCGCTTCACTGCAACTTCATGATCAACATGGGCCAGGCGACGGGCTACGATCTCGAATATCTCGGAGAGCAGGTGCGCCGTGAGGTCTTCGAGAAAGACGGCATCAAGCTCGAATGGGAGATCAAGCGCCTCGGCGTCTTCATGCCCGGTCGGGAAGTGCGCCCGTTCCAGGGCGTGACGAGCGAATAAGCTATTCTACTGCCTGTTTGAGGCCTTCGCGCGGGGTGACGACGGGTGACCAGCCGAGAACGTCGCGCGCTCGGGATATGTCGACCTGCAGCGAACCACAGAGGCGCTGATAGACGGCTTCCTTCCCGAGTGCCTTTGCCGCCATGTGCAGCAGTGCAGGCGGGAGGGGGGCCAGCATCGGCTTGACGCCCATCCCCGCGGCAATTCCCCTGATGAGATCAGGCGTCGAGAGGTCCTCGCCATCTCCAGCAAGGAAAGTCTCGCCCGCAGCGGCGGGATGGTCCATGCAGGCGATGATCAGATCGACGAGATTTTGCACTGCGACCAATGTGCGGCGGTTCTTTAGCGAAGCGAAGGGGAGCGGCAATTTCCTGCGGACAAGATTGACGAGCAGCGCGAAGTTGCCGCGTGCGCCGGGACCATAAACCAGCGGCGGGCGGATGATGACGACTTCCATGCCGGTGCGCGCTGCGATTTCGCGCAGGCCGATTTCGCATTCCAGTTTCGAAATGCCGTAGGGATCGATTGGGTTCGGCCTGTCGTCGTGCCGGAACGGCCGGTCGGTCTCTTCTCCGTTGACCTTGATGGTGCTGATGAAGACGAACCTCTGCACGCCGGCGTGGGCGGCTTGTTCGGCGAGATTGAGCGCGGCGGCGGTGTTGACCCGGCGGAACTCCGCTAGCGGATCGGCTGCGCGGTCGTTCATGATGTGAACGCGGGCGGCGAGATGGACGATGACGTCGACGCCTTCAAGCGCGGCTGTCCAATCGGTTCCGTCGGTAATTTCAATCGGAAAATGCGCTACCTCAGGCGGAAAGGGAGAGGCCTGGGATCTCGTGGTCGCCACGAGCTCGCAAGTCTTGTCTATGTGCAGTCGTTTGACAAGCGGACTACCGACGAAGCCGGCTGCGCCGGTGACGAGGCATCGCATGATTTTCTCCCTGCTCACCCATGCGTCTTCGCTAGCCGGAAGTGATATCGGCATCAATAGAAAAGCGGTGACCGCGCCGAGACCCTTTGCATTAATCAAATCGAGTCGCTGGCCGCCGCCTCACTGTTGCCGGTATCCGGCTGAGAGATGACACCCGATTCTGTTGACTGATTCCATCGCGACTGAGCGCAATTGGGTATGTCGTTGAATGAATGGGCTTTTTCGATTCCGCTCGGGTTCAGTTCCCGGGCGCGAAGGGAATGGTTGCACAATCAGCAAAAGTTAAAAGGCCGCATAACTCCGGGCTAACAGTTAACGAAAGTAAACACTTCATTAACCATAATGATGCTCTAATGCATGTGAGGCCCGGCAAAGGCGCGAACGACGCAGACAGCTTCGCGCAAGCGTCGATTTCAAAAGTGGAAGTTATTTTTGGGGGTGTTGATGAGTCGCAAGCATGTCGCTGTCCTGATGGGCGGATTTTCCTCGGAAAGGCCTGTCAGCCTTTCCTCGGGAAAGGCTTGCGCAGAGGCCCTCGAAGCCGAAGGCTTCAAGGTGACGTGCATCGACGTGGCGCGCGACGTCTCCGAGAGGCTCGCGGCGCTGAAGCCCGATGTCATCTTCAATGCGCTGCATGGGCCCTTCGGGGAGGATGGCACCATCCAGGGTATCCTCGAATATCTCGAGATCCCCTATACGCATTCGGGCGTGCTTGCCTCGGCTCTGGCGATGGACAAGGACAAGGCGAAGCTTGTTGCCGCTGCCGCCGGCATTCCGGTCGCCGAATCGCAGGTCATCAATCGTTTCGCTTTTCCTTCGGTGCATCCGATGAAGCCGCCCTATGTGGTGAAGCCGGTGCGTGAAGGGTCGAGCTTCGGCGTCGTGATCGTCACCGAAGATCAGACGCATCCGCCGCAGGTCGTCAGTTCGCCCGAATGGCGCTATGGCGAAGAGGTGCTGGTCGAGCGCTATGTCTACGGCCGCGAGCTCACCTGCGGTGTCATGGGCGAGACTGCGCTCGGTGTCACGGAGGTGGTGCCGCAGGGACACAATTTTTATGATTACGATTCCAAGTATGCTGCGGGCGGTTCAAAACACGTCATCCCGGCGAAAATTTCACCGAATATTTACCAAAAAATACAAACATTGGCGCTAAGGGCGCATCAGGCAATCGGTTGTCGCGGCGTCAGTCGGTCCGACTTTCGTTACGACGATCGTTTCTCCGAAGACGGCGAAATCATCTGGCTGGAGGTCAATACCCAGCCAGGCATGACTCCTACCTCGCTCGTGCCCGAAATGGCCGGTCATGCCGGCTATTCCTTTGGTGAGTTTCTCCGGTGGATGGTGGAGGACGCGTCTTGTTTGCGTTGACGGTCAAGAGGATAGGGCGCCCCAGCCATCATGCTGTGCTTCCGATCGTGGAAGTCGAAGAGCGGTTCGTGCTGCCGCGTCCGCTGCGCCGCGTCACTCGTTTCTTGATCAGCCTCGGTAGCGGCCGCATCTACATTCCGGCCCATACCGGGACGGTGTCGGCGCTTGCCTTTTTGGCTGCGACCGGCCTCTACGGTATGTCGCTCGGCGGTCACACCGAAGCCGTCGCGCAGGCCACGACGACGGCCGCAGGTTTTGCGATCGAGGATGTGAAAGTCTCCGGCAATTCGGAAACCTCCGAAATCGAGATCCTGCAGCTGATCGGCCTCGACGGCACGACCTCACTGGTCGCGCTCGACGTCGATGCGGCCCGCCGGAAGATCGCGCACCTTCCCTGGGTCGAGAATGTCGAGGTTCGGAAGATCTATCCGAGGACAATCGAAGTGAAGCTTAAGGAGCGTGAGGCCTATGCGATCTGGCAGCACGGGCAGGAGCTTTCGCTGATCGAGAAGAACGGCAGCGTCATTGCGCCGTTGCGCGACAACAAATTTTCGTCGCTGCCGCTCGTCGTCGGCCGCGACGCCGAGACCGCGGCGGCTTCGCTCGACGACGCCTTCGCGAAGTGGCCCGACGTGAAGGCCCGCGTGAAGGCCTATGTCTGGATATCGGGCCGTCGTTGGGATCTGCACATGGATAACGGCGTCATCGTCAAGCTGCCGGAAGACGGCATCGATCAGGCGCTGGCGACGCTTTCGAAGTTCGACAAGGAGCATCAGCTCCTGGAGCGGGACATCGCCGCGGTCGATCTGAGATTGCCCGACAGGACCGCGATCCAGCTGACGCCGGAGGCGGCGGTCCGCCGGCAGGCGGCGGTAACGGAGCGTACCAAGGAATTGAAGAAGGCGGGGCAGAATATATGAGCTTGTTCGGTTCATCCCATTTCGGATTGCCGCGCTTGAAGCCGCTTTCGTCGAAGCGGTCGCATGTCGTTTCGGTGCTCGACATCGGCTCGACCAAGGTCGTCTGCATGATCGGCCGGCTGACGCCGCGCGAGGAAAGCCAGATCCTGCCGGGCCGCACGCACAATATCGAAATCATCGGCATCGGCCATCAGCGCTCCCGCGGCATCAAGACCGGCGTCATCGCCGATCTCGATGCGCTGGAAGGCGTCATCCGTCTTGCCGTCGATGCGGCGGAGCGTATGGCGGGGCTGACCGTCGAGAGCCTGATCGTCAACCTGACGGCCGGCCGCCTTGGCAGCGACATCTACACCGCGACGATCGATCTCGGCGGTCAGGAAGTCGAGCTTAACGACCTCAAGAAAGTGCTCTCGGCTGCCTGCCAGCAGTCGCTGCGCCAGGACCGCTCGGTGCTGCATTCGCTGGCGACCGGCTTCTCGCTCGACGGCGAGCGCGGCATTCGCGACCCGCTGGCAATGTACGGCGATGCGCTCGGCGTCGACATGCATGTCGTGACCGCGGAGCGCTCGGCACTGAAGAACCTCGAGCTTAGCGTCAATCGCGCGCATCTTTCTGTCGAAGGTATCGTCGCGACGCCTTATGCATCGGGCCTTGCCGCTCTCGTCGACGACGAGGTCGAGCTCGGCTGTGCGGCGATCGACATGGGCGGCGGCACGACGACGATCTCGGTCTTTGCCGAAGGCAAGCTCGTTCATACCGATGCCGTCGGGCTCGGCGGCCATCATGTCACCACCGACCTCGCCCGCGGCCTTTCGACCCGCATCGAGGATGCCGAGCGGCTGAAGGTCGTGCATGCCTCCGCGCTCTTGAATTCCTCCGATGAACGCGAGCTGATCTCGATACCGCCGATCGGCGAGGATGATCGCGACCAGCCGTCGCAGGTACCGCGGGCGCTGGTTTCGCGCATCGTATCGGCCCGAATCGAAGAGACGATGGAACTGATCCGCGACCGTATCCAGCGTTCCGGCTTCAGCCCGATCGTCGGAAAACGCGTCGTGCTGACGGGAGGCGCGAGCCAGCTGACCGGCCTAGCCGAGGTGGCGCGGCGCATTCTGGCCCGCAACGTCCGCATCGGCCGGCCGATGGGCGTCTCGGGACTGCCGACGGCGGCCAAGGGCCCGGCCTTTTCGACGGCCGTCGGCCTGATGATTTATCCGCAGGTCGCGGACATGGAGACACATGCGTCACAGAGCGGTCTGCTCATGTCGCTTGGGGGAAATAACAGCCGCATAGCCCGCATGGGCCAGTGGCTGAAGGAAAGCTTCTGAAATTTGCGTAATTGGCCGGCGTGGCGATGCGGCCAGAGAGAGAAGGAACAGGTACCATGACCATCAAGCTGCAAAAGCCTGACATCACAGAGCTGAAGCCGCGCATCACCGTGTTCGGCGTCGGCGGCGGCGGCGGCAACGCCGTCAACAATATGATCACCGCAGGCCTCCAGGGCGTCGACTTCGTCGTTGCCAACACGGATGCGCAGGCGCTGACGATGACGAAGGCCGAGCGCATCATCCAGCTCGGCGCCAACGTCACCGAAGGCCTCGGCGCCGGCTCGCAGCCGGAAGTCGGCCGCGCGGCCGCCGAAGAGTGCATCGACGAGATCATCGATCACCTGAACGGCACGCATATGTGCTTCGTCACCGCCGGCATGGGCGGCGGCACCGGCACCGGTGCTGCTCCCGTCGTCGCGCAGGCCGCCCGCAACAAGGGCATCCTGACGGTCGGCGTCGTCACCAAGCCGTTCCATTTCGAAGGCGGCCGCCGCATGCGTCTGGCCGAGATGGGCATCCAGGAACTGCAGAAGTCTGTCGACACGCTGATCGTCATTCCGAACCAGAACCTCTTCCGCATTGCCAACGACAAGACGACCTTCGCCGACGCTTTCGCCATGGCCGACCAGGTTCTCTATTCCGGCGTTGCCTGCATCACCGACCTGATGGTGAAGGAAGGCCTCATCAACCTCGATTTCGCCGACGTCCGCTCGGTGATGCGTGAAATGGGCCGTGCGATGATGGGCACCGGCGAGGCCTCCGGCGCCGGCCGCGCGTTGCAGGCAGCCGAAGCGGCAATCGCCAACCCGTTGCTCGACGAAACCTCGATGAAGGGTGCCCAGGGCCTGCTGATCTCCATCACCGGCGGCCGCGACCTCACACTCTTCGAAGTCGACGAAGCTGCGACCCGCATCCGCGAAGAAGTCGATCCGGACGCCAACATCATCCTGGGCGCCACCTTCGACGAATCGCTCGAAGGCATCATCCGCGTCTCGGTCGTCGCGACCGGTATCGACCGGGCGATCAGCGAAGCCGCCGAGCGCAACTTCCAGCCGGCCGCCAGGCCCGCTATCCGTCCCTCCGCGGCTGTTGCTCCGGCAGCGGCCGCAGCTCAGCCTGCGCCGGTGATGCAGGCACCGAAGGCCATCGATCCGATCGCGCAGACCATCCGCCAATCCGAGATGGAACGTGAGCTCGAAATTCCGGCCCCGCGTGCCAGCGCCCCCGTCCAGCAGCCTGCTGCGCAGCAGGAAGTCTTCCGTCCGCAGAGCAAGATCTTCGCGCCTGCACCGGAAGCTCCGGCCATGCGGCCTCAGGTGCAGCAGCAGGCTCCGGCGCCGGTAATGAGCCAGCCGGTGATGAGCCAGCCCGTCCAGCATCAGCCCATCCAGCAGCAGCCGATCCGACAGGAGCCGATTATCCGGCAGGCGGCTGAACCGGTGCGCATGCCGAAGGTCGAGGATTTCCCGCCGGTCGTCCAGGCTGAACTCGACCACCGCACCCAGCCGGCTTCGGCGCATCAGCAGGAAGAGCGCGGCCCGATGGGCTTGCTCAAGCGAATCACCAATTCGCTTGGCCGCCGCGACGATGACGCGGTTGCCGCCGACATGACCGCCGCACCGCCGGCCGCATCGCAGCAGCGCCGTCCGTTGTCGCCGGAGGCAAGCCTCTATGCGCCACGCCGCGGCAATCTCGATGATCAGGGTCGTGCAGTTCCGCAGGCTCGCATGATGCAGGAAGACGATCAGCTGGAAATTCCGGCATTCCTGCGCCGCCAGTCGAGCTGAAATATCGCGGCCTTCGGCACCGTTCATGCCCGGGATCCAGGTCCCGGGCATTGCTGTTTTCGGCCGAGAATTCCTGAGCGATATCAATCGTGTGACTTCGTAACAAAACGAAAGAAACAGTGATTTGGATTGGAGCGCCGGCGCACGTAAATATGGCGCAAGAAAACTGCGCTGGGAGTCGTCTAGACGAGGCTCTTTCTGCAGAAAGAATGATAACCGCGCCGTGGCACCAACCGCTGGAGCGGAAAAATAAAGGCAGATTTTATGGCTATTGGCTTGCTGGGTTTTCAAACGACGGTATCGCGTCCGGTGACGCTCTCGGGCATCGGCGTTCATTCGGGCGCGAATGTCTCGATCACGCTGAACCCGGCCGAAGCGGATACTGGCGTCGTTTTCCAGCGCCTGCATGATAATGGCGACATCACCGAACTGAAGGCCGTCTCCTCGCAGGTCGGCAATACAGACCTCTGCACGGTGCTCGGCTTCTCACCCACGCATTCAATCGCGACGATCGAACATGTCATGGCCGCCGTCTATGCGCTCGGCCTCGACAATGTCCTCATTGAGGTGCAGGGCGCAGAAATGCCCATCATGGACGGCAGTTCGCTGCCCTTTGTCGAAGCGATCGAGCAGGCCGGTCTCATCTCGCTCGGCGTCAAGCGTCGCTATATCCGCATCACCAAGCCGGTGCGGATCGAGCATGGCGGCTCCTGGAGCGAATTCCGTCCCTATGACGGCACGCGCTTCGAAGTCGAGATCGATTTCGAATGCCCGCTGATCGGCCGGCAAAAGTGGGCCGGCGACCTAAACGCCGCCGTCTTTAAGTCCGAACTTTCCCGCGCCCGCACCTTCGGTTTCATGCGTGATGTTGAACGTCTCTGGGCATCGGGACATGCGCTCGGTTCTTCGCTTGAAAATTCCGTCGTCATCTCGGACGACAATACCGTCATCAATGTCGAAGGCCTGCGATATGCCAAGGACGAGTTTGTTCGCCACAAGACGCTTGATGCCGTTGGCGACCTGTCTCTCGCTGGCGTCCAGTTCATCGGTTGCTACCGATCCTATCGTGGCGGCCATAAGATGAATGCCAATGCTTTGAAGGCGCTGCTCGCCGATCCCTCCGCCTACGAGGTGGTCGAGACCTCGACGCCGCGCCAGCGCGTCGCCGCTCGTGAACTGATTGCCGTCAACGCTTCGGAATTCGCTCCCTGGTCGGCATGACCTCCAGCATATTCTCAAGACCAGGCCGCCTCTTCCCGGAGGCGGTTTTTTTATGTCGGCCCGAGTCTGTGGTGATAGGGCTTTTCTCGCAGTTGCTTAGCTGCCACAGGTCGGCAAGAAGGTGAAAAGCCAGCCAATCCGGCGGCGGCTGCCACAAAAATGCGTTAATGCCTTATCATTGCGTTGCTCTTGATGCACATTTGTGGCTAGAAACGCCAGCGAGGCGTGGCTGTCGTGGAGCGAGCGGCGGCAGTGGGGTTCTTTTGAATGGCTTATGCAGGATCTGAAGGTATGATGAAGACAGCGCGCGCTTTGTTCGCATCGCTTCTGGTGCTGAGCGCAGGCGCCTCGATCTCCGGCTGCCAGTCGGATCCCGATATCGACATCACCAAGCTTGGCCTCGAAACCGATCCGCCTGACGTGCTCTACACCCAGGGCCTTGCCAATATGAAGGCGGGCAACATGGCGGAAGCAGCGCGCAAGTTCGATGCAATCGATCGCGAGAACCCATTCTCCGAATGGGCGCGCAAGGCGCTGGTCATGAGCACCTTTGTCAAATACCGCCAGGGCAAGCTCGATGATGCGCTTGCCTCGGGTAATCGCTACATGTCGCAATATCCGAAGTCCCAGGACGCTGCCTATGTGCAGTATCTCATCGGTCTCACCTATTCCAAACAGATCGTCGACGTGACCCAGGACCAGCGCGCCTCGGCCAAGACGATCGAGGCGATGCAGGCTGTGATCGACAACTACCCGAACTCCGAATATGTTGATGACGCGCAGGCGAAGATCCGCTACGCCCGTGATCAGCTCGCCGGCAAGGAAATGCAGATCGGCCGCTACTATATGGAGCGGAAGGAATATCTCGCCGCAATCTCGCGTTTCCGCATCGTCGTCGAGAAATATCCGACTACGAACCAGATCGAGGAAGCCTTGGCCCGTCTCGTCGAGGCTTATTACGCCATGGGTATCGTCGACGAGGCGCAGACCGCGGCAGCCGTTCTTGGTCACAACTATCCGGACAGCCAGTGGTACGCCGATTCCTACAAGCTGCTGCAGACAGGTGGCGCCGAGCCGCGTGAGAACAAGGGCTCCTGGATCGCTGCGGCAGGCAAGAAACTCCTGCTCGGTTCCTAAGTCCCATGCTGATCCAGCTTTCGATCCGCGATATCGTCCTGATCGAGCGGCTGGATCTTGCCTTCGAGACCGGTCTGTCCGTGCTGACGGGCGAGACCGGCGCGGGCAAATCCATCCTGCTCGACAGTCTTTCGCTGGCGCTCGGCGGGCGCGGCGATGGCGGTCTGGTGCGCCATGGCGAAGACAGGGGCCAGGTGACGGCGGTGTTCGATGTCGGCATGGACCACGGGGCGCGGGTGCTCCTGCGTGAAAACGGCATCGACGACGAGGGCGACCTGATCTTCCGCCGTCAGCAATCGGCCGATGGTCGCACCAAGGCCTATGTCAACGATCAACCGGTGAGTGTGCAACTGATGCGCCAGGCCGGCCAGATGCTGGTCGAGATCCACGGCCAGCACGATGATCGCGCTCTTGTCGACACGAATGCCCATCGCAACCTGCTCGATGCCTTTGCCGGCCTCACCGATGAGGTTGCTGAGGTCTCCCGCCTGTATCGTATTTGGCGCGACAGCGAACGGACGCTGAAAAAGCATCGCGAGAAGGTGGAAAGTGCGGCGCGCGAGGCTGACTATCTGCGTTCCTCTGTGGCAGAGCTGGAGAAACTCTCGCCACAGGACGGCGAGGAGGACGAACTCGCCGAAAGCAGGCAGAGGATGATGAAGGCGGAGCGAATCGCCGGCGACATCGCCGAAGCCTCCGAATTCCTGAACGGCAATGCCTCGCCGGTGCCGCATATCGCCTCGCTGGTGCGCAGACTGGAGCGCAAGAGCCATGAAGCGCCCGGGCTGCTCGAAGACACCGTGACGTTACTCGATGCTGCGCTCGACCAGCTTTCCAATGCGCAGATGGAAGTCGAGGCAGCGCTGCGCAAGACCGAATACGATCCGAGAGAACTGGAGCGGGTGGAGGAGCGGCTTTTCGCGCTCAGAGCCGCGTCGCGCAAATATTCCGTGCCCGTCACCGAACTGCCGGCGCTTGCGGTGCGCATGATCGCTGATCTCGCCGATCTCGATGCAGGCGAGGAGCGGCTGGCGCATCTGGAAGCGGAGGTCGGTCTGGCGCGAGAGAATTACGATTCGGCGGCGCGCTCGCTTTCCGACAAGCGCCATCAAGCCGGCACTGCGCTGGCTGCTGCCGTAATGGCCGAACTGCCGGCGCTGAAGCTCGAACGCGCTCGTTTTATGGTCGAGATCACCACGGATGCGCAGGAGGCGCTTCCCGAAGGCATCGACGTCGTCGAGTTCCATGTCCAGACCAATCCCGGCACGCGCCCCGGCTCGATCATGAAGGTGGCCTCCGGCGGTGAGCTGTCGCGTTTCCTGCTGGCGCTGAAGGTGGCGCTCGCCGATCGCGGCTCCGCCCCAACACTCGTTTTCGACGAAATCGATACCGGTGTCGGCGGTGCTGTGGCCGATGCGATCGGCCAGCGGCTGAAGCGGCTGTCCGAGCGGGTCCAGGTGCTGTCGGTCACACATGCGCCGCAGGTCGCGGCGCGGGCGGCAACGCATCTGCTGATCTCCAAGGGGCCGGCGGCCGAGGGTTCCGAAAAAATCGCCACGCGCGTCGCAAGGATGGCGCACAAGGATCGCACCGAGGAGATCGCCCGCATGCTCGCCGGCGCCTCGGTAACGGAAGAGGCGAGGGCGGCGGCGAAGCGGCTGCTGGCCGGTAACGGCTGATTGCCGCAGCCGGCACGCTGACAAATACCCCGCTTCGCGCTATGCCGATTGCTCCGATTAGCAGCGATCCGTTGCCATGCGCCTTTTCCATTTCAGCGATAACTCCGGCATCGCAGCGTTCGAGCCGCGTGCCGTTCGCATCCCCTCAATCCGCCCGGCCGGCCAGGAATGGCTGAACGGTCCGCTCGTCTGGGCGATCGATGCCGATCATGACTTCATGTATCTCTTTCCGCGAGATTGCCCGCGGATCCTGATCTGGGCCACGTCCGGGACGCCGGAAGCCGAGAGGCGGCATTGGCTTGCAGGTTCCCGGGCAGCAGCCTATGTCGAGCGTCGTTGGCTGGAACGGCTCTCGGCTGTGACAGTTTATCGTTACGCGCTGCCGGCCGAAGGTTTCGAGGAGCTCGGCGATGCGGGCATGTGGGTGGCTCGCCGGCGTATAGTTCCGATCGAATGTACCGCCATTTCGCGGCTCGACCGAGAATTCATGCCGCGCGGAGTGGAACTGCGGGTGGTCGACAGTTTGCAGCCGCTGAAAGGCCTGTGGGACAGCGGACTGCATGTCAGCGGCATCCGGCTGCGCAACGCCTTGGATTGGGAATAGGCTGGAAGGCAGTCCTCACTGGTCAGGGTAAGCAGCCTCTCTTTTCATCCGGCGATTTTGCTCTAAAAACAATGCAGATTTCTGGCCAGATTCTCTGGAGTGATGTTCCATGCCCACCGAAGGTTCCGCCATCGACACGTTGACGATCGAAGAGGCTGCCGCCGAGCTCGAGCGGCTGGCAAGGGAGATCGCGCACCACGACGCGCTCTATCACGGCAAGGACCAGCCGGAGATTTCAGATGCCGATTACGATGCGCTGAAGCGCCGCAACGATGCGCTGGAAGCGCGGTTTCCCGAGCTGATCCGTGAGGACAGCCCGTCGCGACGGGTCGGTGCTGCGCCCTCGGTCACCTTCTCGCCCGTCGTCCACGCGCGGCCGATGCTGTCGCTCGACAACACGTTCTCACAGGAGGACGTGCAGGATTTCGTCGCCGGGGTCTATCGCTTCCTCGGCCGCCTGCCGGACCAGTCGATCGCTTTTACCGCCGAACCGAAGATCGATGGGCTATCGATGTCGATCCGCTACGAGAACGGGAGACTGACGACGGCTGCGACGCGCGGTGACGGCACCACGGGGGAAAACGTCACCGCCAACATCCGCACCATATCCGAAATTCCCAACCAGCTGCCGAAGGGTGTCCCCGCAGTCGTGGAAATCCGCGGCGAGGTTTATATGGCCAAGAGCGATTTCCTGGCGCTCAACCGCCAGATGGAGGCGGAGGGCAAGCAGACCTATGTCAATCCGCGCAACACGGCGGCGGGATCGCTGCGCCAACTCGACGCCAAGGTGACGGCGAGCCGCAAGCTGAAATTCTTCGCCTATGCCTGGGGCGAGATGTCGGACATGCCGGCCGACACGCAATTCGGCATGGTGCAGACCTTCAAGGACTGGGGCTTCCCGGTCAATCCGTTGATGAAGCGGCTGAATTCGGTCGCCGACATCCTGGCGCATTACGACGAGATCGGCCTCAAGCGCCCGGATCTCGATTACGATATCGACGGCGTCGTCTACAAGGTCGACAGCCTAGAACTGCAGCAGCGCCTCGGCTTCCGCTCGCGAAGCCCGCGGTGGGCGACAGCGCATAAATTCCCGGCCGAGCAGGCCTTCACCGAGGTCGAGAAGATCGAGATCCAGGTCGGCCGGACCGGTGCGCTGACGCCTGTGGCCCGGCTGAAGCCGATCACGGTCGGCGGCGTCGTCGTCACCAACGCGACACTGCACAATGAGGACTACATCAAGGGCATCGGAAATAGCGGCGAGCGCATCCGGCCGAAGGAGCACGATATTCGCGAGGGCGATACCGTCATCGTCCAGCGCGCCGGCGATGTCATTCCGCAGATCCTCGACGTGGTGATGGAAAAGCGTCTCGCCGAGGCGAAGCCATATGATTTTCCCAAGACCTGCCCGGTCTGCGGTTCGCATGCGGTGCGCGAGGTCAATGAGAAGACCGGCAAGATGGATTCGGTGCGCCGCTGCACGGGCGGCTTCATCTGCCGGGCGCAGGCGACGGAGCATCTGAAGCATTTCGTTTCGCGCAACGCCTTCGATATCGAGGGGCTCGGTTCGAAGCAGATCGACTTCTTCTTCGAAAATGAAGATGCGTCGCTGCAGATCCGCACGGCGCCCGATATCTTCACCTTGGAGAAGCGCCAGGCGCAGTCGCTGACCAAGCTGGAGAATATCGACGGCTTCGGCAAGGTCAGCGTCGGCAAGCTCTATGCGGCGATCAACGAGCGGCGCAGCATTGCGCTCCACCGTTTCATCTATGCGCTCGGCATTCGCCATGTCGGTGAAACCACGGCAAAACTCTTGGCGCGCTCCTACGGCACCTATGAAGCCTTTGCGGCCGCGATGAAGGAGGCCGCACCGCTTTCCGGCGACGCCTGGAACGATCTCAACGCCATCGAGGGTATCGGTGAGGTCGTGGCGCGCGCGATTGTCGAGTTCTACAAGGAGCCGCGCAACATCGAAGTGATCGGCCGTCTGCTTGAAGAAGTGACGCCCGCAGCGGCCGAGCAACCGGTGACGACGGGCAGTCCTGTGGCTGGCAAGACCGTGGTCTTCACCGGCTCGCTCGAAAAATTCACCCGCGACGAGGCGAAGGCAAGGGCCGAAAGCCTCGGCGCCAAGGTCGCGGGATCGGTGTCGAAGAAGACCGACATCGTCGTTGCCGGTCCCGGCGCCGGCTCGAAGCTCGACAAGGCGCGCGAACTCGGCGTCCAGACGATGGATGAGGATGAGTGGCTGGCGCTGATTGGCGGGTGAGGAAGCCGGCGTCAGAATGCCCGCATCCTGTTCGGCGTTGCCTCGGCCTTGTGCGAGGATCTGCTGCGTCCGTTGCCAATGCTCGGGATAAGCCGGGCAAGCCCAAGCATGACGAGGGATGCGGATAGACCCGTCCGACTCAGGTCCTCAGCCGCGCCATCGTATAGGCATCGGCATAGTGTCCGGCGCGATATCCGAAAGCACGCAGATGCCCTTCCTTTTCGAAGCCGAACTTCTCATAGAGAGCGATCGCAGCCGCGTTGTCGGTATAGACGGTCAGTTCGAGCCGCTTGATGTCGAGCCAGTCGTCGGCGGCGTCGACCATTGCGCCAAGCAGGATCCGGCCGAAACCGCGACCTGTGAAATCGTCGTGCACGCCCATGCCGAGGCTGGCGACGTGCTGGCGACGGCCGCTAAGGCGATTGAGGCCGCAATTGCCGACGATCTTGCCATTTAGAGTCACGACAAGGTTGAGCGCGCCCGCCGACGGGTTTTCCATGTTCTTGCGGACCTCCTCAATCCGCTGGTAAGGCGGCCTCAGCGTGCCGGCCCGATAGCCCGGTAAATTTATAAGATCGGTGATCTCTTCGGCGTCGGAAAGGCGCACGGCTCGCACGACGACACCGTCGGGCAGGGGCGCCCGGCCACGGGGTTCATTCTCTTCGTTTTCAGGCATGGGCATCTCTCCTTGGGTCACAGCGAGGAGAGCCGGGATTTTTTGGAAAACCCTGCTCGCCTCGGCAGGGTTCTCGGGATGATCGGGCTAGTGACGCATCATCGCTCCCGCGTACCCTGGAGGGGTCGTGGCGATATGATGCATGGTATGCGTCACAGAGTTGATCATGCGCGAAAGCTTCCCCATCCGCGTGCAGATGTCAATAGGCCGGGATTTGCCTTCGCCTCCGGCTGACATTATGCCGGTAGGGCAGACGATTCGGATTTTACCCTTGAAGACCATTGCCATCGATTTCGAGACAGCCAACGAGCAGCGCGGCAGCGCCTGTTCTGTCGGGCTTGCCTGGATCGAGGAGGGTAGGGTGACGCGCGTCGAGGAGCGGCTGATCCGACCCAGAGACATGCGCTTTTCCGGCATGAACATCGCGATCCACGGAATTCGGCCGGAGCATGTCGAGGATGCGCCTGAATTTCCCGAGGTGATGGACGAGTTCTACGACGATATCAGCGGCGCGATGATGATCGCGCACAATGCGGCATTCGATTTCAGCGTCTGGCGGGCGAGCCTCGATCTCTACCGGCAATCCTATCCTGAGCTGACCTATCTCTGCAGCCTGAAGATGGCGCAGCGCATCTGGCCGCATTTCCTCTCGCATCGGCTGAACCTGATCGCCGAGCATCTCGGGCTGCGCTTCATGCACCATAATGCCGCCGAGGATGCGGCGGTTTGCGCGGCTGCGGCGATCGAGATGGCAAGGGCGGTCAAGGCGAAGGCCGTGGAAGCAATCCCGGCGCTGATCGGTATGACGCCGGGGCGGCTGACGGCGCGTGGCTATGCGCCCTGCACCTGCCGGAAGGCCTGAACGCCCCGCAACAACAGCGATTTCTTGCAAAGCCCAGGTGCATGCTTATCTAGAATGCGGATCATCCAGGGAGCCGCCATGACCAAGCTTCGCACGTTTCTTCTCGCCGCATTTTCCTTCGCCGCTATTTCCGCGGGCGCCGCCTCGGCCGAAGTCGTCGGCAAGGTCGGGGTCGACTGGATCGGCAACGACATCATCGTCGAGGCACTCTCCGACCCGGAGGTCAAGGGCATCACTTGCCACGTCACCTATTTCGATCGCAGCCTGATCGATCGGTTCAAGAACGGCAACTGGTTCGAAGATCCGTCCAACAATTCGATCGCTTGCCGCCAGACCGGACCGATCGAGATCGGCAACATCGACCTCTCCAAGGACGGCAGCGAGGTGTTCCGCCAGGGCATGTCGCTGATCTGGAAGACGCTGGTTGTCAACCGCATCTACGACAAGGCCAACGACACGCTGATCTATCTCGCCCATTCGCGCCAATTGACCGATGGTTCGGCGAAGATGTCGATCTCGACCGTTCCGCTTTATGGGCAGAGCGTGACTTGGAAGAATGGGAAGCCATAGGGGCTGGAGATCCTTTCTTCTGATGTGCCGTCCGCGTCCTCATCCGACCCTTCGCGCCACCTTCTCTCCGCGGGGGAGAAGGGGTAAGCCGCATCGTCTCCGCATAGTTGAAGGCTTGGGGTGCTACGTCCCCTCTGCCCGTCGGGGTGAGGGGCCGCTCACGCAAAGCATGCGTACTTTTCTGACGAAAAACAGGAAAGGCCCGGACGAGCCGAGCCTTTGAATTTCGTATCTAAAAGAATATCAAGCCGCCTGGTTCAACTCGTCGGCGATGACCGTATCGAGGTTGAGGAAGCAGACCATGGTCTTCTCGAGTGCGACGATGCCGCGGCAGAAGGCGCGCTGGGCTTCCGGGATGATTTCCGGCGGCGGCTGCAGGTCTTCGCTCTTGATGGTCATCATGTCGGAAACCTGTTCGACCAGCAGGCCGACCAGCTTGCCGGCGATGTCGGTGACAATGATCGCCGAGCGCTCGGAGGGTTCGGTCATCTTCATGCCGAGGCGGCAGGCCATGTCGATGACCGGGATCACCGCGCCGCGCAGGTTGATGAGGCCCAGCACGTAGGGCGGGGTATGCGGCATCGGCGTCACCGGCGCCCAACCGCGGATTTCGCGGATGGCCATGATGTCGATGCAGAATTCCTGGTCGCCCAGATGGAACGAAACGATTTCGAGATAAGCGCCCGACTGCTTGATGGCGTTGTTGTTCATGATCAGAATTCTTCCCAGTTGTCCCCGGCGGGAGCGGCGATGGCTTTGGCGGCAGAACCGCCGTTGAATGCGCCCGCGACTTTGCCGATCAGGCTGCGTGCGGGAGAAGGTCTCGAATGCGAGGCGGCGGTTGCCTCTCGCGGCGTTTGCCGGGCGCTCATGCCCTCGCCGGTTTTGAACTGCTTGATCAGTTGCGTCAGATTTTCGGCGTCGACGGCGAGCGTATGGCTTGCGGCATTCGTCTCTTCCACCATGGCCGCGTTCTTCTGCGTGACCTGATCCATCTGGCTGATCGAAGTATTGATTTCGTTCAATCCGACTGATTGTTCGCGCGCAGAGGTTACGATTGATTTAACATGTTCGTCGATGCGCAGAACATCTTCGCCGATCTGGCGAAGCGCTTCACCCGCGGCTGTCACCAGTTCGCCGCCGATCTTCACTTCCTCGCCGGATTTTCCGATCAAGGTCTTGATATCCTTGGCAGCACCCGCAGCACGGCCGGCGAGTTCGCGCACTTCTTGGGCAACGACGGCGAAGCCCTTGCCGGCCTCGCCGGCGCGCGCTGCCTCGACACCGGCATTGAGCGCCAGGAGGTTCGTCTGGAATGCGATTTCGTCGATGACGTTGATGATCTTGCCGATCTCGCGGGAGGCGCCCTCGATTCGCTCCATCGCGGCCATCGCATCACCGACAACGATGTCCGACTTCGCGGTATTCTCGCGGGTGTGAGAGACCATGTGGCCGACTTCCTCGGCGCGGCTCGTGGCGTTACGGACGGTGGCGGTGATCTGGTCGAGGGCTGCCGAGGTTTCTTCCAGGGAAGCGGCCTGCTGCTCGGTGCGCTTGGCGAGATCGTCGGCGGCGGCGCGCATCTGGCGGCTGTTCGCCTCGATGGAGCTGCTGTTGATGGCGATGTCACTCATCGCCTTGCGCAGCGTCGCGGTCGTCTGGTTGAAGTCCAGGCGCAAGCGCTCCAGCTCTTCGCGGAACGGCTGGTCGATGGTCACGGTCACGTCGCCGCCCGAAAGGCGGGTAAGGCCGGCGCCGAGAGCGGCGACGGCGGCGCTGAGCGCTTCGGCGTCGGCGAGCTTGGCGGCTTCGCGGGCACGGTGCTCAGCATCGCTGCGCTGTCTGTCTGTCTGGGCTTGGGCTTCAAGGTCGCGCTTCTCGATAGCGGCGAGGCGGAAGCCGTCGGCGGCGCGAGCCATCTCGCCTATTTCGTCGCCGCGGGTCCTTTCAGCGACGTTGCTGGCGAGATCGCCGTTCATGATGCGCTGCATGCTTTCGCGCACGGCGTCGATGCCACGCCGGATCGAGCCGCCATGGACATATTGCAGGACACCCATGACGAGGATGGCTAGGACGCCGAGGCCGATCTGCAGGATGAGGGCCTCTCGCGACACGGCATTGGCAAGCTCGACATGCTGCTGGGCGAAAACCGTGCCTTCAGCGGCGAGCTTGTCGAGGGTCGCGGTCAGCTCTTCGCCGGCGCCGTCGATCGCGTCGTCGATTTTGTCGAATTCCGCATCAGCCGCGCCCTGCTGAACCAGCGCGACGAGATCGACACGTATTGCCTTGCCGATTGCGGCGACATCGGCGTCATAGCTCTTCAACAGGCTGTCGACTTGCATTTCATTCGCAAGAAGGTGCATCTCTTTCGAACCACCCGAAAGAGCAGTCAGCGAATCACCGATTAGTTTGATGCGCTCGGGCTCGACGGCCTTGCTGTCCTTGTCGACGATGATGTCCATCGCGGCCAAGACCATCGTCAGATTCGCAAGGCGCATGTCGCCGATATGGTTGACGCTCGCCTGGATCTCGCCGGCGCGGCGCAACGCCGTATCGACCCGCATGTTCTCGTACCAGCCGACGCCGAGCATCGTTCCGAAACCGATGAAGGCCGCACCGCCCAGTGTCCAGAGCCTCTGGCTGACCGACAGGCTCTTGCGCACCGATGAATTCGTCATGAAAAGACCCCTCCACAAACCGCTCGGGTTTATGTCTTTCTTACCCTCATGCGGACGTCCGGAGGTTTCGCCACTCGGCAGACTTCATGTCAGAACGGCTCGACCGGGCCGCACGCACTGCTAAATATAGATGTGACGGCTTAAGCCTTTCCTAATGATGTTTATTGTGAGACCGTCGGTTCGGGCAGAAGGGAAGTCGTTCAGGCGCAATGCTTTTTTGATGAACGCCAAGTCTGGCAGACTGACTTTCGGGTGATCGACGGCTGCGGTTCGTGAGACAATTAATCACGGGTCAAAAAACATATTCTTGAATTGCGCGCCTTCGGCCGAGACGATAATCACGCTGGCAGGGGCGGGTGGCACATCCGCCCGATCGAGGATCACGCCATGAAGAGATTCCGCGTCGCCGTCTGGATCGGTGTTCTGATACTTGCCGGGATTCTCGGCGCGGTGAGTTATTCCATGAAGTCGCGGGACGTCGTGGCGGAAGCTCCCTTCGGCGTGCCTTTCACGTTGGTTTCCCAGAGCGGCCAGCCGATCACCGAGCAGGCGCTGCGCGGCAAGCCGACTGCGCTGTTCTTCGGCTTTACCCATTGCCCGGAAGTTTGCCCGACAACGCTGTTCGAACTGAACGGATGGATGGAGAAGGTCGATCCCGACGGCGACAAGCTGCAGGCCTATTTTGTGACCGTCGATCCGGAGCGCGATACGCCTGAGATCATGAACGATTACGTGTCCAACGTTTCCAAGCGAATTACCGGCATTTCGGGCCCACCGGACAAGATCGCCGAGGTCATCAAGGGGTTCCGCGTCTATGCCAAGAAGGTGCCGGTCGACGAGAAGGATCCAAACGGCGACTATACGATGGATCATACTGCGTCGGTCTTCCTGCTCGATTCCGCCGGGCGGTTTTCCGGAACGATCGCCTATGGCGAAAATCCGGACACGGCGGTAAAGAAGCTGGAGAATCTCGTCCATAAGGGGTGATGGCTTCAGCGTGATGGGACGTTGGCTCGACCGATGGCGGGCAAGGGAAAAGGGAAAGACCGCCTATCGTGAGTGAAATCCGCCTTTACGTGTCGACCACCGAAAGCCAGGCCGAAGCGATCCTCGATCTCCTGACCCAAGTCTTCGGCGAAGAAGACTTTGCCATCGGCACCACCGAAATCGATGAGAAGAAGGATATATGGGAGGCCTCGGTCTATATGATGGCCGAGGACGAGGCGGATGTGCGCTCCCGCATCGAGGCAGCGCTGAAGGTCGCTTTTCCCGATGCTCAGCTGTCGCGAGAAGTCATCCCGGATGTTGATTGGGTGGCGAAGTCGCTGGAGGGCCTGAAGCCGGTCAGGGCGGGGCGCTTCCTGGTGCATGGCTCGCATGACCGAGACAAGGTCCGCTCCGGTGACATCGCCATCGAGATCGATGCCGGCCAAGCCTTCGGTACCGGCCATCACGGAACGACGGCCGGTTGCCTGGAGATGATCGATGCAGTGATGTGTTCGCGCCGGGTTCGCAATGCGCTTGATCTCGGCACAGGCAGTGGCGTCCTGGCGATCGCGGTGCGTAAGCTCAAAAACATCCCGGTGCTTGCGACCGATATCGATCCGATCGCAACGCTGGTCGCGGCTGAGAACGTACGACGCAATGGCATCGCGTCTGGCATCGTCACGAAGACCGCACCGGGGTTCCATTCGACGGCCTTCTCGGAGAATGGCCCCTTCGACCTCATCATCGCCAATATTCTCGCCCGGCCCTTGATTCGGATGGCGCCAAAGCTCGCCACGCATCTTGCGCCCGGCGGATCGGTGATCCTTTCAGGCATTCTCGCGTCACAACGGTGGAAGGTGATCGCCGCCTATAGCGGCGCGCGGCTCCGCCATGTCAGGACGATCTGGCGGAACGGCTGGGTGACGATTCATTTCGATCGGCCTTGAGGAGGGAGAGGATCGGGGCGACGGGTGCGACTTACTCCCTCTTCTCCCAGGCGGGGAGAAGATGCCCGAAGGGCAGATGAGGGGTGAGCGGCTAAGCCGCGAATGCGCTGAGCGCAAGCGAAGGGCAATGAAGGGTGCGCCGGCGCCCCTCATCCGACCCTACGGGCCACCTTCTCCCCGCTGGGGAGAGGAGGGAACAAGTCGTGACGTCAGTTGTCCCACAGGATAGTGCGGTTTCCGTGCCGTTCTCAAAAGAAAAAGGCGGCGCCGATGGCACCGCCTTGGACCGGTCTTCCGGTCAATGCCCGCGAGCTCGAAGGAGGAGGAGCGCTCGAGCGGGCTCTACTGCATTCCAATAGGCCGGTCCGGGAGGGAGGAGACGGACAGGCTTTAAGCTTAGAACGCGTAGCTGGGCGCGCCCTGGTGGCGCGTGACGCGCTGGCCGGCACCGAGAAGCTTGAGGCTGTCCTCATTCTGCGGGCGGCGGGCGCCGATCACGTGACGCACAGTCTGGCGTTCGCCAGCCTGCACCGGGCTGCTGTATGCGAAGCGCGAGAGAGAGGCGGTCATTTCAAAAATTCCTTTGTTTGCTGGCTCATCCGAACCGTTCGATGGTGGCTATATAGCTATTCTGAAATGCGGAGGCAGAGGGTTTTCATCATGGGAGCCATGCGGCCAATGCATAAAGCGTGCCAAATTAACTTTTGGCGTCACAGTTCCGTCAAAATGCCGAGCAGGCCCAACGGTTTCGCCTCGTTTCGTCGCTTTTTCTCCCCATCGATTTAAATTTCGCTAACATGGCCGGCATCCCGTTAACCAGATTCGTTTCAACCATTCGGATTTCCAGCATGTTCCAGTCTTTCGAAGTCACCTCCACGCCGCAGTTCGGCAAGGAACGAGTTTCGGCGCTGCGCGCTACTTTCGATTCGCTAGGCATCGATGCTTTCCTCGTGCCGCGCGCCGATGAGTTCAACGGCGAATATGTTCCGGCCTGCTCCGAGCGGCTGGCATGGCTGACGGGTTTCACCGGCTCGGCGGGCATCGCGCTGATCATGCGGACGCAGGCGATCGTCTTCGTCGACGGGCGCTATGTGACGCAGCTCGCCGAACAAGTCGACGGCTCGGTGTTTTCGGGCGGCGATCTGGTGAACGAGCCGCCGCATGTCTGGCTTGCCGCAATCGGAACTAAGGGGCTGAGGCTCGGCATCGATCCCTGGCTTCACGCCGGCGCGGAGGTACGGCGTCTGGAAAGCGTACTGGCGGAGATCGGCGGGAGGTTGGTCTTCCTGCCGTACAATCCGCTCGACAGGTTGTGGAGCGATCGGCCTGCCGAGCCGCTCGGCGCCGTCACCATCCAGAATGTCGCCCAAGCCGGCGTGCTGGCAAGCGATAAGATTGCGACGATTGCCGCTGATCTTTCGAAGAAGAACCTCGCCGCGGTGCTGATTGCGGATCCCTCCTCGGTTGCCTGGATCTTCAATATCCGCGGTGCCGACGTGCCGCACACGCCGCATCCGCTGGCGCGCGCCATCATCCACGCCGACGGGCGGTCCGAACTCTTCCTCGACAAGCGCAAGACTGGAATCGAGACTGAGGCTTATCTCGGGCAGATATGCACGCAACTTCCGCCATCGGCGCTCGAAGAGAGGCTTGCTGCCGTTTCCAGGGATCGCCGCGTGCTGATCGATGCTGATATCGCCTCCCATGCGCTGGCGGAGATTATCCGCAAGGCGGGCGGCGAAGTGGTGGAAAGCGCCGACCCCGCTAAGCTGCCGCGCGCGGTGAAAAACGACGTGGAAATCAACGGCTCGGCCGCTGCACATCTGCAGGATGGAGCAGCGATGGTGGAATTCCTTTATTGGCTGTCGCAGGAGAAGCCGGGCAGCGTAAGCGAGATTTCTGCTGCCGAACATCTGGAGGCGGTGCGCGCTCGAGTCGGCCAGAGCATGCAGAATCCGCTGAAGGATATATCCTTCGATACGATCTCGGGCGCCGGCGAACATGCGGCGATCATGCATTATCGCGTTACCACCGCGACCAACCGGATGATCGAAGCAGGCGAACTTTTCTTGATCGATTCCGGTGCGCAATACATCAACGGCACGACTGATATTACCCGCACGGTCGGGATCGGCACGGTGTCAGAGGAGCATCGCCGTTTCTTCACGATGGTGCTCAAGGGCATGGTCCAGATCAGCACGGCACGTTTCCCGAAGGGTACACGCGGCTGCGACCTCGATCCGCTGGCGCGCATCGCGCTGTGGAGGGCAGGCGCTGACTTCGCCCATGGCACAGGCCATGGGGTCGGCTCCTATCTCTCTGTGCATGAGGGGCCGCAACGCATTTCCCGGCTTTCGACGCAGGAGCTGCTGCCCGGCATGATCCTTTCGAACGAGCCCGGTTATTACCGGCCCGGCAGCTTCGGCATCCGTATCGAAAACCTGATCTATGTGCGCGGCGCCGAGGAGATCGAAGGCGGCGACATGCCGATGCTCGGCTTCGAGACGCTGACCTTCTGCCCGATCGACCGCAGCCTCGTCATTCCCGAGCTTCTGACCCATGATGAGCTGCATTGGTTCAACGACTATCACCGCCGCACATGCGAGGCGCTGATGCCGCTGATCCACGATTCCGACGTCAGGGCGTGGCTCGAAAACGCGACGCTGCCGCTCGAATATTAGGCAACAGGCGGCGGAACACTGCTTTCGGGCTGCAAGGCCGCGCACTTTCAGGCGCAAGGCCGGGGTTCATGCGCCGATCGTGTAGCGCCATGCCATCACGACAACCCAAGCGGCAAGCAGCATCCATGTATGGGAAATGCGCAGGCCGACGAACAGAGCGACGATCAGCGCCAGTTTCGATTCCCAGCCGCCGATGAAGAAGGCAGGTGCGACAAGAGTGGTCAGCACGGCGGCCGGCACGGCGTTCAGCGCCGCTTCCATGCGCGGGGGAATGCTCTTCATTCGGGTGATGAGGATATAACCGCCGATGCGGGTGGCGAAGGTAGCGACTGCTGCGGCGAGTATGACGAGCGCCATATGGAGATCGAATTCCATGGCTCAGACCTCGGGCACTTCGGATTGAAGGGCGTCGGCTTCGAGATCCGGCACCTCGCGCGACAGCGGCAGCAGGGCAGCCAGCACGATGCCGGCGGCCGCACCCAGGCTGACATGCCATGGCGAGCCGACATAGCGGTAGGCGAGCACTGATGCTACCGCGCTGACGAGCGCCACCGGCAGGAAGTTGTCGCGCTTGCGGAAGCCGAGGACGATGCCGAGGAAATAGGCCGGCAGCAAGATATCGAGTCCAATTGCCTTGGGATCGCCGATGAAGCCGCCGAGCAGGCCGCCGGCGACGCTGATCAGCACCCAGGGAATGTAGATGATGACGCCGAAGCCGAGATACCAGGCGAAGGTAAGCGGTTTGCCGGCTTCGCCCCGCTTGACTGCCTCGGCAAATTGCGGATCGACGAGCAGGAAAAAGGTGAAGAACTTCTGCACCGGGGTGAAATGGCCGATGTAGCGTGCTAAGGCCGCCGAATAGAGCACATGGCGAAAATTGACGGCCAGGATCGACAGCACGATCAGCCAGGCATGAACCTTGTGGCCGAAGAGTTCGATTCCGACCATCTGGCTGGCACCGGCATAGACCGTTGCGCTCATGAAGGCGGCCTCGGAAAGCGACATGCCGTTTTCAACCGCCAGTGCTCCGAACAGCGCGCCAAAGGGCGCCGATGCCAGCGCAACGGCCGAGCCGCCCCGCAAACCTTCAACAAAGTCGGCGCGATTCATGTGAGTGTCCTGTTGGAAATTCAGGTTTTCCTTATGGGCTAGGGTCTTCCACGGCAATTGAATTTCGTTGATTGACCGATCGATTTCGCTGAAGCATCAACGTCGTGATTGCATTTGTCGGAGAACCAGGCATGCAGAAAATCGAATTTTCCAGGGAAGAAAAGGCTGAGATCGTTTCGCGCATCCGCGCTTATTTCGACCGCGAACTGGATCCCATCGGCACCCTGCCGGCCGAATTTCTGCTCGATTTTTTTACCGAGGAGATCGGGCCTTACTTCTACAATCGAGGGCTGAGAGATGCCCAGGCTGCCTTACTGAAGAGAATGGAAGACGTGGCCGAAGATATCCATCTTCTCGAGAGAGAGCAGAAATCCAGCGCCTGAAAATCAGACGGCAGGCCTGCTTAACGCCAAATTATGGCTGCGGCGATACGGTCGGCGCTTTCCTTCACCAGGTTGGTGTCATTTGACCCTGATTGTCTCTGTTATTGATGAACCACGATCCGCCAGGCTTGCCAAGGCGATGCTCTTCCTCGCCTGGCTTGCGCTGGCGTCTGCGCTTTGCTGGTCCGAAACGGTATGGCGTGACGAAGTTCGCGCATTGTCACTGGCCCTTCAGGGAGACAATTTCGCCGCTATGCTTCGCCAACTGCAGGGTGAGGGGCATCCTGCCCTGTGGTATATCCTGCTGCGCGCCGCCTATGTCATAGTCGGCTCACCCGTCGTCTTGAAAATCGTCGCACTGACGATTGCGGCGGCCGCCGCCTACCTTCTTGTTTTCCGGTTGAAACTGCCCCTTCCCATCATGCTGCTGTCGCTGTTCAGCAGCTTCTCGATTTTCGATTATGCGGCGATGTCGCGAAATTACGGCATCAGCATGCTGGTGGTCTTCCTTATCGTCCTGAGCTGGGAGAGGGGAGCACGCAAGGGGATATTGCTCGGCTTGTTGTTTGCCTTGCTGGCAAATACCAATGTCCACTCGGTCGTCCTCGTCGGCGGCTTTCTCGCCTATTGGTTTTTCGATCTGGTTCTGGCGCGGCCAAGCCCCCCTTTGAGCGCATATCGGGGCTTTGTGACAGCTGCTGCCATTGCCGCGGTCGGCGTTGTTCTGTGCGTCATGACAGTCTATCCGACCTTCAACGATGCCGGGCAGAACGATCTCGCGGACAAGAATTTCGCTTTGCTTTTCTTTTCTGCCTTTACCGCGGCCAGTTCCTATTTCATGGCATTCTACCCCGACCGGGTCCTTGAACTGATCGTGGCTGATCCATTGCTCGCCCGGATTTTCGCGTCGCTCATGGCTGTGCTCATCTATGGCAGTCTGTTGGGGCTGGCCAACCGGCGACCGGCGATGTTCGCAGCAGCACTGGTTCTCCTCGGGCTTTCCCTGCTTTTTACGCTCGTTTATCCAGGTAGCTACAGGCATCAGGCGCTGTGGCTGGTCTTCATGATCGCAATCACCGCTTTGACCCAGCCCCCTCGGCTCGGCCCCGTCGATGTTGCCGGCACCGAAGCTGCCGTCGTCGTGAAGATCGGGCATCTGTGCTTGATGATATTGCTCGCGCTGCAGGTCGCTTCCGGCATCGAGAGGGTCCATCAATTCCTTTTCAGCGATATGCCGCTCAGCCGAGCCCAGGATCTCGGCTCGTTCATTCAATCTCGTCCTGATCTCAAGGATGCGATCATCATGGCGGATCCCGACTATCTCGTTGAAGCCTTGTCCTATTACGTTTCCAATCGCACCTATCTTCCAAGAGAGGAACGGTTCGGTGCCATTGTGCATTATACCCGCAATGCGCGGCTTTCTCTCAGCCTTGCCGACATTCAGCAGACGGCGCGGCAGTTGCAGCAAAGCGAGCATGCCCCCGTCGTCATTCTTCTCTCACAGCGGCTTGACCGAATTGCCGCGCCGGTCTCATTGCGCGAAAGTTACAATTGGCTGCTGTCCCTGACGCCAGAGGACATTTCCGCATTCCGGAGCGAGACGACCCTCGTCAAGCGCTTCCGCCCCGTTGCCGGCAGCGATGAGACATTCGACGCCTATTTGTTGAAATAGTCGGCGATCGCAAGCTCATTGGCGCAAGGCATCTGCGCTTTTAATCACAGCGATGCCATGCGCCCGCATCTCGTCGATAGCGGCGGCAACACCTTCGGGGGTAATGCCGCGACTTGCATCCTCGATGAAGCGCACGCGCACACCAGGCATCATCTCGAGCGCGTCGAGCGCCGAGAACTTGACACAGTAATCGGTCGCCAGCCCGCAAACGTCGAGATCGGTGACACCTTGTTCCTGGAGAAAATTGGAAAGACCGGTCGAAGCATCCCGGTCATTGTCGCGGAATGCCGAATAGCTGTCGATCCTGGGATCCTCGCCCTTCTGCTGGATCAGGTCGATCTCTTCGGATCTCAGGTGCGGATGCAGTTCGGCGTCGAGCGTACCCTGGATACAGTGGTCGGGCCACATCATCTGTGGCTTGCCGGACAATTCGCCCATCTCGAAGGGAGCGGCGCCCGGATGGGCAGAGGCGAAACTGCCGTGGCCGGGCGGATGCCAGTCCTGCGAGGCGACGATCAAATCATATTTGCCGCTGTCGATCAGCCGGTTTGCGACGGGAACCACCTTGTCGCCGTCCGGCACCGGCAGATTGCCGCCGGGACAGAAGCCGTTTTGGATATCGACGAGCAGCAGCGCTTTCATCAAGGCCAATCCCTTCGCGTTATTGCAATGCAAATGCCAAATGCACCGAACACACCACTAGTGGATTTCCCAGCGCGGGTGCGCAAGTGTTAATTCTAGTACCTCCGGTAGTGGCTGGTCGAAAAAGCACACGCTAATGCAACCGTGGATATTGGTCGCGCTGACTCTCCTCTCGAAATGGCGGGAGCAGAAGGTTTTACGCTGCGGGATCTCCCCGGCAGAGCCTGATTTTCCCGATGTCAGCCTTCATCGGTTTACCGGCTGAGGTGCTGCAGCACCGTCTTCGACGGCGACGTCCGCTCGAGCTTGCCCGCCGCCGCGATTTCTGCCTTCTTGGCTCATCAGCAAATCGAGATTGAAGCCATGTCCGAGCCTCAAGCAGATGAAAAGATCGATGCCACCTTCCGCAATGGCTCGCTGACTGCGACCGGGATCATTCTTGGTTTCTCCCTCAATTTCATCAGTCTCTGGGTGTCCAATCCCAATGACTGGAGCCGCGTCGATCTGCTACCGATGTCGTTCCTGACCGTCGGTATCGCCATTCAGGTGAAGGTATTTGCCGATCTGCTCGCGCGCGACTCCCTGCTCGCCGCAAAATATGACCGGGCTCGGCGACTGTTCCTGATCGGGCTGTCGATCGTCGCCGTCGGAATGGGGATCGCCCTGCTGAACGATATTCTCGGACTCAGCAGTATGCGGATGTTCGGGTAAGGGTTCCCACGCGGTATCACCGCAAATCACACGCGCTCGACGAACCCGTCCAGCACCCGTTTCTGGCCGGCGCGATCGAAATCGATCGTCAGCTTGTTGCCTTCGATGCCAGTGATGTTGCCGTTGCCGAATTTCAGGTGGAAGACGCGGTCGCCGAGGGTGAAGCGCGACGGCTCCGAGGACGTGGACTTCGCCACCAGTTCGCCGTCGATCATGCGCCCCTTCGGGCCGCTTTCGCCGTAACCGATGCGTTCGACGGCGTGGCCGGAGCGGGTGCCCCAATTATCGCGCGTGGCGTCGGTCCTGTTGGCCTGCGCGCGTTTCCAGCCGGGGGTCGAATAGGAGTTGGCGAAAGGTTCGGCCTTGTCGAAGCGGGACTGGCCGTAGCCGCCGCGGCCGTAAGCGCCGTAGCTCTGTTCCATCTCGGCGACCTCGACATGGGTCTCCGGCAGTTCGTCGAGGAAACGCGAGGGCAGGGTCGATTGCCAGAGACCGTGGATGCGGCGGTTGGAGACGAACCAGATGTGGCAGCGGCGTTTGGCGCGGGTGATGCCGACATAGGCGAGACGGCGTTCCTCCTCCAGGCCGGCGCGGCCGCTTTCATCGAGCGAGCGCTGGTGCGGAAAAAGGCCTTCCTCCCAGCCGGGCAGGAAGACGGTGTCGAATTCCAGGCCTTTGGCCGAGTGCAGCGTCATGATCGAGACGGCGTCGAGGTTCTCGTTGGTCTCGGCATCCATCACGAGGGAAACGTGCTCGAGGAAGCCGCGCATCGACTCGAAGCTTTCCATCGAGCGGATCAGTTCCTTGAGGTTTTCGAGACGGCCCGGGGCTTCGGCGCTCTTGTCGTTCTTCCACATGTCGGTATAGCCGGACTCTTCGAGGATCTGCTCGGCAAGTTCGGTATGCGGTGTGTTTTCAAGCAGCTCCTGCCATCGGCGGAAGGATTGAATCACGTCGAAGAGGGCTTTGCGCGCCTTTGGCTTCAGCTCGTCCGTTTCGATGATGTCGGCCGCTGCCGCCAGCATCGGGATGTCGCGGGCGCGGGCATAATCATGCAGCGCACGCACCGTCGTATCGCCGAGGCCACGCTTCGGCGTGTTGATGATGCGCTCGAAGGCGAGGTCGTCGGCCGGTTGTGCGACGAGCCGGAAATAGGCCATGGCATCGCGGATTTCGAGGCGCTCATAGAAGCGCGGGCCGCCAATGACTCGGTAGTTGAGGCCAAGGGTGACGAAGCGATCTTCGAATTCGCGCATCTGGAAGGAGGCGCGCACCAGGATCGCCATGTCGTTCAGCAGATGCTTGCTGCGCTGGAGTTGCTCGATCTCCTCGCCAATGGCGCGGGCTTCCTCCTCGGAGTCCCAGGAGGCGTGAACCTGCACCCTGACGTCATCGGGATCGGTGCGATCGGTGAACAGCGTCTTGCCCAGACGCCCTTCATTATGGGCGATCAGATGGGCGGCGGCACCGAGGATATGTTCGGTCGATCGGTAGTTGCGCTCGAGCTTGATCACCTTGGCGCCTGGGAAATCCTTCTCGAAGCGAAGAATATTGTCGACCTCCGCACCGCGCCAGCCATAGATCGACTGGTCGTCGTCACCGACGCAGCAGACATTCTGTGGCTCGCCCCTGCTGCGCTGGGCCAGCAGCCTCAGCCACATATATTGGGCGGTGTTGGTATCCTGATATTCGTCGACGAGGATATAGCGGAAGCGGCCGTGATATTCCTTTAGGAGATCCGGATTCTTGCGGAAGATCGCGATCGGATGCATCAGCAGGTCGCCGAAATCGCAGGCGTTCAGCGTCGACAAGCGCGCCTGATAGGCGAAATAGAGATCGCGGCCGCGGCCATTGGCGAAGGCGCGGGCATCGCCTTCGGGAATATCGGCCGGTCCGAGGCCCTTGTTCTTCCAGGTGTCGATCATGCCGGCGAACTGCTTTGCCGGCCAGCGCTTGTCGTCGAGACCTTCGGCCTGGATCAACTGCTTGATCAGGCGGACGACGTCATCGGTGTCGAGGATGGTAAAATCGGAACTGAGGCCAACCAGCTCGGCATGGCGGCGCAGAAGCTTGACGCCGATCGAATGGAAGGTGCCGAGCCAGGGCATGCCTTCGACGGCGCCGCCGACGAGCAGGGCGATGCGCTCCTTCATCTCGCGCGCGGCCTTGTTGGTAAAGGTGACGGCGAGGATCTGCGACGGGAAGGCGCGGCCGGTATTGAGGATGTGCGCGATGCGGGTCGTCAGCACACGTGTCTTTCCGGTGCCGGCGCCGGCGAGCACGAGGACAGGACCTTCCAGCGTTTCGACGGCTTCAGTCTGTTCCGGGTTCAGTCCAGCGAGATAATCCGGCCGCTTGCCGCCGTCGCGCGCCGCCATGGCGCGGGCGGCGATGCGGCCGCCAGCGGCGGGTCTTCCGGCTGCAGCGACGGACGGGTGCGGCTTGCGCGCCACTTCGCCGGGCTCTTCGTCGAAGAAGGGAATATCGTCGAAACTATTGCTCATGGCGCGTAATGTAGTGATTCGGGAAGGAAAGACCAGAAAAGATGTTCTGCTTTCATTCCCGAACCACCACTATTGCCTGGGTGCGGGTGGCGAGGCTGCCGCGGGTGAGCGGGCGAAAAATTCCGATCCAGCCTGTCGGAACCGGCGCCGACCAGACGTCCTCGAAGCACGGACAGAAGTCCGGGATACTCGCCGACAAGGAGGCTGTCTATGCCGAAGGTCATTGCAAATCTCTGGTTCGCCGAGCAGGCACGCGAAGCCGTCGAATTCTACGTGTCGATCATTCCGGATTCCAGGATCGGCCGCACCACCATACTTCCGGCGGAAACGCCGAGTGGGCCTCCCGGCAGCGTCGAGCTGATCGAATTCACGCTCGGCGACCAAGCTTTCCTGGCGATGAAGGCCGGCCCGCTCGATAGCTTCAACCACTCGTTCTCGATCGCGGTTCTTCTCGATAGCCAGGCGGAGATCGACCGGATATGGGATGGCTTCCTCGCCAATGGCGGCACGCCGGAGGCATGCGGCTGGCTGAAGGACCGCTGGGGCCTGTCCTGGCAGATCGTGCCGCGCGCTCTCTCGGAGATGATCGCCGACGAAGATCGCGAGCGGGCAAGGCGTGTCACCGAAGTCATGCTCGGGATGGTCAAGATCGATGTGGCTGCGCTGGAGAAAGCGTTCAACGGCTGAGAGCCGGGAGGCGCGCGATCGCAATAAACCGGGCGGGGGTTACTTCGCCCGGTTTCATCCTGCGGGGGCGCGCTCACTGCCCCGCAATCAGAGGCGGCTTGCTCTTGCCGGCGGGAAATCGCCGATTTTCCACGGCTCGAATCACGGGCGCTATTGCACACCTTTTTGACCTTCATGTCACGTCGCTAAATGTGCTGATATCGCGACGCCCCTTTTCTCAACTACAATAAGAAACAGTTTCGTAGAGTAAAAAAATACCGGTGCATGCACAATTTTGTGCATTGCCACAAACGGCCGGTCAGCGTGGAATATACCTACGAAACTATTGATTCTTAGGAACGCCGTGGCCATCTCGATGGTTATACGGCTTAGAGCCTGCGGCATAACCTTAATGGAGGTCCCATGCTGAGTGAATCCGTATTCGATGCGTTTACCCGCAGTTATGAAGCGCGTCGCGAAAGCGACATGTCGGTCTCGGAATATCTTGATCTCTGCAAGACCGATCCGATCGCCTATGCCAACGCCACCGAGCGTCTGCTCGCTGCCATAGGCGAACCACAGATGGTGGACACCGCCAAGGACGCGCGCCTCGGCAGGATCTTCATGAACAGGACGATCCGGGTTTATCCGGCCTTTGCCGGTTTTCACGGCATGGAAGAGACAATCGAACGCATCGTCTCCTTCTTTCGGCATGCAGCGCAGGGGCTCGAGGAGCGCAAGCAGATTCTTTATCTGCTCGGTCCGGTCGGGGGCGGCAAGTCGTCCTTGGCTGAGCGGCTGAAGCAGTTGATGGAAGTGCATCCGATCTATGTGCTGAAGGCGGGCGAAGAGATCAGCCCCGTGTTCGAAAGCCCGCTTAATCTCTTCGATCCGGAGACGATGGGCCCGCTCCTGCAGGAGCAATACGGAATCCCGCAGCGGCGGCTGAACGGATTGATGAGCCCGTGGTGCCTGAAACGGCTCGACGATTTCGGAGGCGATATCTCCCGATTCCGCGTCGTCAGGATACAACCCTCGCGATTGCGCCAGATCGCAATTGCCAAGACCGAGCCAGGCGATGAAAACAACCAGGACATCTCCTCGTTGGTCGGCAAGGTAGATATCCGCAAGCTGGAAACCTACTCTCAGAACGATCCGGATGCCTACAGCTATTCGGGCGGGCTGAACCGCGCCAATCAAGGCGTGCTCGAATTCGTGGAGATGTTCAAGGCGCCGATCAAGATGCTGCATCCGTTGCTGACGGCAACGCAGGAGGGCAACTATATCGGCTCAGAGAATATCGGCGCCATACCTTTCTCCGGAATCGTCCTTGCTCATTCGAATGAGGCGGAGTGGCAGACTTTCAAGGCCAACAAGAACAATGAGGCCTTCATCGACCGTATCTGCGTGATCAAAGTGCCCTATTGCCTGCGGGTGACAGAAGAACAGAGGATCTACGAAAAGCTGATCGAGGGATCGGAACTGGTGGACGCACCATGCGCCCCGGCAACGCTCGAAATGCTGGCGCGTTTCTCCGTTCTTTCGCGTCTGCGCAAGCACGAGAATTCGACCTTCTTCTCTAAGATGCGCACCTATGACGGGGAGAGCCTGAAAGAAAGCGATCCGCGTGCCCGCAGCGTCCAGGAATACCGGGATGCTGCCGGTATCGACGAAGGCATGGACGGAATATCGACCCGCTTCGCCTTCAAAGTGCTCGCCTCCACCTTCAATCACGACACGACTGACATTGGCGCTGATCCCGTCCATCTGATGTATGTGCTGGAACAGGCGATCCGTCGCGAGCAGTTTCCCGATGATGTCGAGAAGCGTTATCTGGAGTTCATCAAGGCCGATCTTGCGCCACGCTACGCAGAGTTCATTGGCAACGAGATACAGAAGGCCTATCTTGAATCTTATGCGGACTACGGACAGAATCTGTTCGACCGCTACGTAGATTATGCCGATGCCTGGATCGAAGATGTGGACTTCAAGGATCCCGATACTGGTCAGCTTCTCGACCGCGAGCTCCTCAATCAGGAGCTGACGAAGATCGAAAAGCCGGCGGGAATCGCTAATCCGAAGGATTTCCGCAACGAAATCGTCAAGTTCTCACTGAGATCGCGGGCAGCGAATGGCGGAAAAAATCCGTCATGGACGAGCTACGAGAAAATCCGGGAAGTCATCGAGAAGCGTATGTTCTCGCAGGTCGAAGATCTCTTGCCGGTGATTTCCTTCGGATCGAAGAAGGATTCGGAAACAGAAAAGAAGCATAGCGAATTCGTCTCGCGCATGGCCGCGCGAGGTTACACGGAACGGCAGGTTCGGCGCCTCGTCGAATGGTACATGCGCGTCAAACAGGCAAGTTAATGCGGAGCCATTATGCACATTGTCGACCGGCGGCTAAATCCGCGCGGTAAAAGTCTGGAAAATCGTCAGCGGTTCCTTCGACGCATGAAGGGAGCCGTGCAGCAGGCGGTGAAACGTTCGCTGCAAAATCGAAACATTCGAGACGTGCTCGACGGCGGGGAGATCAGCCTGCCGATCGATGGGATGGCAGAACCAAGCTTTCGAAGGGGTGAAGGCGGCATCGCCGACCACATCCTGCCCGGGAACCGGGCTTTCGTCGAGGGGGACATCATTCCCCGGCCGCCGGGCGGGAAGGGCGGAAAACCAAAAGATGCAGGCGAGGGCGACGGTGAGGATGGCTTTCGTTTCGTACTGACGCGGGAGGAATTCCTCGATGTGTTCCTTGACGACCTCGAATTGCCAGACCTCGCCAAGCGGCGTCTAGCCGAAACCGAGGAGGAAACTCCGTTCCGGGCCGGCTATTCCGTATCAGGGTCGCCTTCCAACATTGCCGTCGGCCGCACGACAAAGCTGGCAATGATGCGCCGCGTTGCGCTTGGCCGCCCACGCCGCGAAGAAATCGAAGCCCTGCAGCGGCAGATCGAGGAATGCAAGGACGAGGAGACCCGTCTGGCGCTTGAGACAAAACTCAAAGCCCTGACGGAAAAAAGCCGGCGCATTCCCTATATCGATCCGCTTGATGTCCGCTATCGCCGCTTCGAAAACGAGCCGAAGCCAGTCGCGAAAGCGGTGATGTTCTGCCTGATGGACGTGTCAGGCTCCATGTCGGAGCACATGAAGGACCTCGCGAAGCGATTCTATCTGCTGCTCTACCTTTTCCTGTCGAAACGCTACAAGAAGGTGGAAATCGTCTTCATCCGTCATACCGACAGGGCTGAGGAGGTCGATGAGGAAACCTTCTTCTACGGCCCGGCGACGGGTGGCACGCTGGTTTCGAGTGCGCTTGCCGCAATGCGGGCAATTATCGCAGCGCGTTTCGACCCGGCGGAGTGGAATATTTATGGTGCCCAGGCCTCGGATGGCGACAACGCCCATTCGGACGGAAATCTGACCGGGCAGCTGCTGCGCGAGATTTTGCCGCTATGCCAGTATTTCGCCTATATCGAAGTCGGCGAGGAGGGCGGCGATTCTTCAATATCGCGATCGCCGCTGTGGATGCTCTATGATGGGATCCGTTCCGAACCGCTGCCGCTTTCAATGCGCAAGGTCTGCCGGCGAAGCGAAATATTCCCTGTTTTCCACGATCTCTTCCAGAAACGTGAGGCACAGTCGAAGGTGACGCCATGACCATGACGGTGAGGCCAAGAGAGCGGCTCCTATTCGAGGGGGCCGACTGGGACTTTGCAACGCTGCAGCGCATCCACGATGCGTGCGAAGGGATCGCGCTCGGTGAACTCGGCCTCGATGTCTATCCGAACCAGATCGAAGTCATTACCTCGGAGCAGATGCTGGATGCCTATTCCTCAACCGGGATGCCGCTCTTTTACCGTCATTGGTCCTTCGGAAAGCACTTCGCGCATCACGAGACCTTCTACCGCCGCGGGATGCGCGATCTTGCCTACGAGATCGTCATCAACAGCTCTCCCTGCATCTCCTATCTGATGGAGGAAAACACGGCGACGATGCAGACGCTCGTCACCGCCCATGCGGCCTTCGGCCACAATCACTTCTTCAAGAACAACTATCTCTTCAAGCTCTGGACCGATGCCGAGGGAATTCTTGATTATCTCGATTTCGCCAAAGGCTATATCACCCGCTGCGAAGAGCGCTACGGCGAGACGGCGGTCGAAAGAACGCTCGATGCGGCGCATGCGCTCATGTCGCATGGGGTGCATCGATATGCCGGCAAGACCACCATCGACCTTCGCCAGGAGGAGAAGCGGGAACAGGAGCGTCGCGCCCACGAGGAGCAGATGTTCAACGATCTGTGGCGCACGGTTCCCGTCGGGAAGGCGAAGAAGACGGGTGACATAGGCTTGGAAAAGCGGCGCGCCGCGCTCGGTCTCCCGCAGGATAATATCCTCTATTTTCTCGAGAAATCTGCGCCCCGGCTGCAGCCGTGGCAGCGAGAGATCCTTCGCATCGTGCGCCACGTCGCGCAATATTTCCATCCCCAGCGGCAGACCAAGGTGATGAACGAGGGAACCGCCACCTTCGTCCACTATCAGATCATGAACCGACTTCACGAGCGGGGGCAGATCAGCGACGGCAACTTCCTCGAATTCCTGAAGTCGCACGCCAATGTCGTCTTCCAGCCAAACTACGACGATCGGCGGTTCTCGGGTTTCAATCCCTATGCGCTTGGTTTTGCGATGATGCAGGACATCGAGAGGATCGTCACGAAGCCGACGGAAGAGGACCGGGCATGGTTTCCCGATATCGCGGGAAGAGGCGACGCGATGGGGGTCCTGCGCGACATCTGGGCGAATTACCGCGACGAAAGTTTCATCAGTCAGTTCCTCAGTCCGAACCTGATCCGGCGGTTTCGGCTGTTCCATCTCTACGACGACCCGGAACAGACCGAAGGTGTGCTGGTTTCGGCAATTCACAATGAACGCGGCTATCTGCGCATTCGCCGCCAGCTCTCCCGCGAATACGATATCGGCTGGACCGATCCGGCAATCGATATCGTCGATGTCGATCTCGCCGGCGACCGTCGCCTGTTGCTGCAGCATATCGTCATGAACGGCTGCTATCTGCAGGAAGGTGACACGAAGCTTGTCCTGCAACATCTTGCCGATCTTTGGGGCTACGATGTGCTGCTTCAGGAAATCGACGGTTCGAGCAGCGTGGCGAAGGAACACACGGCAAGCCCGCGCAAGATCGTTCAATGATCCGGTTTTTTGCAACGTGTCGGGCTAAAGCGCATCGTACGCCTCCATCCTTTGTCCGCATCCGGCGGCGATCGGCAATTATCGATGGCAACAAACACAAAGGCTGCGTAATTTAACGCCGCTGCAATCGTTCATATTGGTCTCCACTCAACCCAATTCCACCTTGCAGCGACCTTTCGGGATAGCGCAAAGGCGAGCGACAATGAGTGAAACGCGGCGGAAGCTGACGACGATCTTCTGTGCTGACGTGCAAGACTACACACGGCTGATGGGGGCCGACGAGGAGGGGACGCTTGCGACGCTGAAGCGCTGCCGCGACGCGATGGCACATTTGATCGAGAGCCATGGCGGCCGCGTCGTCAACACCTGGGGCGACGGACTGATCGCCGAGTTTCCGAGCGTCGTCGAAGCCGTGCGCGCGGCCGTCGATACCCAGAACGAACTTGCCGGCTTCAATGCCGGCCGCCCGAGCGACGGGCGCATGCTCTTCCGCATCGGCATCAATCTCGGCGACGTGATCGTCGAAGGCGATGACATTTATGGCGACGGCGTCAATATCGCCGCGCGGCTGCAGACGTCGGCTTCGCCCGGAGGCATCGTAATATCAAGCACCGTCTACGATCAGGTGCGCAACAAGGTGGCTGTTGGTTTCGAGTTTCTCGGGCCGCTGACAGTGAAGAACGTCGAAGAGGGCGTGCCGAGCTACGCGGTCAAGATCGGCGAGGGAGGCGACGAAACGCCGCCTGCCGAACGACCCGCCGCCCGGCAACAGCCAGCCGCCGCCGTCACGGCCGAGGCAAGGCCGGTGTCCGCCGGACGGAGGCTGTTTGCCGTGCTTGGCGTCATCGCCGTCGTGCTGCTCTTCATCAATCTCCTGTCGTGGCAGGGTGTTTTCTGGGCGCGCTTTCCACTGCTTGCGATAGCCGCTGTTGCAGCGCTCGCCTGGAATCGTGAACAGACGCGTTTCGACCGCAGGATGGCTACGCTCGCGATTGTGGCGCTCGGCATCATCGGCATCAACGTCCTCACCTGGAGCGGGACCTTCTGGGCGGTTTGGCCGATACTGGGGATCGCAGCGACCATCGGCCTGCGGTGGTCGCTGCGTCGATAGCCAGTTCTTCACTGGTTTTGATGGTTATCTCGCTTCAGTAACAACGGCGAAAGAGGTTTTTGAGTTTCGTTCAAGCAAAAGTGAGCGGCCGGGTTATTTCCAATCTTCGCTGATATTACAAATCGGTAATGCCGGCCGCTTATGCTTGTCGGTAAGCTGTAAACGCGCGATATTGTCGCATCAGATGGGAAGCTTGATCCCGCAGCGCCTCTTTCGACCGACCCTGGTCCAACCTCGAGTCCCTCCGGAGACGTGAATGGCCTTTTGGAAGCAGTTTATACTTTCACTCATCGTCATCATTGCCGGCTTCGCCGCGTGGGTTTTCCTTGCGCCCGGCGCCGGCGATAAGATGCGTGATGCCGGCATCCCCGACAGTCTCGTTTCGAAGATTGCGCCGAAGGCCGAGGAGACTGCGGACGCCGGTGCTTCCGCCGGGGCACAGGGACAACGGGGCGAGGGGCAAGGACAGGGTCAAAACCGCCGCGGCGGCGGGCGCAACAGCGCCATTCTCGTCGCGACGGAAGCCGTCGTCCAGGGCGTCGTCAACGATCGGCTGAATGCCATCGGTACAGGCGATGCGATCCGTTCCGTCGCGGTAACGCCGCAGGCATCGGGCACGATCCGCGAAATCCTCATCAAGTCGGGCGACAGGGTGAAGGCCGGGCAGGTGCTTGCCAAGCTCGACAGCGAGGAGCAGGTGATCGCCCGCGGCCAGGCGGTCGTGGCGGTGAAGGCCGCGGTCGAGAAATCCAATCTCTATCACAACATCAAGTCCAGCGTGTCGCGCATGGACGTCTTCGATTCCGAGATCGCCGAGCAGGGCGCGCGACTGCAGTTGCAGGCCGCCGAACTCAATCTCGCCCGACGCAATATCACGGCCCCGATCGACGGCATCGTCGGCATCGTGCCTGTCAATATCGGCGACAATGTCACCACAACCACGCCGATCGTCACACTGGACGATCGGTCGGAAATCCTCGTCGATTTCTGGGTGCCGGAGCGTTTTGCCAACACGGTTGCGGTCGGCCAGCCGGTTGAGGCGATGTCGGTGGCAAGACCGGGGCAGATGTTTTCCGGCGTGATCGAGGCTGTCGACAACCGCATTGATGCGGCAAGCCGCACGCTGCGCCTGCGCGCCCGGATCGACAACGCTTCCGACGAGCTGCGCGCCGGCATGTCCTTCAGCGTCAGCATGAAATTCCCTGGCGACAAATATCCGGCGGTCGATCCGCAGTCGGTGCAGTGGGATTCTCAAGGGTCCTTCGTCTGGCGCGTGGCCGACGACAGGTCGCACAAGGTGCGGGTGAGCGTCGTGCAGCGCAATCCCGACTTCATTCTCGTCAAGGCCGACCTCAAGGACGGCGACAAGATCGTGACGCAGGGCCTGCAGCGCGTGCGTGAGGGTGGCGCGGTGCGTGTTTCCGCCGATGTTGCCGCGAGTGGGGAGGTCGCCACCCAATGAACGTGACGGAACTGCCTCAGGACCGAGCGTCGAGCAAGCAGAGTTTCACCGCGCTTTTCGTTCGCCGACCGATCCTGGCGCTGGTGTTCAATACGCTGATGGTCGTCGCCGGCCTTGCAGCCTATGTCGGCGTCGAGGTGCGGGAGCTGCCTGATGTCGACCGTCCCGTCGTCACCGTGCGCACCACTTTCGACGGCGCTTCACCGCAGACGATCGACCAGGAACTGACCAAGGTGATCGAGGGTGCAGTCGCCCGCGTCAGCGGCCTGAAGTCGATCTCCTCGACCTCATCCTTCGGCCAGAGCCGGGTGACGCTCGAATTCTCCGATGCGATCGATCTCGCGGTCGCCGCCAACGACGTGCGCGATGCAATCGGCCGCATCACGCAGAACCTGCCAGACGAGGCCGATGCGCCGCAGATCGTCAAGGCGGATTCGGATTCTTCGCCGATCATGCGCCTTGCCGTCACCTCTACCAAGCTCAACATGGACGACCTGACGCAGCTCGTCGAGAACGAGGTGATCGATCGTCTCGCCTCCGTCGATGGCGTCGCGGATGTCGAGGAATATGGCGACCAGGAGAAGGTCTTCCGCGTCGATGTCGATCAGGGGGCGCTCGCCAGCCGCGGGCTCACCATCGGCGACTTGACCAAGGCGCTCGACAATGCCGCGCTCGACGTGCCGGCGGGCTCGCTGAAGAGCGCGACGCAGGATATCGTCGTGCGCGCCACCGCCAATCTGCAGACGCCGGCGGATTTTTCCGATGTCATGCTTCAAGATCGCGTGCGGCTGGGCGATGTCGCGACGGTGACGCTCGGGCCGCGTGACGGTGACACGGCGCTGCGCTCGAACGGCAAGCCCGGCATCGGGCTTGGCATCATCCGTCAGGCGCAGTCGAACACGCTGAACATTTCGACCGGCATCAAGGCGGCCGTCGAGCAACTATCGAAGACGCTGCCCGAGGGAACGACGATCGCCATCACCAGCGACGATGCCGTCTTCATTCAGGGGGCGATCCATGAGGTGGTGCTGGCGCTGGTGCTCGCCGCAGTCATCGTCACCGCCGTCATTTATCTGTTCCTGCGCGACTGGCGAGCGACACTGATCCCGGCGGTCAGCATGCCGGTGGCGCTGATCGGCACACTGGCTGCCATCTATATGGTCGGCTTCTCGATCAACATCCTGACGCTGCTCGCCATCGTGCTGGCGACCGGCCTCGTCGTCGACGACGCGATTGTGGTGCTCGAAAACATCGTGCGCCGGCGCGCCGAGGGCATGGGACCGCGCGCGGCCGCCGTGCTCGGCACGCGCGAAGTGTTCTTCGCAGTTATCGCCACGACAGCGACGCTGGCGGCCGTCTTCATCCCGCTTTCGTTCCTGCCGGGGCAGGTCGGCGGTCTCTTCCGCGAATTCGGCTTCGTGCTCGCCTTCTCGGTCGGACTATCGTCGATCGTGGCGCTGACGCTTTGCCCGATGCTCGCCTCGCGCATGCTGACGAAGCCGATGATTGAGGATCACGGAGCGCTCGGTCGCTTCGGCGGCGCGCTCGCCCGTTGCTACAAATGGGCACTGCACGGATGCCTCAACGCGCCCTTCGTGGTTATCCTGGCCTCGGTGATGTTTGCCGGCGCGGCGCTCATCGCCTTCTCGACGGTCAAAAGCGAGCTCACGCCGGAAGAAGACCGGTCACTGGTGATGATGCGGCTGACGTCGCCGCAGGGATCGAGCCTCGAATATACCCGCGACAAGATGCAGCTCGTCGAGGAATATCTGCAGCCGCTGGTCGATAGCGGCGACATCCGCAACGTCTTCTCGATCTCCGGACAGGGCGGCTCGCTGAACAGCGGCTTCATGGTGCTGACGCTTGCTCCCTGGGGAGAGCGTCACCGGACGCAGGCCGAGATCGTCGGCGACATCAATCAGGCGGCGGCGAAGGTGCCGGCGCTGCGCGGCAATGCCATATCTTCCAACAGCCTGCGCATCCGCGGCGCCGGCAGCGGTGTGCAGATGGCGCTTGTTGGTAACGATCACGAGGCGCTGACGGCGGCGGCCGCCAAGCTGGTGCAGGCGCTCGACGCCACCGGCCAATACGATACGCCGCGGCTCACCAACGAGCCCAGTCAAGCGCAGGTGTCGGTGGCGATCGACCGCGAGCGTGCTTCCGATCTCGGCATCGACATCACGGGGCTGTCGACGGCGATCCAGTCGCTGCTCGAAGGGCGCTCGGTGGTCGATGTCTTCGTCGACGGCGAATCCTATCCCGTGCTTTTGACTTCGACGACGCGGCCGATCGATGATCCCACGGATCTCGAAAACGTGTTCCTGAAAACCGGTGACGGCAAGATCGTGCCGATGTCCGTCATCGCCACGATGAAGGAAGGATCGGTCGCGCCGCAGCTGAACCGCGAGCAGCAGCTCGCCTCCGTCGCGATCACCGCCGGCCTCAAGAACGGCATGTCGCTCGGCGATGCCGTGAAACAGGTGACGGGACTTGCCGAGCCCCTGCTGCCGCCCGGCGCACGTTTGCTGCCGCTTGCGGAAGCCGCGACGCTGGAAGAGAATTCGAGCGGCATGGCGCTGACCTTCGGGTTTGCCATCGTCATCATCTTCCTGGTACTCGCCGCCCAGTTCGAAAGCGTGCTCTCCTCGGTAATCATAATGTCGACGGTGCCGCTCGGCCTTGCCTGCGCCGTCTTCGCTTTGATCATCACCGGTTCCAGCCTGAACATCTACAGCCAGATCGGCCTGGTGCTGCTCGTCGGCGTGATGGCGAAGAACGGCATCCTGATCGTCGAATTCGCCAATCAGTTGCGTGACAGGGGCGAGAACGTGCGCTCTTCGATTGAGAAGGCCTGCGCGCTGCGCCTTCGCCCCGTGATGATGACGATGATCGCCACCATCCTCGGCGGCGTGCCGCTGGTCTTTGCCCACGGCGCGGGTGCGGAAGCGCGCGTGGCGCTCGGCTGGGTGATCGTCGGCGGCCTGGGCTTCGCGACGCTGGTGACGCTGTTCATCACGCCGGTCGCCTATCTCCTGCTTGCCCGCTTCGCCAAGCCGCATGCCCACGAGGAGGCGCGCCTGCACGAGGAGATGTCGGTCGCGACGAGGCTGCTCCCAGCCCCCGACGAGGAGCAGCTGCAGGCCGCCGAGTAAGCCTTCCATGCGCATTGAACACGCCGCCGGATTGCCATTCGGCGGCGTTTCTTATGGAGTATGAAGCCTTGCGGAATAAGATAAATTTCCTCTGAAGATTAGCCGTTTTTTAAGCATAAGCGGCAATCATCGTGGCCAGGAACCGACTGGCCTTCTTCGTTTCTTGAAGGCAATGCGCTGGAGACCCAGCGACCCCGGACATGAGTGTCTGTGCGGAAGGTTCATCCCTGTTCAGTTGCGTTCTGTTGTGTTTTTGGAGTCTAGTTCCGTGAGTATTTATCAGCGCGTCTCCGTTGATGCGGCGCTCCATGTGCTGCGTGATATCAATCGCAATATGACGGTCACGCAGAACCACATCACGACAGGCATGCGTGTTGCCAAAGCGGCCGACAATGCTGTTTATTGGTCGATCGCCACCACCGCGCGCACCGACAACAAGGCCATTTCGGCGGTCCAGGACGCGCTCGGCATGGCGGCTGCGACAATGGGCACGGCCTATACCGGTGTCCAGAACGTCATCGACGTTGTCTCCGAGATCAAGGCCAAGCTCGTCGCCGCCACCGAGGACGGGGTCGACAAGAACAAGATCAACGAAGAACTCAAGCAATTGCAGGAGCAACTGCGCAGCGTTTCGGAATCGGCGACCTTCAACAGCGACAACTGGGTGATCCTCACCAATGATGCGACGCCGACGCAGCCGCGCCAAATCCCGGCCTCCTTCATCCGCAATGCCGACGGCACGGTCTCCGTGGGCATGCTGAGCTACCATATCGACAACACGCCTGTGGGGGCGACGACCTCCAAGGATGCGCGCTACCTGATCGACGATCGGGCCACTGGTTCCGGCGAATACGGCGTGTTGACCTCGGCCTATTTCGCTACGGAACTCGGCGCTTCGCAGGACTACGTGCTGATGACCAGCAAGAACGGCACCACCACCGGCCAGGTGGTGATTTCCGTCTCTTCAAGCACGACGAAAGGTCAGCTCAGCGAAATGATCAGCGTGGTCGATGCCGCCCTAACGCAGCTGACCACGGTCGGATCGGCCTTCGGCGCGCTGGAAAAACGCATCGAGCTGCAGAACGACTTCGCCACTCAGCTGCACGACAACATCACCGCCGGCATCGGCCGGCTCGTTGATGCCGACATGGAGGAGGAGTCGAGCAGATTGAGGGCGCTGCAGACGCAGCAGCAGCTCGGCCTCCAATCGCTGAACATTGCCAATGCGACCTACGACACGGTCAGGCAGTTGTTCCAGAATTTCTAAGGGTGAGATTGGGCGCTTGGAGCGGCACTGCAATGTTTGTTGTTTGAGGTCCGAGTATCTCGGAGGAAGATTTGGCGCGCCCGCCGACCCGGTAAAAACTGGTGATATCCGTGCCTTGCTGCAACATGGCTGCTGTTTCGGCGCCTGAAATTCCCCTATCAAGGGAACATCTTCATTTTCTTGCCGTAATCCTTGCCATTTGCTCGCATCAGTTTTGAACGGAGACCGTCCTGTCCATGATCAAGAAATTCATACTTCTGGCTGTCGCAGCAAGCTATCTCAGCGCCTGCACGACGACCGATCCCTATACTGGTGAGCAGAAGGTTTCCAATACAGCGGGCGGTGCTGCGCTCGGCGCGCTCGGTGGCGCTCTTGTCGGCGTGGCCGTTGGCGGCGGCGGGCATGGCAAGCGCAACGCAGCGCTGATCGGCGCCGGTATCGGCGCGCTGGCCGGCGGCGCGATCGGCAACTACATGGACCAGCAGGAAGCCGAGCTTCGCGCCCAGCTCGAAGGTACCGGCATCTCCGTCACCCGCCAGGGCGACAACATCATTCTCAACATGCCCTCGAACATCACTTTCGATGTCGACCAGGACGCGGTGAAGCCGGGCTTCTATCCGACGCTGAATTCGGTGGCGATCGTGCTGCGCAAGTTCAACCGCACCCTGATCGACGTCAACGGCCATACGGATTCGACCGGCAGCCTGCAGCATAACCAGGACCTGTCACAGCGCCGCGCGCTTTCGGTTGCCGATTATCTCGGCGGCCAGGGCATCGACCAGCGCCGCGTCTCCGCCGTCGGCTTCGGCCCGTCCCAGCCCGTCGCCTCCAACGCGACCGAGGCCGGCCGCGCCCAGAACCGCCGCGTCGAGATCCAGATCGCGCCCATCACGCAGGGCTGAGCAGGCGCTCTCTCAGACAACAGAAGGCCAGGCTCGCCCTCGGCCTCTTTCGTTTCTGCTGATCGCATCAATGCTGCATCGTCGCGCCTTTGGTGATCTTGTCGACAATCTTCTTGTCGGCTCTGATCGCAATGCCGACGATATTGGCGTCGTCAGGGGCATACTCGGCAAAGACGGCGCGGTTGGCGGCGTCATGGCCGGTGGCAAACATCTCCTCGATGAATATGGAGGCGGTTACCTCACGTTCCAGCGCGCGGCGGTGGATGGTCGATATCGTCGCTTCGTCGGCGGAAAGCACGATGATTGGCTGGATCGATAGCGGATTGTAGAGATTGCCGGCGCGGTCCTTATACGGCTCTCCGATGATCTCGGGATATTGTCCGGCGATGCCCGTCGACAGGAAGGCTGTGACGTTCAGCTTCTGCCAGCCGGCAAGATTGTTTCGCAGGACGATCGCAATTTTGGTATCAAACATTCCAGTCTCTCTCATCAGGGTATCGAAACGCGTTGAGCCAGGATCTAACGCCGCAGGTCTTCGAGGGTCTTGAACGTTTGTGCGAGCCGCAGGTGGGCAGCGGCATGCTGGCCGCGCCCGCTGGCAGCGGCATCCTGACTGCGCCCTCCTTTCCCGGCATCGAGCGTATCGAGGCGCAGTTTTCCGGCAACGTCTTCGAGCCGCATCGGCACGATACCTATGCGCTTGGTGTCACGCTGCACGGCGTTCAGACTTTCACATATCGCGGCGAGCGGCGCTTCAGCCTGCCGGGGCAGGTGATCGTGCTGCATCCCGACGAGGAGCATGACGGCGGTGCGGCGACCGAGGCCGGGCTGCATTACCGCATGCTCTACATGGAGCCTTCGCTGCTGACGGAATGCCTTGAGGCGGAGAAGATCGGGCTTCCCTTCGTCGAGCAGCCCGTGATTGCCGATAGTGCGCTGGCGAAGGTGCTTTTGGGAGCGCTCGGCGCACTCGATCGGGAGCTGGAAGAGCTTTTCGTCGACGATTTCGTCAGCCACGTCGCCGGCGGCCTGTCACGGCATTCGCAGATGCGCCGCCGGCCACTGGGCACGGTTGCCTGGCGGCAGGTGCGGGCAGCACGCGATTATCTGGAGGCGCATGCGCTGAGGCCCGTGCGCTCGGGGGAACTGGAGAAGATTACCGGCCTTGACCGCTTCACGCTGTCACGGCATTTCCGCACGGCCTTTGCCACCAGCCCGCACCGCTACTTGCTGATGCGGCGCCTGCAGCAGGCGAGGGCGCTGATAGGTACCGGCGAGGGTTTTGCCGACGTGGCGGCCGCGACGGGTTTTGCCGACCAGGCGCATTTCAATCGCCATTTCAAGAAGGCCTACGGCGTCACTCCCGGCCAGTGGGTCAGTCTCAGACGGGGTTTTCCGCAAGGCCGGAACGGCGCGCGATAAAGCGGGCAAGCGCCGGCCCGATCAGCAGAATGACCAGGAAACGGCCGGTCTGCATGGCCATGACAAAGGGCACGTCGACATCGCTTGATGCAGCGATGATGGCGACGGAATCGGCGCCGCCGGGGCTGGTGGCGAGATAGGCGGTCAGGGGATCGATGCCGGCGAAGACGTGCAATGCCGCCGCCATGCAGCCGCAGAGCGCCATCAGCAGCACGATACAGGCAGCGACCCGCGGCAGGGCCCGCGCCACGTGGCTGATGATCGAGCGGGTGAAGCGCAGGCCGATGCTCCAGCCGACGAGCGCATAGGCGATGGCAAGCAGCCACATAGGCAGCTCGATCTTCAGGATGCCGATGCCTTGCAGGAAGGCACCGAGAAAGAGCGGCACGATGATCATGCCCCCCTGGATTCGCAGGAGGCGCACGCCATAAGCGCAAGAGCCAGCAAAGGCGATCGTCGCGGCAAAGGCTGGCCAGTCTACCGGGGGGAAGAGGACGAGCGGCGGCGGCTCGCCGCCATCGGTGGCCACCCAGAGGCGCGAGATCACCGAGGCGCCGACGGCGACGAAGACGACGCGCAGATATTGCATGAAGGCGACGAGACGGGCATCGGCGCCATAGGCTTCCGACATGATGACCATGGCGGAGGCCGCACCCGGCGAGGAGCCCCAGACGGCGGTCGTTCCGGGCAGCACCTGCCAGCGTGTCAGAAGCCAGCCGAGGCCGGTGGCTATGGCGATGACCGAGAAGACGAACAGCAGGAAGAGCGGCGCGTCCTTCACCATGGCGCCTAAAATATCAGGGGTGATGGTGCGCGCCATCATCAGGCCGACGAGGACCTGACCGAACTGCAGCGGCAGAAGCGGCACGCGAAGCTTTCCCTTGCCGACGGTCAGCGTCAGCACCATGGCCGCGACCATCGGCCCGATCAGCAGCGAGGCGGGCAGGGCCGAGAGTTCGAGGAAGATGGTAAAGGCTGTGGAAAGCGCGAGCAGCAACGCCCATTTCGGCAGGCCGGCATCCCGCAGCAGGCGGTGCGCGTGGCTGAGTGGCATGAATCCCCGTGTGTTTCTCGGCCGGTGCCAAGCCCTGAGGCTGAAGATGGGAGGAAGCTCCGGCATGACGAAGAGAGGCCGGCTCAAGGGCCGGTCGGTGCTGCTTCGGTATAGGCGGGCGCCGCGAGCGCGGTCAATTGCGAAATCTGGCTTCCGGCGAGGCAGCATGCGAATTTGATTCAAGCCTCGCATCAAGTCCTTGTTATCTCATCTGAGTCGAACATGCTGGACGAGGAAATCGAGCAGGGCGCGCACACGCGCCGGCAGCGGTCCGCCCTGTCCCATATAGACGGCATAAAATTCTTCGATATCGCCGGGATTGGCGGCTTCCAGTACCGGCACCAGCCGGCCGGCATCGATATCGGCGCGCACGGTGAAGGCGGCCAGCCGCGCAAGACCGGCGCCAGAGAGCGCGAGATGGCGCATGGCTTCCCCGTCTCCAACCTGCACGCCCGGCGTGATCGGCACGGACACGGTTTCGCCGTTCTCGCGCAGCGGCCAGCCCTCGACGGCGCGGGCGTAGGAAAAGCCGATGCGGCAATGGCGGCTGAGATCGGCGACGCTGCGCGGTTCGCCATGACGACTGATATATTCGGGCGAAACGACAATGAGCTTGCTAGTGGTGCCGAGCTTGCGGGCAATCAGGCTGGAGTTCTTCAAGGGGCCGGTGCGGATCGCAACGTCGGCGCGTTCTTCCATCAGATCGACCACCCTGTCGGTGTGAGCGATATCGAGCGTAACGGCGGGATGAAGCGCCATGAAGGCGGGCACGAGTGGCGCCAGCACATGATTGCCGAAGGAGCCGCTGGTATTGATACGGATGCGGCCCGAGGCCTGTTCGCGTGACGACGCCTGGCGCTCGGCCTCGGCGATATCGGCAAGGATGGCGATGCTGCGCTCATAGAAGGCGCAGCCCTCCGGCGTCAGTTGCAGCTTGCGGGTCGAGCGGTTGACGAGGCGGACGCCGAGGCGCGCCTCCAGCCGGGCGACGAGCTTGCTCACGGCCGACGGCGTCATGCGCCGCGCCGAGGCGGCTGCGGAAAAGCCGCCACGCTCGACAACACTGACGAAGACTTCCATTTCCCCCGAGCGGTTGATGTCCTGACGGCCCATGATGAATTCAAGTCACAGATGATGTTCTGTTTCGCAATCTATATCAACGGAAATGCCGGGTCTATCTCGGAGGAAACACAGGAGACAGATCGATGGAGTACAGAAATCTCGGCGCATCGGGCCTCAGAGTGCCGGTCCTTAGCTTCGGCGCGGGCACGTTCGGCGGCAGCGGTCCGCTGTTCGGCGCCTGGGGCAATACCGATGCCGAAGAAGCCCGGCGGCTCGTCGACATCTGCCTCGAAGCCGGCGTCAATCTCTTCGATACGGCCGATGTTTATTCGGCCGGCGCTTCCGAAGAGGTGCTCGGCCAGGCGATCCGCAGCCGGCGGGATGCCGTGCTGATTTCGACCAAGACCGCGCTACCGATGGGCGAGGGGCCGCAGGATTGGGGCACGTCGCGGGCGCGGCTGATCCGGGCGACGGAGGATGCACTGCGACGGCTCGGCACCGACTATATCGACCTTTTGCAGCTTCACGCCTTTGATGCCTCGACCCCGGTCGAGGAGGTGCTGTCGACGCTCGACAGCCTCGTCGCCGCAGGCAAGATCCGCTATGTCGGCGTCTCGAATTTTTCCGGCTGGGAGCTGATGAAGTCGCTCGCGGCGGCCGAGCGCTGGGGCCATCCGCGTTATGTTGCCCATCAGGTCTATTATTCGCTGGCGGGTCGCGACTATGAATGGGAGCTGATGCCGCTCGGCGCCGATCAGGGCGTCGGTGCCCTCGTATGGAGCCCGCTCGCCTGGGGGCGGCTTACCGGCAAGATCCGCCGCGGTGAGCCGCTGCCGGCCGCCAGCCGATTGCACGAGACGGCCCAGTATGGCCCACCTGTCGACGACGAGAGGCTGTTCGACATCATCGAGGTGCTGGATTCGATCGCAGCGGAGACCGGCAAGACGGTGCCGCAGATCGCGATAAACTGGCTGCTCGGCCGGCCGACGGTATCGAGCGTCATCATCGGCGCCCGCAACGAAGATCAACTCAGGCAGAACCTTGGCGCGGCCGACTGGAGCCTGTCGAAGGATCAGATCGAAAGGCTCGACGCGGTCAGCGCGGTGACGGCGCCTTATCCTTATTTCCCCTATCGACGGCAGCAGGGCTTTGCGCTCCTCAATCCACCGATCGTCTGAGGCGGTCGGCCCGGCCTGTCCATGGCTCCTGGTCTACAACAAAAGGGGAGTGAAATCTTTTCCCAATCTTAACTGGACAGCCGCTTTGACTTGCCCCATACCCAGCCTGCTGCATATCTCCTGTAACGGAATCGATGTAAGACGAAATTATGCAGCAATTTTAAAGTTCTACAGCGTCCATTTACGTCTGAGCGGACGTGCGGCGCAGTAGTCTGCGGGACGCGGTTCGTCTACGCGGAATGGCAGGGAGAACAAAGGGATGGCGCTGAAGGACGCAAGGGCTGGAACACGCAACGAGGCGGGGATATCCGCTGTGCTCGGTATTCTCAAGCAGAGCTTCGGCGAGCGTTTCCAAACCGGCCAGTCCTTCCGTGAACAGCACGCCCATACGACCACCTATATTCCGCCGCTACTGCCCGATGGCGTTCTCTTTGCCGAAAGCGCCGAAGATGTGAAGATGGCGGTCAGGGCCTGTGCGGCGCACAAGGTGCCGGTGATCGGTTTCGGCACCGGTTCCTCGCTGGAAGGTCAGGTCAATGCCGTCAACGGCGGTATTTCGATCGATCTCAGCCGCATGAGCCGGGTGCTTGAGGTCAATGCGGAGGATCTCGACTGCACGGTCGAGCCCGGTATCACCCGCGAGGCGCTAAACGTCCATCTGCGCGATACCGGCCTGTTCTTTCCGATCGATCCCGGCGCCAATGCCTCGATCGGCGGCATGGCGTCGACGCGGGCCTCCGGCACCAATGCGGTGCGCTACGGCACGATGAAGGACAATGTGCTTGCCGTCACCGCAGTCACCGCCAATGGTGAGGAGATCCGCACGGCGCGGCGCGCCCGCAAGTCTTCGGCCGGCTATGACCTGACGCGGCTCTTTGTCGGCGCCGAGGGCACGCTCGGCATATTGACCTCGGTGACGCTGCGCCTGCAGGCGATCCCGCAGAAGATTGCCGGCGGCGTCTGCTCCTTTCCGAGCATCAAGGCGGCCTGCGACGCCGTCATCATGACGATTCAGATGGGCATTCCGGTGGCCCGCATCGAGCTGCTCGATGCTGTGCAGATGCGGGCGTGCAACGCCTATTCCGGGCTGTCTTATGCCGAAAGCCCAACGCTTTTCCTTGAATTCCACGGCACCGACGCGACCGTGCCGCTGCAATCGGCAGCCTTCGCCGAGATTGCGGCTGAATGTGGCGGGAGCGAGTTTCTGTGGACCGCCAATGCCGAGGAGCGGACCAAGCTCTGGAAGGCGCGTCATAACGCATACTTTTCCGCGAGGGCGCTGGCGCCGGGGCTTGCCGCACTTTCGACCGATGTTTGTGTTCCGATATCGAGGCTTGCCGATTGCGTTTCCGAAACGCAGGCGGATATCGAGGAACATGGGCTGCTCGGCCCTATCGTCGGCCACGCCGGCGACGGGAATTTCCATGTGCTGCTGTTGTTCGACGACAAAAGCGCCGGAGACATCGCCAGGGCCGAGAGCTTCGTTGAGCGGCTCAACCGCCGGGCACTCGATATGGACGGAACATGCACCGGGGAGCACGGGATCGGGCAAGGCAAGATGGCCTTTCTGGAACAGGAGCTCGGAGGCTCGGTGGATCTGATGCGACAGGTGAAGCAGGCGCTCGATCCGGACGGCATCTTCAATCCCGGCAAGATTTTCCACCAAGGCTGAAAACGGAATATTCTCATGAACTTGGGCCTTGCCCATCGCATGAATAGCGCTAGTGTCGACAACAGAACCCTGAACAGTGTCGGCAACACAATCCCGAATGGAGAATCCTTGCATTGGTAGGCCGGTTCCTCGTCTTTTTGGGGGGAGTGATCGTCGTAGTGCTGTTTGTGGCGCTGCTTGCGCCGTTGTTCATCGACTGGACGGATTTCCGGAAGAACTTCGAGGATCAGGCAAGCCGCATCATCGGTAAGAAAGTCACCGTCCACGGCACGGTGGATGCCCGTCTGTTGCCGTTTCCGTCGGTGACGCTGCATGATGTGCGTGTCGGTCAGGAGGCTGACGGCACGCCGATCGTCAAGGTCGAACAATTTTCCATGGATGCCGAGCTTGCTCCTTTCCTGTCCGGCGAGGCGCTGATCTTTGATATGCGCGTCGTCAATCCGAAGGTGCGCCTCAGATTGCTCAAGGACGGCACACTCGACTGGATGCGCGGCAGCCGCGCCGAAATACCGGCCAAAACAGTCGTTCTCGAAAATGTGCATGTCAGCGGCGGCGAAGTCGATTTCCTCGACGACCAGTCGGGCCGGGCGCGCCGCATCACCGGCTTGAATGCGGAGATGTCGGCCAAATCGCTCGCCGGCCCCTGGCGCGTCGAGGGCGATGCGGCCCTCGACGGCGAACACGGCAATTTCTCGATTTCGAGCAGCCAGCCGGACGAGAAGGGCGTGCTGCGCATGCGCACGAAGCTGTCGCCGGACAAACATCCGGTCAGTATCGATCTCGACGGCGAACTGAAGCTGGTCGACCGCAAGCCGAACTATCAGGGCCAGCTTTCGGCGGCGATCGAAAACCGCAACAGCGCCAGGTCGGCCAACAAGAACGAGCAGCCGCCGAGGCTCAAGGGCCGCTTCGAGCTTACCAACGAACGTATCCGCATTCCCGAATACCGGATGGAGATCGGCCCGACGGACGATCCCTATGTGATAACCGGGGAGGCGACACTCGATACCGGCAACGCGCCTGAGTTCTTGTTGACCGCTGACGGGCAGCAGATAGACGTGAACCGCATCGGCAATCAGGGCGCGGCCGGCAAGACGACGCGGGATGCCGCGGTTTCGGCGCGCCAACGGTTGAATTCTCTGATCGATATCGTCGCGCAGGTGCCGATCCCGCAGGTGCCGGGTAAGGCAAGCGTCAAGCTGCCGGCCATCGTTGCCGGCGACACAACGCTACGCGATGTGCAACTGGAGCTGGAGCCGGCCGGTACCGGCTGGATGATCGACAGCGCCGTCGGCACGCTGCCAGGGCGCACGCAGGTGGAAGGCAAGGGCAAGCTGCTTCTGCAGGGAGACCCCTCCTTTAACGGCCAGATCGTGGTGGCCTCGAACCAGCCAACGGGGCTGGCTTCCTGGCTGGCCGGATCGGTCGACCCGGCCATTCGGCAATTGCGGCAGGCGGGTTTTTCCGCCAATGTCAGCCTGACTCATGAATTGCAGCGTTTCGAAAATCTCGAAATCGCCATCGGATCGGCGACGCTGAAGGGCCGCCTGGAACGGCAGTCGATATCCGGCCAGACGCCGACCCTGTCGGTGGCGCTGAATGGCGACACGCTCGATCTTGACGCGCTGCAGGCGCTGGCTGGTCTCGCGACCGGGCAGGAGAGCGGCGACAATGTCCTCGACCATAAGATCGCCGCGCAGCTCAAGGCCGACAGGTTCACCGCCTTCGGGGTTGACGCCGAGAATGTCGAGACCACCTTCACGATTGCCGACGGGGCGCTTGCGGTCGACCGGCTGTCAGTCAAGAATCTCGCGGGCGCCGAGCTGACGGCGACCGGCCGGGCAGAAGGTTCGCTGCTCGACTATAAGGGTGCGGGTGAGATCACCTTCAAATCGGCCGATCCCGGCGGTTTCTTCACCATGCTGCGCGAGCATCTTCCGCACCATCCCGTGCTCGATCGGCTGGTGCGCAATGCCGGCTGGTACGGCAATACGGCGTTGCGCGGTGCGCTGACGCTCGGCGGCGACGAGGGCGATGCGATGACAGTGACGCTGGCCGGCGTCTCGAACGGCAGCCGGGTGAACCTTGACTACCGCATGTCCGATCTCCTGGCGCTGACCGGCAACGGCACGACGAGCCTTGAGGCGACGCTCGAAAACGCCGTGCCATCAATCCTGTTCGGTCAGGCCGGGCTCGACCCGCTGCCGGTCGATGTCGGCGCGAATGGCCGCCTGACCCTCAAGGTGAAGGCGTCGGGCAACGATCCTGCCGATGCGGCGCTGACCTTTGCGACCGACCGGACCTCGTTTACCGCAAAGGGCAAGGTTGACGTGCGGCCGGAGAGCTTCATGAATGGCCAGATCGCGCTTTCGCTCGACAGCGCCGATATCGACCCCTATCTCATCATGAACGGTATTGCCCTGCCGCAGACCGGAACGGGGTTGCCGCTCGGCCTGCAGGTCAATGCCGCCGTCGATAGCGACAAGATCGTTTTGTCCGATCTCAAGGGACATGCGGCCGACAACGCGTTTTCCGGTGCGCTGACCTTCGATCGCAAGGCTGCGAAGACAACGGCGAGCGGCGAGCTGACGCTTGCCAAGGCAGATGCCGGCTGGCTCGGCGAGGCGGTGTTCGGCCAGATCGTCGATCCCGCCAGCGGCACGCTGTCGAAGGCGCCTCTGGGCCTGCCCACCTTCAAGGATCTGGACGTCAGGGTGAAGCTGTCGGCCAAGGAATTCTGGCCCGGCCTGCCGGAAATAGCCGTGTCCGATTTCACCAGCAACGTCGCCTATAAGGGCGACGAGTTGCAGCTCAACGACATGGCCGGCAACTGGGAAGGCGGCAAGCTCTCCGGCAATCTTCTCTTCACCAATGCCGACGGCACCGGTTTCCTGCAGACGAAGCTGGCGCTTGCCGATTCCGATCTCGCCGGGGTCATCTGGCTGCGTGACGGCGCACCGGTCGCCAACGGCAAGTTCGGATTGTCGCTGTCGTTGGAGGCCTCGGGCAAGACGATCAGTGAGATCGCCAGCTCGCTCAATGGTTCGGGGGAGCTGAGACTCGGCGATATGAGCATACGCGGACTTAACCTTGCCATTCTTCCGCCGCTGCTTGCCGCCACCGACCCAATGCAGGAACAGATCAACGCCGGCAAGGTGCATCCGATCGTCGAGACGTTGCTCAACAACGGCGAGGCGAAGTTGCCGCCGCTCGGAATACCCTTCAACGTCACCGACGGGACGCTCAGGGTGCAGAATGTGACCGTGGCCAACGATCTGGCCCGGGTTACCGCCGACGCGCAGATCGCCTTGCCGGAGCAGCGGATCAGCGCGACGGTCGGTATCGGCCTCAATCCAGGCGCGGAGGCGCTTCCTGGTGTCGAACCGGCGCTGCGGCTGAACTTTTCCGGCATGTTGCCGTCACCCGGCAAGACGATGGACGTGACCGATATCACCAGCTACCTGTCGCTGCGTGCTTTTGAGCGCGAGCGGCGGCGGGTCGAGCGGCTGCAGGCGATCGTGCTCGAAAAGCAGCGCCTGCGCCGCGAGGTGGCGCTCTATCGTTTCAATGACGCCGAGCGCGTCAGAGCGGCGGAAATCGAACGGCAACGGCAGGCTGAGGAAGAGCGGCTGCGAAGACTGGCGCAGGAGACAGCTGCGCAGAAGGCTGCTGCCGAGGCGGAGGCCGCACGTGCGGAGGCAAAAGCCAAGGCTGATGCGCAGGCGAGGGCGGCCGCCGAGGCGGAGGCGGCCCGGCGCTCCGGGCAGATGCAGCCCGGTCAGCTCGATTTCGACCATCTGCCGGGCATTCAGGCGCAATGAAGACGCGTGGGGTTTGCGTCGCCTGATATTTCAGATTTTTATTTGAATTCCCGGCGTCACGGTCGGCCGCCACAGCCGGCTTTCGCCCACGAAAGCACATGGAGCCGCAGCGCTGAGGATAGGTTGCTGGCCGGCGGGCGGTGGTCGTCGATCTCGGAAATCAGGGCGGCAAGCGACATGGAACGGCTTGCCGCAATCGTCTTCAGCTCGGCCCAGAATTCATCTTCCAGCGAAAAGCTGGTGCGATGGCCATGCAGTGTCGCCGAGTGCTTGCGGATCATCAGCCGGTTCACATCGCAATCGGCTTGGAGGATCGATTCAAGGAAATCGCGCAAGTGGCTGATCGCCGATTCGTTTCCGGCTCTTCAAGCTTTGCGTGAAGCTTCATGCGCCGTCGTCATCCGTCTCGATCCGGCCATCGCGGTGAGCCTTGTCGGCCTTCTCGTTCAGAGTGCGGGTGAGCTGCTTTTCGGCCTTGGTGCGGCCAAAGGAAATACGGTTCTGCTCCGCCTGCTTCTCCTTTTCGGAGCGGGCCTGCTTTTTGCGAAACTGACGCAGATTGATGATTTCGGCGCTCATGCGCGAGGCTTGATCCTTATGAAAAAGGGAGGCTCGGCCTCCCTTTGAAATCACTGCTTCTTGCGGAAGGAGTCGAGCGAGACGACGGAGCCAGGTTTTTTCTCTTCGCTGTCGGCCGGTTTTGCGCCGGCGGCTTCATCGGACTTTCCTGCCGCGTCGACGGGATAGGCGGTGATCTCACCGGACGGCAGTTCCTCGCCGTCGGCGAGCGGCACGTCAAATTCGAGCTCGAAATTGACCGAGGGATCATAGAAGCCGCGGATCGCATTGAACGGTATGACCAGCTTCTCCGGAACGTCGGAGAAGGAAAGGCCAATTTCGAAATGCGTTTCGGTGATCTTGAGATCCCAGAACTGATGCTGGATGACGATAGTCATCTGCTCGGGATATTTGGACTTCAGGTGCTGGGAGATGCGCACGCCGGCGGCACCCGTGAGGAAGGTGATGAAGAAGTGGTGGTCGCCGGGCAGACGACCCGTCGTTGCCACCTCCGCCAAAACCTTGCGGATGACGCCGCGAAGTGCATCCTGCGCCAGAATGTCGTAGCGGATATGATCCTGCCCCATGCTTTTCCTGTCTTTCGTCGGTTCTGAAGTCTTTTCACAAGGTTTATGGCACGTTCAGGCGCCTTGGGAAAGTCCGGAGCCGAGTCACGCATAGATCAGCATACATGATTTCAGTCTGAGGGAGAAGGTGAAGGCTTCTGTTGCCAGGTGCCTTCGGACCCCGCCTAGAGGTGCGAACCACTAGGACTTTGATTGAAGTGTCACACCGCGATTAAGCAGCGAGACGAGCTTCCGCATAGTTGTCGTTTGCAACTACAATTTTAGCCCGATAACGGCGGTACAATGCCGAGCAAAAAGTCGATCTTTACACCCTTGTCGATCCTATTTCGCCCCCATCAGAAGCCGGCCTTGATACCGCCGGTTTTTGGTGGAGGCGCCGGGTACCGCCCCCGGGTCCAATAGGTTTATTACACCGCTCATTTATTGCCATAGCCGGCCCGAGAGCCAGCAGGGCTGATATAGTGATTTCCTTCGTCCAAGGAAAGGGCAAACGTCATAAAAGCTTTATGTCGGGCGGAAGAAAGAACGGGAAAATATCCGCCTGCGATTGGTTTCCTCAAGGTGAAGGCTTAAATTGGAGAAAATGGAATCAGCGCGACATGCAGCAATATCTCGATCTCCTCTCCCATGTGATGGAAAAAGGCTCCGACCGGGGCGACCGCACCGGCACCGGCACGCGTTCGGTCTTCGGCTACCAGATGCGCTTCGATCTCGAGGAAGGCTTTCCCGTCCTGACGACGAAGAAGCTGCATCTGCGCTCGATCATCCACGAGCTTTTATGGTTCCTGAAGGGCGAGACGAATATCCGCTATCTCAAGGAGAACGGCGTCTCGATCTGGGATGAGTGGGCCGACGAGAACGGCGATCTCGGGCCGGTCTACGGTGCCCAGTGGCGCTCCTGGCCGGCACCGGACGGTGGCCATATCGATCAGATCGCCAATCTCGTCAAAGGTATCATCAACAATCCGAACTCACGCCGCCACATCGTCTCAGCCTGGAATCCGGCCGAGGTCGACCAGATGGCGCTGCCGCCCTGCCATTGCCTGTTTCAGTTCTACGTGGCCGACGGCAAACTCTCCTGCCAGTTGTACCAGCGCTCCGCCGATATTTTCCTTGGCGTGCCCTTCAACATCGCCTCCTATGCGCTTTTGACGATGATGGTGGCCCAGGTGACGGGGCTCAAAGGGGGCGATTTCGTCCACACCCTCGGCGACGCGCATCTCTATCACAATCATTTCGACCAGGCGAAGCTGCAGCTGACGCGTCGGCCAAAGCCGCTGCCCTTCATGCGGATCAATCCTGAAGTGAAGGATATCTTCGGGTTCAGGTTCGAGGATTTCGAGCTGATCGGCTATGAGGCCGATGCCAATATCAGGGCGCCGATCGCCGTCTGAGCCGGGACTTTTCATGGCCGAGATCCGCAGGACCATCATCGCCGCCGTCGCACGCAACGGGACCATCGGCCGGGAAGGCGACATGCCATGGCGGCTATCGAGCGATCTCAAGCGCTTCAAGGCGCTGACGCTCGGCAAGCCTGTCGTGATGGGCCGCAAGACTTATGACTCGATCGGCAAGCCGCTGCCGGGGCGGCCGAACGTGGTCATTTCGCGACGAGCAGCGATCGAACACCCCGATGTCGGCATGGCCCATTCGCTGACCGAGGCGATGGACGCTGCCGACAGATTGGCGCTGCAAACCGGGGCCGGCGAAATCTGCATCATCGGCGGCGGGCAGATCTATGCTCAGGCCATCGATCTTGCCGATCGGCTGTGCATTACGCATGTCGAGGCCGATCTTGACGGCGACGCGTTTTTTCCGGCGATCGATCCGGGCGTCTGGCAGGCGGGGGAGGTAGTCGCCGTGCCCGCTGGCGAGAAGGACAGCTACCCCACGCGCTACGTCGTCTATGAACGCCGTCGCGCCTGAAAACGAACTATTTTCCAATTAAATTGACCAAGTTTCTCACGCTGCGTTGAAAGCCGGTGCGGCGATACCTATAACGGTCACCAACGCATCGGCCGGTCAGCCCCCACGGTCCCGAATGCGGGGAAGACTTAACGAACAACGAGGTTTTGATGCCCTGGAGCAATCAGAATGGCGGCGGCGGCCCTTGGGGCGGCGGCGGTAACAATCAGGGACCATGGGGCCAAGGGCCGAACCGCCCACGTGGCGGCAAGGGCGGACCGCCTGATCTGGAAGACATCATCCGGCGCGGTCAGGATCAGCTGCGCAATATCGTGCCCGGCGGTTTCAATGGTGGCGTGGCGGCGATCGTCGTGGCGATCGTCGCTGTTTTCTGGCTGATCCAGTGCGTCTACACCGTCCAGCCGGACGAACGTGGCGTCGAGCTGCGCTTCGGCAAGCCGAGAGAAGAGATTTCCATGCCCGGCCTGCATTTCCGCATCTGGCCGATGGACGCGGTCGAGATCGTGAAGGTGACCGAGCAGCAGCAGAATATCGGCGGACGCAACAACAGCAATTCGACGGCTGGACTGATGCTTTCCGGCGACCAGAACATCGTCAACGTGCAGTTCTCCGTGCTCTACACGATCAATGACCCGAAATCCTATCTTTTCCGTCTCGAAAATCCGGCTGAAACGCTGCAGCAGGTTTCAGAAAGCGCCATGCGCGAAATCGTCGGCCGGCGCCCGGCACAAGATGCCTTCCGTGACAATCGCGGACCGATCGAAACCGAAGTGCGCAACATCATCCAGGATACGATGGATCGCTATGGCGCCGGCATTGCGATCAACCGCGTGACGATCGAGGACGTCGCACCGCCGCGCGACGTGGCCGATGCCTTCGAGGAAGTGCAGCGTGCCGATCAGGACAAGCAGCGCCTCGTGGAGGAAGCGAACCAGTACGCCAACCAGAAGCTCGGCCAGGCCCGCGGTGACGCGGCCCGCATCCGCGAAGCCGCAGCGGCCTATAAGGACCGGATCGTCAAGGAGGCTGAAGGTGAAGCGCAACGCTTCGTTTCGATCTACGACGAGTATTCCAAGGCTCCTGACGTGACGCGGGAGCGGCTGTTCCTGGAAACGATGGAACAGGTGCTGAAGGGTTCCAAGAAAGTGATCATAGACCAAAAGGCGGGCGCCGTGCCTTATCTGCCTCTCAATGAGGTCGGCAGGCCGACGCAGCAACAACAGCAGCAGGGAGGCTGAGACCCATGTCGAACAGACTTCCGGTAATTCTGATCCTCCTGGCGGTCGTGCTGGTCGGGATCTATTCCTCGGTCTTCGTGGTGAGTGCCCGCGAACAGGCCATCGTCGTTCGCTTCGGTGAAATCCAGTCGGTCAAGACTGACCCTGGCATCTATTTCAAGCTGCCTTTCGCTTTTGCCGATGCCGACAGGGTGCAATACGTGCCGAAGCAGGAACTGCGCTTCGATCTTGACAATATCCGTGTCCAGGTTTCCGGCGGCGCATTTTATGAGGTAAATGCCTTCCTCATCTACCGTATCAATGACGCGCGCCGCTTCCGCGAAACCGTTTCGGGCGACAGGGAGGCGGCAGAAGCGCGGCTTCGCACGCGCCTCGATTCCGCCTTGCGCAGGGTCTACGGCGTGCGCAGCATCGAAGCCGCGCTCTCCCGGGAACGGGTGGCGATGATGCTCGAGGTTCGCAACGAACTCCAAGCCGATGCGGAGACGCTCGGAATCACGCTCGACGACGTGCGCATCAGCCGGACGGACCTCACTCAGGATGTTTCCGAGCGCACGTACAACCGCATGCGGGCCGAGCGACTGGCGGAGGCCGAACTGCTGCGGGCGCAGGGCACTGAGGAAGGCCAGCGCCGCCGCGCCATCGCCGACCGCCAGGTCGTTGAGCTGACTGCCGGCGCACAACGCGACTCCGAGATCCTGCGTGGCCAGGGCGATGCCGAACGCAACCGCGTCTTCGCCGAGGCATTCTCAAGGGACCCGGGTTTCTTCGAGTTTTACCGCTCGATGGCGGCCTATGCGGCGACGCTTTCGTCGCAGGACACAACGCTGGTTCTGTCGCCGGATTCGGAATTCTTCCGCTATTTCAACAACGCTGCCGGCGCCGCGCCGGCGAGCCCGGCTGCGTCGGCTCCCGCAACGCCCGAAGCAACCGCTCCGGCGCCAGCCCAGCCGGCGAACTGAAAACACCGGGATCTGTTTCCCTCCAAGATCGAGAAAGGGTCGGCCCACCGCCGGCCCTTTCGATTTCAAGAGGTAAGGCCGGGCTTTTGTGATGGTCCGTCAGATTGCACGGGGATTTCGCGAAAAGGTGATTTCACCCTCCATCATTCCGCCTTATGCTGGTGCTGAATATGCGCATTTACGCCTTATGAGGAAGCTTGATGGCCCCGACGATTCGCTTGCCCTTCAGACGAACGCTCGCGCTTCTGGCCAGCGCCACCATCCTGGCGCAAGCCGGCGTGAGCGGGGTTGCTTTTGCGCAAACCACGCCTGAAACAGCAGCGCCCGGGGTTGCCGCGCCTGTTCCGGCTGCTCCCACGCCACCTGCATCTACCACGCCGCAGCAGACGCCACCGGTTCAGACCGTCATGCCGACCAACGGTCCGGCTTCCGTTGCCGATCTCGCAGAAGGGTTGCTCGATGCTGTGGTCAATATCTCGACCTCGCAGAATGTGAAGGATGACGAAGGGGGCGGCCCGGCGACTCGTGCCCCTGACGGGTCACCATTCCAGGAATTCTTCAACGACTTCTTCAACAAACAGCAGGGCAACAAGGGCCCCAACCATAATGTCAGCTCGCTTGGATCCGGTTTCGTCATCGATCCGGCCGGCTATATCGTGACCAACAACCATGTGATCGAGGGCGCCGACGACATCGAGGTCAATTTCGCCAACGGCTCGAAGCTCAGGGCGAAGCTGATCGGCACGGATACGAAGACTGATCTTTCCGTGTTGAAGGTCGAGCCGAAGACACCGCTGAAATCGGTGAAATTCGGCGACTCCAGCGAGATGCGCATCGGCGACTGGGTCATGGCGATCGGCAATCCGTTCGGCTTCGGCGGTTCGGTGACGGTCGGCATCATTTCCGGGCGCGGCCGCAACATCAATGCCGGCCCCTACGACAACTTCATCCAGACGGATGCGGCGATCAACAAGGGCAATTCCGGGGGGCCGCTCTTCAACATGAAGGGTGAAGTGATTGGCATCAACACGGCGATCATCTCGCCGAGCGGCGGCTCGATCGGCATCGGCTTCTCGGTACCGTCCGAACTTGCTTCCGGCGTCGTCGAGCAGTTGCGCCAGTATGGCGAGACGCGGCGCGGCTGGCTCGGCGTGCGCATCCAGCCGGTGACAGACGACATCGCCGACAGTCTCGGGCTCGACACCGCCAAGGGCGCACTGGTCGCCGGCGTCATCAAGGGCGGTCCCGTCGACGACGGCTCGATCAAGGCGGGCGACGTCATTCTGAAATTCGACGGCAAGGCGGTCAATGAAATGCGCGACCTGCCGCGCGTCGTGGCGGAAAGCACGGTCGGAAAAGAAGTCGACGTCGTGGTGCTGCGCGACGGCAAGGAGCAGACCGTCAAGGTGAAGCTCGGCCGGCTCGAAGACAGCGATCAGGCGGCATCCGGCGATGCAGCGCCGGATGGCGTGATCACCCCTGATCCCGACGAAAACGACGATATGGATCAGCCGGATACTGGCGATCAGGCAGCGCCCGCACCGGGCACACCGGCGCCGGACCAGCACCAACAGGGCCAGGTATCGCCGGATGCGGCCATGCCGAAGAACGTGCTCGGATTGTCGCTGTCGCTCCTCAGTCCCGAAACACGCAAGGCTTTCGGCATCGCCGAAAGCGTCGACGGCGTCGTCGTGACGGAGGTGGAGGCCGGCTCCGCCTCGGCCGAAAAGGGGTTGAAGCCAGGGGACGTTATCGTCGAGGTGGCACAGGAGTTCATGAAATCCCCGGATGCGGTCGCGGCCAAGGTGAAATCGCTGAAACAGGAAGGGCGCCGCAACGCCCAGCTGATGATCGCATCGGCAAACGGCGATCTGCGGTTCGTTGCGGTGCCGATGGAATAGGAGAACTGCGGCGGTGGCGACTAGGTGCCGCCTTCCTGTTCTCGCTCAACTCCTCCCGCATTCCTGTGACATCCCTCGGGCAAAGCCCTGAGGCCACAGGAATGCGGGAGGAGGGGCGCGTTTCGGCCTTCTTAACCCATCACGAAATCGGTCTTCCGATAACCCTGGATATAAAGAAGTGCCGTCAGGTCGGCGTGATTGATGCGCATCTGCGCCTGAGCGGCGACAGTGGGCTTGGCGTGGAGGGCGACGCCGGAGCCGGCGAGCTGCAGCATGCCGAGATCATTGGCGCCGTCGCCGACGGCGATTGCCTCCTGTGGCGAAATGCCGAGGCTTGCTGAAATCTCGTTCAGCGCATCCACCTTTGCCTGCTTGCCGAGGATAGGTTCGGCGACGAAGCCGGAGAGAATGCCATCCTCGTCCAGCAGCGTATTGGCGCGGTTTTCGTCGAAGCCAAGAGTGGCGGCGATGCGGCTGGTAAAGACGGTGAAGCCGCCGGAGACGAGGGCGGTGTAATGACCTTTCGATTTCATGGTGGCGATCAGCTCCGGCCCTCCCGGCGTCAGCGTGATGCGCTTGGCGATGACCTCGTCGACAACCGAGATCGGCAGTCCTTTCAAGAGGGCGACGCGCTCGCGCAGGGCGGGCTCAAAGGCGATCTCGCCATTCATGGCGCGGGCGGTGATGTCGGCGACCTTCTCCTTCAGGCCGACTTCTGCGGCGAGTTCGTCGATGCATTCCTGGCCGATCATCGTCGAATCCATGTCGGCGATCAGCAGCTTCTTGCGGCGGCTGTCCTGCTCCTGGATGACGAGGTCAATTGGGGCGCTCGAAATGACGGCGAGAAGATTGGCCTCGGCCGCTTGCGCATCCGCGCCGTCGCGCAGTGCGATGTCGCAGGCAACGCCGTCGGCCAGCCAGTAGAGGCCGGAAGCGGTTACTGCCTCGGCCGCTTGTTCGGCAATGCCGGGAGTAAGCACAGGATTTGACGGATTGGCAACAAGCGTGGCAACGAGGGCCATGATGGAAAACCTTCTGAGCGTAGAGAACGCGATCCTGATAACCGGGCCGACCGCCAGCGGCAAGTCCGCCCTTGCCGTGGAATTGGCCAAGCGCCATGACGGCGCGGTCGTCAATGCCGACAGCATGCAGGTCTACGATACGCTGCGGGTGCTGACCGCGCGTCCGTCGGAAGAGGAGATGCAGGGCGTGCCGCATCATCTCTACGGTCACGTGCCGGCGGGGGCCGGCTATTCCACAGGCGCCTGGCTGCGCGATGTCTCGGCGCTTTTGCCGGCCCTCAGGGCCGCCGGGCGGCTACCGGTTTTCGTCGGCGGCACCGGGCTTTACTTCAAGGCGCTGACCGGCGGTCTCTCCGAGATGCCTGATATACCGGAAGTACTGCGGGAAGACTTGCGCACGCGACTCGTGGAGGAGGGGCCGGATGCGCTTTACGTTGAGCTTTGCGAGGCCGATCCCGCCATGGCGACAAGCCTCAACCGCCAGGACGGTCAGCGCATCGTCCGGGCACTGGAGGTCATCAAAGCGACGGGACGCTCGATCGCCGATTTCCAGGTCCGGTCCGGACCTGTGGTGATCGATGCCGACGAGGCCCGCAAGATAGTCGTTCTCCCGGACCGGGCGGTGCTGCATGCTCGCATCAATGGCCGTTTCGAAAAGATGCTGCAACAGGGTGCGGAAGACGAGGTGAAGGCGCTGCTTGCGCTCGACCTACCGGCCGATGCGCCCGTCATGAAGGCCATCGGTGTGTCGCAGATCGCGGCGATGCTGAAGGGCGAGATGACCCGCGACGAGGTGCTGGAGAAGGGGGCTGCGGCGACACGGCAATATGCCAAGCGGCAAATGACCTGGTTCCGCAATCAGATGGACGAAAGCTGGGAGCGATTGACGCTTTAGCATGAGGCTATATCGTCTGGCTCGTTGCCAATCAACTGTCTTTCAGGATCGCATCATGCCTGCCATTTCTACGTTCCATGGCCTCTCGGCCTTTCCGCCGACGCCTGCCGATCCCGATGGCCGGGTCGACCTTGAGGGGCTCTGCCGCTTGCTGGCCCCCCTGTGCGAGTCAGATGTGGCCTCCATCGGCCTTCTCGGCAGCACCGGGATTTACGCCTATCTCACGCGCGAGGAGCGGCTGCGGGCCGTCAAGGCGGCGGTCCAATGCGTCAACGGCCGTGTTCCACTCCTCGTCGGCGCCGGCGCCCTGAGAACGGATCATGCCGTGGATCTCGCCAGGGACGCCGAGGCTGCCGGCGCGGATGCGCTTCTGCTTGCGCCTTTTTCCTACACGCCGCTGACCCAGGAAGAGGTCTACCAGCACTTCCTCGCTGTGGCCAAGGCAACCAGACTGCCGCTCTGCATCTACAACAATCCCGGCACGACGCACTTCATCTTCAGCCGCGAGCTTCTGCAGCGCCTCTCCGATGTCGAGACGATCAAGGCGGTAAAAATGCCGCTGCCGGCAGACGGTGATTTGCTTGGGGAGCTTGCGACGTTGCGGGAAAAGACCGATCTCGCGATCGGCTACAGCGGCGATTGGGGTGCGGCGGAGGCACTGCTTGCAGGCGCAGACGCTTGGTACAGCGTTATCGGCGGGCTTCTTCCCCGCGTAGCGCTCGCTCTGACCAAGGCCGCGATCGCCGGCAATGACGGCGAGGCGCGCCGGCTCGATGGTCTTCTGCAGCCGCTCTGGGACGTGTTCAAGGCGTTTGGAAGCATTCGCGTGGTCTATATGCTGGCCGAGCATCTCCTTGGCGTTCGGGCGGAGCTTCCCCGACCGCTCCTGCCGCTTGGGCCGGCGGATCGCCAGCGTGTGCTCGATGCTGCCCGGCCGTTGATCGCCCTGGAGCATCAATCCTTGTTGTAAAGGCTGCTCAGCGGCTTTTTCAGGATGCTTTCACGCAGAGACGGGCCGGGTTCCCGGCGGGTGATCTGCGGCTGGTCGGTCGGCGGCGCCGGCCGAGGAAAGACCGGCTCCTCGCGACGCAGTTCGCGGCGCAGCGCGTCCAACCGCGGATCGATCGGGGCCGGTTCGGCCGGGTCCAGCCGCGGCGCCTGCGGCAGCAATTCGCGCCGGTAGGATTGGAGTGGCGCCGAAGCCGGTGCCGACGGGGTAACGGGTTTGGCATCGGAAGCATCGTGGGTTTCCTGAGCCTCGTCGAAATCTGGCATGGATGCCGCAACGCTCTGCTGAAAATTCGAAATGTCAGGCCCGACGGTCACCGCCCGCATGCGGGTGACGATCTTGCGCAAATCGACCGTATCGGGATCTTCCTCGCTATGCTTGCTGTTGGCGCTGGCGGCCTTCGGCAGGAGGTTCTCTTCAACACGGGAGAAGCGCATCCGCATCGGCACGCTGATCGCCTCGCCGAAGGCGATCGCCTCACCGTTGCCGATCGAGGAGATGAAGCTCGTCGTCGAGATCGATGAATTCGGGATGGCTGAACGAATGATTTCCTGGTCACGGTCATTGGCAAGGCGCATGGCAAAGAGCGTCGAGCACTGTGACAGGATCGTCTGGTCGAGCTCGCCTGGCCGCTGAGTGATGATGCCCAGCGAGACACCGTATTTACGGCCCTCCTTGGCGATGCGGGCGATCGCCTGGCGCGTAGGGATGAAGCCGAGGTTCGGATCGGACGGGATGTAGCGGTGGGCTTCCTCGCAGACGACGAGCATGTGGATGGCGCCGTCACTCCACAACGCCACTTCGAAAGCCATGCGGCAAAGCACGGAGGCGACCGAATTAACGACTTCGGAGGGAATGCCGGCAAGCTGGAAAGTGCAGATTGGTCTGTTATCTCCGGGGATGCGGAAGATCTGCGCGATGGTATCGGTGATCGTGTCGCTGATCGTGTTGTTGGAGAACATGAAGTGATAGCGCGGATCGTTGATCGCGGCGATGAGGCGCATCTTCAGCGACCGCAGGGAGGGCTTTTCCGCTCGGCCTTCCAGGCGGCCGATGCGCTCGTCGATCAGCGCCAGCAGATCGGCCATGCGGTAGGGAACCGGCGTATCGGCGGTGATCGAGCTCTTTTCCGTCGTGCGGCGCACCAGCGAGTTATCGCTGCCGCGGAAGGCGCGTTTGGCCTCCGGCATGATGTCGCGCAGCATGTCGAGCTCTTCGGGCACGGGCAGGCGGCCGCGAAAGACGACTTCGGCAAATTCCTCCAGCCGCATCAGCCAGAAGGGCAGGTCGAGCGTATCCGTATCGATGGTGACGGCGTGCTTGGGAAAGGCGGCGGCGAATTCATTGTGCGGATCGAGGATCAGTACGCGCAGCTTCGGATCGGCCGCGATCGCCTTGTGCAAAAGTAGCGATACGGCGGTCGACTTGCCGACGCCGGTCGAGCCGACGACGGCGAAATGCTTGGAGAGCATTGACGGGATGTGGATCGCCGCATCGATGCTTTCATCCTGCGTCAGCTTGCCGATGATGGCGGTCGTCCCCGTTCCGGCATCGTAGATGCGCATAAGGTCGGCGGCGCGGATGCGATGGGCGATGGCGCCGAGATAGGGATAACGTGAGATGCCGGTCGAAAATTCCTCGCGCCCGTCCTCATCGACGCGGACTTCGCCGAGAAGCTCGGTCTCGATCCTGAACTTGTTGTCCTCGCCTTCGCCCCAGGCATGGCTGCCGGTGTTCATTTGATAGACCAGGGCGACGACACGGTTGCGGCCGACGCTGATCGAAATCAGCCGGCCGACGGACCAAAGTTCTGTAAGATCGGTGCCGCCCTCAACGGCGACAGCGGCAATCGTGGCCCTGGAGCCGCTGCATGCAACGACGCGGCCGAGAAAGCGATTTCCCGGCGTATGGCCGTCGCGTCGATCGTGCTCGCCTGCCTTGCCAGACATGCGCAAGTCGTTGTTGGGCAAAGGCTACTCCTTGCGGTAGCGTTAAAGGATAAAGTCGATCCTTTAACAAATCCTTCATCCTATCGATTTTGGGAGGCCGTGGCCCAGGCAGTTTTTTATTGCGGCATGCGTTGACGCTGCGAAATTTTCTGTCTATCACTGCCGGCCATGAAAATCGCAACGGCTCTTATCGTGGTGGGAAGGCGCATGGGCAGGATGGTGTGACCATCCGGCGACAGCCACCCATGCGCTAGATGACAGGCTCCTCCGGGGCCTTTTTTTGTGCCCGAAATCGGGCTCCCGGCCACAAACGCAAATCCAGCATCAAACGGAACAGACACAGATGAGCACGGACAATCAGGCGGCAGGCAATCGGATGACGGGAGCGGAGATCGTTCTCAAGGCGCTGAAGGATAACGGCGTCGAACATATCTTCGGCTATCCCGGCGGCGCGGTTCTGCCGATCTATGACGAGATCTTCCAGCAGGACGAGATCAAGCACATTCTCGTTCGCCACGAGCAGGGGGCCGGCCATGCGGCCGAAGGCTACGCCCGCTCCACAGGCAAGGTCGGCGTCATGCTGGTGACCTCTGGTCCTGGCGCCACCAATGCGGTCACGCCGCTGCAGGATGCGCTGATGGATTCGATCCCGCTCGTCTGCCTGACCGGCCAGGTTCCGACCCCATTGATCGGCTCCGACGCCTTCCAGGAATGCGACACGGTCGGCATCACCCGGCCCTGCACCAAGCACAACTGGCTGGTCAAGGACGTCAACCAGCTCGCCGCCATCATTCATGAGGCCTTCCGCATCGCCCAGTCCGGCCGTCCAGGCCCCGTAGTCGTTGATATTCCGAAGGACGTGCAGTTTGCGACCGGCACCTACACGCCGCCCGCCGATTACGCGATCCAGAAGAGCTACCAGCCGAAGATCCAGGGCGACCTCAACCAGATCCATGCGGCGATCGAGATGATGGCGAATGCGCGCCGTCCGATCATCTATTCCGGCGGCGGCGTCGTCAATTCCGGTCCCGAGGCCTCCAAGCTGCTGCGCGAGCTGGTCGAGCTCACCGATTTCCCGATCACTTCGACGCTGATGGGCCTCGGCGCCTATCCGGCTTCGGGCAAGAACTGGCTGAAGATGCTCGGCATGCACGGCTCCTACGAAGCAAACATGGCGATGCATGATTGCGACGTCATGGTCTGCATCGGCGCCCGCTTCGACGACCGCATCACCGGCCGTCTCAACGCCTTCTCGCCGAATTCGAAGAAGATCCATATCGATATCGATCCGTCCTCGATCAACAAGAACGTCCGCGTCGACATCGGCATCCGCGGAGATGTCGGCCATGTCCTCGAAGACATGGTCCGCCTGTGGCGGGCGCTGCCGAAGAGGCCGGAGAAGGGCCGCCTCGAGGATTGGTGGAGCGATATCGCCCGCTGGCGGGCGCGCAATTCCTTTGCTTATACCAAGAGCAACGATGTGATCATGCCGCAATATGCGCTGGAGCGGCTCTATGCGCATACCAAGGACCGCGACACCTACATCACGACCGAAGTCGGCCAGCACCAGATGTGGGCCGCGCAGTTCTTCGGCTTCGAACAGCCGAACCGCTGGATGACCTCGGGAGGCCTCGGCACGATGGGCTACGGCCTGCCGGCGGCCCTCGGCGTGCAGATCGCCCATCCCGAAAGCCTCGTCATCGATATCGCCGGCGATGCCTCGATCCAGATGTGCATTCAGGAAATGTCGACGGCGATCCAGTACGACGCGCCGATCAAGATCTTCATCATGAACAACCAGTATATGGGCATGGTGCGACAGTGGCAGCAACTGCTGCACGGCAACCGCCTGTCGCACTCCTATACGGAAGCGATGCCCGATTTCGTCAAGCTTGCGGAAGCCTATGGTGCGGTCGGACTGCGCTGCGAAAAGCCGGACGAGCTCGACGACGCCATTATCGAGATGATCGAAGTCAAGAAGCCGGTCATCTTCGATTGCCGCGTCGCCAATCTCGCCAACTGCTTCCCGATGATCCCCTCCGGCAAGGCGCATAATGAAATGCTGCTGCCCGACGAAGCCACCGACGAAGCCGTCGCCAACGCGATCGACGCCAAGGGCCGTCAGCTCGTATAACGATAAGGTAGGAACCCAGGACCATGAACGCACATCTTCAGCCCACGGGCTCTGCCTATTTCATCTCTCCGGAAACGACCGCAGTCGAGAGCCATACACTTTCGGTTCTCGTCGACAACGAGCCCGGCGTCCTTGCCCGCGTCATCGGCCTGTTCTCCGGCCGTGGCTATAATATCGAGAGCTTGACGGTCTCCGAGACCGAGCACCAGGCGCATCTGTCCCGCATCACCATCGTAACGCGCGGCACGCCTCATGTGCTGGAGCAGATCAAGGCGCAGCTCGAACGCATCGTCCCTGTTCACCGCGTCGTCGATCTGACGGTGCGGGCCCGCGAACTCGGTCAGGACCGGCCGATCGAGCGGGAAGTTGCGTTGGTCAAGGTGATCGGCGAGGGCGAAACGCGAGCCGAGACGCTACGGCTTGCCGATGCCTTCCACGCCAAGGTGGTGGACGCGACGATCGATCACTTCATTCTGGAGATAACGGGCAAATCCTCCAAGATCGACCAGTTCATCGCGATCATGAAGCCGCTCGGCCTGATCGAAGTCTGCCGTACCGGCATTGCTGCCATGAACCGTGGCGCGCAGGGGATGTGAGCCTGCTACCGCTGTTAGTCCGTGCCGATTAGCTGCCCCTCACCCTACTTCTCCCGTAAACGCGGCGAGGGGACGTGCGAAACGCAACATCGAGGTGGATGAAGCCGACTGGCAGCCGCTGTAGATCACAGCATCTCCAGCGGCTTTTTCCCGGCCGGCGGCGGGAAGGCAGCGTCGAGCGCTTCCCAATCGTCGTCGGTGATATTAAGCGAGACACAGTCGCGGTTTTCGCGAACACGTTCGGCATTCCAGGTCTTCGGGATGGCGATGACGCCGTCGCGTTTCAGCAGGAAGGCGAGCGCCAGTTGGGCGGGTGTCGCCTGGTAGGCCTTGGCGATGTGGATCAGTTCCGGATGATGGAGGATATGGCCCTGCTCGATCGGCGAATAGGCCATGACGGGAATGCCGCGGCTTCGACACCATGGCAGGAGGTCGAATTCAATGCCGCGGCGAGAGAGATTGTAGAGCACCTGGTTGGCGGCGACATTGACGCCATCCGGCACGCCAAGCAGTTCCTCCATGTCATCAGTGTCGAAGTTGGAGACGCCCCAGGCGCCGATCTTGCCTGACACCTTTAACATTTCGAAGGCGGCGACGGTCTCGGCGAGTGGATAGTTGCCGCGCCAATGCAGGAGATAGAGATCGATGCGGTCCGTGCCGAGGCGTTCGAGGCTGCGTTCGCAAGCCTCGATCGTGCCTTTCAGGCTGGCATTCCAAGGATAGACCTTGCTGACAATGAAGACCTCGTCGCGCCGTCCCCTGACCGCCTGGCCGACGATTTCCTCGGCGCCACCATCGCCATACATTTCGGCGGTATCGATCAGCGTCATGCCTAGATCGATACCGGCTCTGAGGCTTTCGATCTCGGTCTTGGCATGGCCGGCATCCTCGCCCATGGCCCAGGTTCCCTGGCCGAGCACCGGCACTTCCGCGCCGTTCGGGATTGTGATCGATGGGATAGGGTCGTCCTGCATGGTTTTGATCCTGGTCAGGAGATTGGGCTGCGCCGCTATCTTTCAAGTAATCCTGTCACTATGACAATGATGTAATGGTATCGGCGATTTAGGACAGTTATGCTGACCTAAATAAAGCGGGCTGCTGGAAAAGCCGGCTTCGGGAGGTTTCATGCCGCTGGATACGTTTCTCGCTCTCGTTCTCTTCGCCTTTACGACGTCGATCACGCCGGGGCCGAACAATATGATGCTTTTCGCTTCGGGCGTGAATTTCGGCTTCCGCAGGACTGTCCCGCATATGTTCGGCATCGGCGCCGGCTTCTTCTCGCTACTCATTGCCGTTGGTCTCGGGCTCGGTGCGCTGCTGCACACGATACCGATGCTCTATACCGTGCTGAAATTCGCCGGCGGCGCCTATCTCCTCTGGATCGCCTGGAAAATCGCTTCGTCGCGTTCGCTCAGCGAAGGCAAGAGCGGTGCGGCGCCAATGTCCTTTGTCTCGGCGGCGGCTTTCCAGTGGATCAATCCGAAAGCCTGGGTGATGGCGGTCACCGCAATGGCGACCTATACGAATCCGGAGCTTTATCTCGTCAGCGTGTTGATCGTCGGCCTGGCTTTCGCGGTTGTGAACGTGCCGAGCGTCTCAAGCTGGGCAGGCTTCGGCTCGGCGCTCAGGGAATGGCTTTCCGATCCGGTGCGGCTGAAGTGGTTCAATATCAGCATGGCCGTGCTTCTGGTGGCGAGCCTCTGGCCGATGCTAAAATAGAGCGATCGACGGTTTCGTCAGCATCAGCCAGAAAATGCCGAGGACGGCCGAGAAAGCCGGAAAGCCGAAAACGAACCAGATGCGGTAGAGGCTGTAATAGTGCGGCGGCAGGGCGCTTCCCGAGCTTGCCGCGGCGCGGGCGAGGTCGCGCAGTCGGATCTGCATCCAGACAACCGGCAGCCAGAACAGACCGGTGACGACATAAAGCAGCAGTGACAGCGCAATCCAGCCCTCCGACAGGTCCCAACCGATCGACCGCGCCAGGAGATAGCCACTCACCGGTTGGAGAAGAGCGGCGGTCGCCGTGAAGACGGTGTCGGCGATGACGACGGTCGCGGCGACATGGGCGATCAGCGCGGGCTCGCGTGTGCGGTGCGCCATCACCATGAAAAAGGCGATGCCGGCGCCGGTGCCGAAGAGCACGGTTGCGCCGATCACATGGGCAAGCAGCAGCCATTGCTCGAGCATCAGCGTTCATCCAGGGTGGCAAGCGCGGTGAGCGTCAGCAGGATCGATGGCAGCACCTTGACAAGGGGGCCGAGCGGATCGAGCCAGAAGGCGGGTTCGAGAAGTGTGCCGCCAGTGAGATAGGCCAATGAGACGGCCAGCATGCCGAGAAGGGCGCGTCTGGCAAGCGGGCGGACAAGGACTGCGGCGCCGAGCGCGATGTCGATCAGGCAGGTGAGAAGCGTCAGCGCCGTTGCGGCCGCGTCCGGCATGAAGGGCAGGAAGTGGGCGGAGGCCTTCTGCACCGCCAGCAGCGGGATCAGGCCGGAGAGCAGCCAGAAGGCCGACAGGCCCGAAATGACGAGCGGCTTCAGCAGATAGAGCCGGGCGAACCAGAGATCCTGCACGCCGGAAGGATTGGCTGAAAGCGTTGCCGCGGCTGATGTCGCGGCAAGGCCGCTCTCCGCCTTCGCGCTTTTAATGCCTTCCGACATGACGGTCATTGCCGTCGAGCGCAGCGGCGACCGCCAGCCGAGCAGGCCCGCGACATCGGCGAGCCATGTCACGGGCTGCGCCAGCCGCGGAGCAAGCGAAAAGACGCGGGCGGGCGGCAGGCCCAGCCATTGCCGGTGAAGGCGCACGAGATCGGCGAGCGTCAGCACCTCGTCGGCGGCAAGAACGATATCCCCGCGCAGATCGCCTGAAACCGCCCGCGACACGGCTTCCGCCACGTCGTCCACCGACAGGGTTTCGACCCCGCTTTCGGCGTGGATGAGCGGCAGCGCCAAGGGGAAGGCGGCAAGCGCCCGGATGAGCGACGAGCCGCCATGGGCATTGCGGCCGAGAACGAGGGCAGGGCGTAGGATGAGGTGGGGCAGGCCGCTTGCCGCCAGCGCCTCATCGGCCCGCCGCTTGGTGGCGAGGAAAGGCAGATCGCCGGCCGCGCCCGCCGTCCTTGCCGATATCTGCACCATCAAAGGCTGAGAGCGTTTCGCAGCGGAATAGAGCGCCAGCATCGCATCTCCCTGTGTGGCTGCCAAATCATCCGACAGGCCGTCCTGCAGCGCGCCGGCGCAATTGACGACGGCATGCTGGTCCTTCAGGAGATCCTCCCAGTCCTCGGCCTTCGTCATGCGGGACAGATCGGCCCGCCGCCAGTTTATCGCAGGCTGCTTCAAACGCGCACGCTCAGGATTGCGGCCGAGCCCGGTCACGGCATGCCCATCGGCCGCGAGCCGGGCCGCGACGACGGAGCCTATGAAGCCGGTTGCGCCGAGAATCAGGATGTTCATGGCTGGAGATTAGCGGAAAAGTTTAAGGGGGATAGGAGGGGTTGGCGGGTGCTTGGGGTGTGATAGAAAAGGGGATGTTTGCGCTGCTTTCCACGGGCGATACTTTGAGAAGGGCGGGGCCTTGCAATGATTCCCCTTCTCCCCAGCGGGGAGAAGATCCTATCTGTCGTTTGGGAGAACATCGCATTGCACGACCATGATCACGACGACCATCACAACTACGACAATCACCACGACAACCGCTACTCCGACATGCAGGCGCGCGTCAAAGCGCTGGAGACGCTGCTGACGGAGAAGGGGTTGATCGATCCGGGGGCAATCGATGCGATCGTCGAGACTTATGAGAGGAAGGTGGGGCCGCGCAACGGTGCGCGTGTCGTCGCGAAAGCATGGAGCAACCCCGAATTCGCGGACTGGCTGAAACGCGATGCGACGGCGGCGATTGCGAGCCTTGGGTTTACCGGCCGGCAGGGCGAGCATATGCGCGCCGTCTTCAATACGCCCGACACCCATAACCTGATCGTCTGCACGCTCTGCTCCTGTTATCCCTGGTCGGTGCTCGGCCTGCCGCCGGTCTGGTACAAGGCTCCGGCCTATCGCTCGCGCGCCGTCATCGATCCGCGCGGCGTACTGGCCGAATTTGGGCTGGTGCTGCCTGCGGAGAAAAAGGTCCGCGTCTGGGATTCGACGGCGGAGCTGCGTTATCTCGTAATCCCCGAGCGGCCGGCGGGCACGGAAGGGTTGGATGAGACCTCATTGGCCGATCTCGTCAGCCGCGATGCGATGATCGGGACGGCGATCGCGGGCAGCTCGAAAATTTCAGCTGCCGGCAGTCCGGAGGCTCTGCCATGAACGGACCCCACGATCTCGGCGGGCAGATGGGTTTCGGGCCTATCGCCCCTGAAAAGGATGAGCCCTCTTTCCATGCCGACTGGGAGAAGCGGGCTCTCGGCATCACGCTTTCCTGCGGCGCTTTCGGCGCCTGGACGATCGATGAGAGCCGGCATGCCCGCGAAAATATTCCGCCGGCCGATTATCTTGCCGCCAGCTATTACGAGATCTGGATCCGCGGCGTCGAAACGCTGCTCGAACGGCACGGTTTTGCGACGCGCGAGGAGTTGCTGTCTGGGCGCAAGCTGCAGGAGGGCGCGACGCCGAAACGGGTGCTGAAGGCCGAGATGGTACAGGCGGTTCTCGCGAAAGGCGGGCCATGCGATCGTCCTGTCGAGGCCGCGCCGATATTTGCGGTCGGCGAGACGGTGCGGACGAGGAATTTCAATCCGGCCACCCATACGCGCTTGCCCCGTTATGCCAGGGCCAAGACCGGCATCGTCGAAGCGGTGCAGGGTTCCTTCGTCTTTCCCGATGACAATGCGCATGGCAAGGGCGAGAACCCGCAATGGCTCTATACCGTCATCTTTGATGGCACGGAGCTCTGGGGTGAGGGTGCCGACCCGTCGCTGACGGTCTCGATCGATGCATGGGAGAGCTATCTTGAGCGTGTGTGAAATACCCTCTAAGCTCTCGCAACCGCCGGGTTTACCGAAGTCGCCGGAGGGTAATCCTGTTTTCCCTGAACCTTGGGCGGCTGAAGCCTTCGCCATAACCGTGCATCTGCTTGAGAAGGGGCTGTTTTCCTGGGCCGAGTGGGCCGAAACCCTTTCGCGGGAATTGCATCAGCCAGGCCGAGCCGAGGACGGCAGCGATTATTTCGACTGCTGGGTGGCGGCGCTCTCGGACCTGCTGGTCAGTCGCGGCGTGGCGGATGCATCCCTACTCCTCGACCTGCAGAAGAGCTGGCAGCGGGCGGCCGAAGCGACGCCGCATGGCAAGCCGATCGAGCTTGCCAACGATCCGCTGCGCTAAACGTCATGACGGGAACTGCCGATAGCACTCCTCGGCCACCGCGCGCAGCGCTTCGCGCGAGATTTCGCCGGTGACGGCATAACCGAGTTCGCCGTCGATCCAGTAGAAGGTTTCGAGATTGCCCGATGAGGCGAAGCGGAAGCTCGTCGTGCGGTTTTCCCTGTTGCGGCCGACCATGACGGTCAGGCGCTCGCCGGCCTGGTTCTCGTACATGAACATCGCGCCCGCCCGGCCGTCGACCGGCAGCAGGCGGCCGCCGACCAGCTTGAAGCCGAGGGGCTGCAGGTTCGGGATCTTGAGGTTCTCGATCGCCAGGCGCTTGCCGAGCCAGGTGGCGAGATGGGCTTCCTCGTCGGCGAAGACCTCGACGGGATGACGGACCTCGGCGGCATAGACGGTAAAGGCGGTCTCGGCCTGTTTCGGGAAGGTTTCTGAGCCGGTAAGCTGCAGCTCCGGCTTTTCTAGAAGAGCCGGGCCATAATACCCGCTGACGGCGCCGAGCGCAAAAACGAGGAGGGCCGCGGCGGCGAGTGCCCAGCGCTTCCGCGTGGGTGCGACCGCGCGTGAGGGCGCAACGAGCAGAGGATCAGTGTCCCTGGCCTTCTCGTACCCGGCAAAGAGGGAACGGATGCCTGCGTTCTGCGCCTGCCATTCGGCGATCATCGCCGCTTCGTCCGGGTTGTCCGCGAGGTAGGTCTCGATGCGGGCCCGCGAGCTTTGCGGCAACTGGCCGTCGGCATAGGCGTGGAGATCGGCTTCGGTGACGATCGGGTTGGTCTCGTTCATTTCGGTCTCCGAAGCGTAATGACGTTATCGGCCTTCAGATGCTCGGCGACGCGCCGGCGGGCGCGCGACAGGCGCGACATGACGGTGCCGATCGGGATATCGAGAGCGGCGGCGACCTCGCTGTAGCTATAGCCCTCGATGACGACGAGCATCAGCACGGCGCGGTGCTCCTCCGAAAGGCTGTTCAGCGCATCGTTGAGCCGGGCGCGCTCCAGCGGATCGGCCGGCGGTTCGGGCGCTGCCATATCCTCCGCAGCATTGAGCTCGACCAGGCCGTCGCGCGCCTTGCCGCGCCGGCCGTTGCGATAGAGATTGGTCATGATGGTCAGGACCCAGCCGCGCAGGTTGAGGCCGCGCCATTGGCCGCGGCGCGCCAGGACCTTCTCGACACAGTCCTGGAGCAGGTCCTCGCCATCGGCATCCGAGCGCGTCAGGCTGCGCGAATAGCGCCTGAGCGAGGGCAGGAGGGCCAGGATCTGGCCCTCGAACGTTTCCGGTGCGGGTATCTTCACGCCGGTTCCCTTGGCGTCAAGGTTTTGCGAGGTCCCAGTTGCCGCCGACACCGTCGCCGGTGATGTCGCCGGCCTTCTTGTCCTTGACCCAGTAATAAAGCGGCATGCCGTCCTTGGCCCATTGCTTCTTACCATCCTTGCGTTCAATGATCGAATATGCACCATCGGCCTTGGCATCGGAAGCGGCCATCAGCGGCGGCCAGTTCTTGGCGCAATCGCCGTTGCAGTTGGAAACGCCCTTGGCGTCTTTCTTGAAGGTGTAGAGGGTCATGCCATTTTCGCCGGCAAGCACCTTGCCCTTGGCGGTTTCGACTTCCTTGACGGGAGGGGCTGCGAAAGCAGCTGTCGCGGCAAGCGCGGCTGCCGCCGCGACGGACAGGAATTTCACGGATGTCATGATGTCTCTCCTCAGGTTGGGCACGCAATGCTGCGATACCTGATATGAGACACGGGGCGAGGCGGTTTTATTCCCGGCTGAGCGAAAGTTTTTCGCGCGCTCAGGATGAGGCTGGAGAGAGGCCGCGGAGAGCACAATACAAGCGAGGGATGCGATCTGCTCGGCGAAGGTGGACATCTTCGTTGTCTGCCGGTCATTTACATCATGCAGCTTTGCGGATATCCTGTATCCTTAATTTGGTTCGCAGAACCAGCCATTATGAGTTGCTGAATGATCCTGAAAAGCCAGGTCGAGTGGGCGCTGCATTGCTGCGCCATTCTCGCGGGCCTGCCCGAGGGCAGGTATCTCTCCACCAAGGCGCTCGCCGAGCTTCACGGTCTGCCGAAGGAATATCTCTCCAAGGCGCTGCAAAGCCTTTCGCAGGCCTCCCTGGTCGATACCACGCTCGGCCCGAGCGGGGGCTACAGGCTTGCGAGATCCCCATCCGAGATCAACTTCCTTGATATTGTCGAGGCTGTGGAGGGAAAGGCGCGTAGCTTCACCTGCACGAATATCCGCGAGAACAATCCGTGCCGGCCGGCAGGCTATTGCGACAGTAAGCCTTGCCCGGTTGCGCGCGTCATGTGGGAAGCCGACGAGGCTTGGCGAAATACGTTGAGAGCCGTCCGGCTCTCCGATCTTGTCGGCACCTTATCCGAGGAGGTGCCGGCGGACATCTGGCAAGACACGTTCCAATGGGTGCTCCAGCGCGCCGGCTGATCATGCCCTGAAGATGGTTCTGATGGTGTTCAGGATGGCATGCGCGTTGCGGACCTGTTCCGCAGGCAGGCCAGCGCTGTCGCGGAAGCGTTCGGCGCGGCCGGCGAGGGCTTCGGCGATTTCTTCGGCCAAACCGGGTCGTCGGGTGAGCAGCGGCGCGAAGGCTTCCTGGTCGATTTCATAGACCGTCGCCGGGGTCAAGGCCTCCAAGGTGCAGACTTCCTGCATGCCGACGAGCAATCCTGTCTCGCCGAAAAAATCGCCCGGTGCGAAGCGCCCGCGCTCTTCGCCTTCGCGCCGCGCCACGATGATGCCGGCGCGCACCATCATCAGCGAGGGCAGCATTTCGCGCTCCCGCACGATCACATCGCCCTTGCGGAACTGCCGGAGAGTCGTGGTTTCAGCAAGTTTCTGCTTTTCATCAGATGTCAGTGTCGCAAAGACCGGAATGGCTTCGATCAGTGCAAGCGGCGTGACTGTCGGCGGCCTGGCGTTTTCTTCCGTCGGCAGATCGGCGGTCAGCACATGGGCGGCGGGCGAAACCGCCAGAAGCAGGCCGGCGGATTTGCAATGACGATAGACGAGATCGAGTACCTCGTTTCGCGCCGTCACGCGCTGGCTGGGGCTCGTCACCCGAAACAGCAGCTCGACCTCGAGTGCGGTGGCATCCAGCCCTTTCAGCGCGACGACCGGCGCAGGCTCCCGGACAATCGAATTGCAGCTCGTGAGCGCGGCGAGCATGATCTGGCGGATCGATGCCGGCATCCGGGTCGGGGCGATGCGGACGGTGAGGATCAGCAGATGGGTCTCGTCCGGCCGGCTGACATTGGTCAGGCCGAGTTTCGCCAGGAAGCTGTTGGGCAGGACGACGACATTGTTGGCGCCGGTCAGGATGTGTGTCGCGCGCCAGTTGCTTTCGACGACGCGCCCTTCCGTGCCGTCGCTTAACAGAATCCAGTCGCCGATGACATAAGGCCGGCCGAGCGTCAGCGCGATGCCGGAAAAGACGTCGGCAAGCGTGTTCTGAAGCGCCAGGCCGAGAATGATGGCGACCACGCCTGATGTCGCGACGAGGGTGCCGATCGGCACGCCGAAGACGTAGGCGAGGATCGAGAGCGCGATGCCGATATAGACGATGCCGACGACGAGATCCTGGAGCAGGCGGGCCTCACGCGGGCTGCCCTCCAGCACCAGATAGAGCCTGATGAAGCCGATGACTGCCCATGCCAGATGGACCCACCAGAGCGATTTCGCCAGGATGACGAGTAGGGCTCGCGGGTCCTCGGATTGATACCCCCCGAAACGATGCGGTTCGATGCCGCTGCCGACGAGGATCAGCGTCATCACCGCAAAGAAGAGGATCTGCACCACCAGCCGCGTCGTCGGCCGCTGACTGGAGAGGAAATACCAGACAATGATGCCGGCAAAACCGACCACGATCAGGGACATCAGCGGCCTACCGAAGAGCGCGTCGTAGTTCATCTCTGTCTGTCTCCGGAAGGGGCGGCGGCACATGATTCAGCGTGTCGGCCACCCGCGAAAGCGGCCGGCTCTCCGCGGGTGGCCGTCAGCGAATACTCACTTTTTCAGCGGGAAAGTCAGTTCTTTCTGATCGGTGTCGACGACGAAGACGGCGAGCAGGCGGGCGGGCTCTGTCTCGCTGCCATTGGCGCTGACGCCATGGCGGTCGCCCGGCATTTCCGAGAAGCTTTCCCCGGCCTGATAGACCTTGACCGGGCCGTCATTGACCTGGCTGCGGATCGATCCTTCGAGCACGGTGGCGTAGATGAAGGCCGAGTCCGGGTGGGTATGGCCTTCGGAGAAGCCGCCCGGGCCGTATTCGACCAGCACGCCCTTGATGCTCTTGCCCGGCACGTCCGGCAGTTCGTGCTCATAGACGAGCGTCACCTTCGCGGATTTGCTGCTGTCGTGGGCGGCGCCACCGGTCGCTGTGAGAAAGGCGAGTGCGGCGGCGAGCATTGATGTCCTGATCATGGGAATCTCCTGTGTTGCTGGGATGGAGAGGACGCGCCCAAGCGACCGCGTCCTGAGGCAAGTCAATCACTTCGACTGGCTGATTTTGCGAACCACTCTTCGAAGGTGATCGTACCGAGCCGCGGATTGTCGTCGGAGACGAGCGACTGATCGTTCAGCTTTGCGCCGAAATATCGCGCCTCGGCGTCGGCCTCGACAGTCCTCGGGTCCTTCATCGCTTTCAGATAGCTGGCGACGAGATCGCTGAGGCGAGCGCGCTCGGGACCCGATATCTCGATTGTCTTGTTGGCGGGGGCGGAGAGCGCCACGTCGGCCATGGCGTCGGCAACGTCATCGGAGGCGATCGGCTGCACATAGGCCGGCGACAGGCGGACCGTCTGGCCGACGGTGCCGGACTGGGCGATGCCGTTCAGGAATTCCATGAACTGCGTCGAATGCACGATGGTATAGGGAATACCCGAGGCCCTGATCAGCTTTTCCTGAGCGAGCTTGCCGCGGAAATAGCCGCTTTCCTGCAGGCGCTCAGTGCCGACGACCGACAGCGCGACATGATGCTTGACGCCAGCGGCCTTTTCGCCGCCGAGAAGATTGCGTCCCGAGGTCTCGAAGAATTCGAGCACGGCCTTGTCCTCGAAGGAGGGTGAATTGGCAAGATCGAGCACGACCTCTGCGCCCGCAAGCGCTTCCGCCAGTCCTTCTCCGGTGATCGTGTTGACGCCTGAGTTCGGCGAGGCGGCAATCACCTCATGGCCGCGCTTGCGCAGGCGCTCGACGGTTTTCGAACCGATGAGACCGGTTCCGCCAATGACAACGATTTTCATAACGGATCTCCTTTCGCTGCCGGGGTGCGGCAGCGTCAAAATGAATCTTCTCAATGAATTGCGAGGGTTAGTTCAGGCCAGCCTTATCGAGGCCGTAGGCCTTGTCGGCCGTGCCGGGCACAGTCTTGAAGCCGACATTGACGCGGTTCCAGGCATTGATTGCCATGACCACGAAGGTCAGGTCGGAGATTTCCTTTTCGGAAAGCTGGCCGCGAACCCGCTCATAGATCTCGTCGGGAACGCCGCCCTCCGGCAGCTTCGTCAGGGCTTCGGTCCAGGCCAGCGCGGCGCGCTCGCGGGGAATGAACAGGTTCGATTCCCGCCAAATAGCGACGTGATAGATCCTGAGCTCACTCTCGCCGAGGATTTTGGCCTGCTTCACATGCATATCGAGGCAGAAGCCGCATCCGTTGATCTGCGAAGCGCGGATCTCGACCAGGGCCTGCAGCTTCTCGTCGATCACGCTGCTGCGGAGCGCCATGCTGAATTCCATGAACTTCTTGAAGAGCTCGGGTGACTGCTGGGCGTAGTTCAATCGCTGGGTCATGTCTTTCTCCTCTAATTAAGGACATTTAATATCCTTATGGATAAAAGATATCCTTAATTGCTGGACTGTAAAGTCATTCTCGCTTAGTCTGGCGGCATAAAGCCTATGCGCAAAAGTATGAGGAGGAGGGGATGGATATCGTTTCGGCATTACGGACCTTTCAGCGCGTCGTGGAGACGGGCTCGTTTTCAGCCGCGGCGCATGATCTCAATGTGACCCAGCCCGCAGTCTCCCGGCAGGTTGCGGCACTCGAGGGCCATTTCAACACGCGCCTGCTGCATCGCACGACGAGCGGCCTGTCGCTGACGGCGGAGGGCGAGAGGATGCTGCCGATGGCGCTCCGGATTCTCGAGGCGGTGGAAGAGCTCGGCGATGCCGCCGGATCGGATGGAGCGATCGCTTCGGGCAAGGTCAGGCTCAGCGTTCCTGCACCGCTCGGCCTCTATCTCAGCGAGCGGTTGGGCGATCTTCTCGCCGCTCATCCCAAACTCTCGGTCGAACTGCTTTTCAGGGAGCAGAGCTCCGATATGATCGAGGAGCGCCTCGATCTCGAAGTGCGCCTTGGCCCGGTCGCCGACAGCAGCCTCGTCTGCCGGCGGATCGGCTGGACGACGGCCTTCCTCGTCGCGTCTCCCGCCTATCTCTCGCGCAGGGCGGCTCCACGCGCCCCGAAGGACATCAAGGATCATGAATGCCTGTGCTACGCGAGGGCAGGCGAGGCCAACACATGGTCCTTTTCGAACGGCTCGGAAGATATATCGGTCAGGATCTCGCCGCGCCTGACCGCATGCAACGCCGTCGCCATTCACAGAGCCGCCCTTGCCGGCGCGGGACTGGCGGTGCTCTCCCACATCATCGCCATGTCCGATATCGCCGCCGGCCGGTTGATCCAGGTGATGAAGGATTTCCAGCCGAGCCGGCTGCCGGTCACCGTCGTCTATCCCTCGCGACGTAACATGCCGCTGCGCGTCAAGACCGTTCTGGATTTTGTGATGGATGCGATGGGGCAGGACCCGTCCATGTGTGCAGGCGCCGCGGACCGGGCCTGGAACGGATGAGCGCCGGGATCTGCCGTCGTCGGCCATGCCGCGTCAGTTTCCGCCTTGCCTAAGTCAGGCGAATCCTGCCAAGTCGTCTGATCATGCAATTTGCGCCGCAACAAGACGAAGCCCTGAAGGCTGTTTCGAAATGGCTGAACGAAGGGCGCTCGCCGCTCTTTCGCCTGTTCGGCTACGCCGGAACGGGCAAGACGACGCTTGCCCGGCATTTTGCCGAGAATGTCGACGGCGACGTCCTGTTTGCCGCTTTTACCGGCAAAGCCGCGCAGGTGCTGCGTTCGCGCGGCGCCTCCAACGCCAAGACCATTCATTCGTTGATCTACCGCCCGCGCGGCGAGGAAGCGGTGGAGGACGAGGAAACCGGCAAGACCTCGATTGCGCCAATGTTTGCGATCAACCGGCAAAGCCCGGTGGCGAAAGCGGCGCTGATCATCGTCGACGAATGCTCGATGGTGGACGAGGCGCTCGGCAAGGACCTGATGAGCTTCGGCACGCCGATCCTGGTGCTCGGTGATCCCGGCCAGCTGCCGCCGGTTTCGGGCGGCGGCTACTTCACCAACCAGGAGCCGGATTATCTCCTCACCGATATACACCGGCAGGCCCGCGACAATCCGATCATCAAGCTCGCCATGCAGGTGCGCGAAGGCAACGAGATCATGTATGGCGACTACGGCACGGCCAAGGTGATCTCAAAGAACGAGGTGACGCAGCAGCTCGTGCTCGATGCCGACCAGGTGCTCGTCGGCACCAACCGGACGCGGCGGCGCTACAATCAGCGCCTGCGCGAGCTGAAGGGCTTCAGCGCCGATTATCCGCAGACCGGCGACAAGCTGGTCTGTCTTCGGAACGATCCTGCCAAGGGCCTGCTCAACGGCTCGCTGTGGCAGGTGATGACCTCGTCCAAGGAAACGACGAAGCCCGGCATCAATCTGCTCGTCCGTCCCGAGGACGACGACATGGATCGCGGGGCGGCTAAGATCAAGCTGCTCAAGCAGGCCTTCGAGGATGTCGAAGGCGAGATCCCCTGGAACACCCGCAAGCATTACGACGAGTTCGACTATGGTTATGCCCTGACCGTCCACAAGGCGCAGGGCTCGCAATGGAACGACGTCGTGCTCTTCGACGAGAGCTGGGCCTTTCGCGACACGCGGGAACGCTGGCTGTATACGGCGATCACACGTGCGGCGGAGACGCTGACGATCGTTCGCTGATCCCGATCGGGGCCGGCCCCTCATCTGCGTTCATCGCTGCGAACCGGACAGTTATGGTTTAAAGTGGAAGGAGACAGTGGCGCTCGTCAGGGGAATTAAGCCTGCACGATGCCCAGCAGCACGGCCTTGGCGATCGCCTGGAAGCGGTTGTTGGCGCGGAATTTCAGGATGATTCCGGCCTCGAGATCCCTGGTCTCATCATGCTTCAGATCGAGTGCCCGGGCGATGCGCTGGGTGGAATAGCCCTCTGCCATCAGTTCCAGGCAACGCAGTTCCTGCGCGGTCAGGCTGGAACTGTCTTGATTGTCGTTGAGCGGCTGCGTCTCCATGCCGTCGTCGAAATCCAGGAGATCGCCGACCTGCTGGAGCTGGCGGTGCAGCGTCGACATTTCGGCCGTCAACTCGCGCTTGCGCACCTGCAAGACCTCGCGGAACATCGCCTCGGCCGATTCCTGCGAATCGGCGTTGCGAAGCTCGTCCATCAGTTCCTGGATAACTGCAATCGGCATGCCTGTCTCGCGGCAGACGGTGATGACGGCCATGCGCATCACGTCGTCCTGGCCATAAACGCGCATCAGGCCGATGCGATTGGCCGAGATCAATCCCTTTTCTTCGTAGAAATGCAGTGTCCTGTGCGTAACGCCGAATGCGTTGGCCATATCGGCGATAGGCACCGGACCTTCCGGCAGATCCGGCGGCAGCGCGGCCAAAGGCAGGAACCGGTATTTCGACCGGGCCTCCGAAGCGACACCGGCGGCAGCAAACAGGCGTTTGGAACCGTCTGGCATGAACCCTCCTAGGGCAGCTTGTTGCACCTCATGCGGTTTTGCCAGTTGCTTCCCGGTCGCGGCGAGTGGGGTTTCCTCTGAGCGTCTTCTATGGGAAAGAAGCAGTACGCGGCCTACGTTTACGCGACACAATGTCCACGTTATGCGTGAACGATCTTTTTTATAAGTGCTAAAAATAATCTCTTTTAAATGGGATAGCAACGCGACGGGGCGCTCTACAGGTTTTGCGCGAAGGTTCCAGCAAAACACGCGCTGCGCCCGCCGCATCTTCGCAGCCGGCGGGAACCGCTATTCCTGGTACGCCCATCACTGTTGTAATGCCGATCCATCAATATCGGCGTCGCATTCATCTGCGATTCTCGTTGGCCATTGCCGGGCACTTGGCTTAAAAAGCGGGGCCCCCCGTTTCCGAGACCGATGGATAATCCGCCATGCCAGCCAAGCTCTCCGTGAACCTCAACGCCATCGCCATGCTGCGCAACCGGCGCGATCTGCCCTGGCCGAGCGTCGAAGCCCTCGGGCGCATAGCCCTTGCATCAGGCGCCAGCGGTCTGACGGTGCATCCGCGCCCCGACCAGCGCCATATACGATTTGCCGACTTACCCGTCATCCGCAACCTGATCGACGACGAATTCCCGAAGGCCGAGTTCAACATCGAGGGTTATCCCACAGAGGAATTCCTCGAACTCTGTGCCGGCGCTGCACCCGAGCAGGTGACGCTGGTGCCCGACGACCCATCGCAGGCGACCTCCGATCACGGCTGGGACTTCCGCAAACACCAGGCGTTCCTCACCGATGTCGTCGTGCGGCTGAAGAAGATGGGATGCCGGGTCTCGCTCTTTGCCGACGGCGACGGCGATGCGGAAGCGGTCAAGATCGCCAAGGCGGTCGGCGCCGACCGGATCGAACTTTACACCGGACCGTATGGCGGCTGCTACGACGCGCCGGAGCGGGCAGCCCCGATCCTCGAAGCGCTGGGAAAGACTGCAGACGCGGCGCTGGCGATCGGTCTTGCCGTCAATGCCGGGCATGATCTGACGGTCGCAAACCTGCCTGATCTGGTGAAGCGCATTCCTGATCTTGCCGAAGTTTCCATTGGCCATGGGCTGACCGCCGATGCGCTGGAATATGGCATGGCGGAAACGGTGCGGCGGTTTTGCAGGGCTTGTGGGCAGAAGGTTTGATGATGGCGTCCGGCGACGGTACGGCGGTATCAACTGGTTTTGTCGTCGCATCGGTAGCGCCTGGGGTTAACCCCTCTGTCCTGCCGGACATCTCCCCCACAAGTGGGGAGATCGGCTGGGCGAGATGGCTTCTCCAAACAACTACCCTATAGCTGCCGCGCTAGGGTAGCGAGGGAGCGATGGTCTAACCTCCTGCCACTCTCCCCACTTGTGGGGGAGATGCCGAAGGGCAGAGGGGGTGTCACACGGCACTCCCTCCTCCTCCGTCATTCGTGTCCTCAGGGCTTTACCGCGCGATATTACAGGAATTCACGCACGGCGCGTCCGCGCCGTGCGTAATTTATTCGACGTGGAGCTTTCTCGCTCGCGCTGCATCCCTGCGACGTTGCGCAGGGATGCATATCGGCTCAATGCCCCCCGGCGCTGTCAGCCGCCGTCAGTGCAGCCTTATGCGCCACGAAGAAATCCTTCAGCGGCAGCGGCTGTCTACCCGTTAGTTTGGTGAAGTCTCCGGTCACGATCTCGAATTTGCCGGCGCGGATGTTGGCGTCGGCGGAGACCAGCATGTCGGCGATGAAGCCGGGGAGGCCGGCGCCGCGGATGCCCTGGCCGAGCTGTTCGTCCGTGACGTCGACCACATCGAGCGGCTTGCCGGCGGCTTCGGAGACGGTGGCGGCGACCTGCCGATTGGTCAGCAGTTCAGTGCCGGTCAGCGTGTAGGTGGCGCTTTCGGCGGTGCCGGAGGCAAGGGCTGCGGCGATCGCCAGGGCGCAGTCGTCGCGCGATATCGTCGAGATTTTGCCATCGCCCGTGGCGCTGAACCATTTGCCGCCCTGTAGATTGTGGGGCATGCCATGCAGATAGTTGTCGTGATACCAGGCGTCGCGGATGATCGTGTAGGCGAGGCCGCTCGCCTTGATAGCATTTTCGGTGCCGAGATGGTCGGGCGCGAAAGTGACGAGCGAATCGTCGGGCGCCGGCATCGAGGTGTAGGCGATGTGCTTGACTCCTGCCTTGGCGGCGGCAGCGACGGCGGCCTTGTGCTGGGCCAGACGCTTGCCTGGGGTGTCGAGCGCGTCGGTGCTGATGATCAGCAGCCGGTCGACGCCGGCGAAAGCCTTTTCCAACCCTGCCGCGTCATCGAAATCGGCCTTGCGGGTGACGACGCCCTTGTTTGCGAGCTCGGCGAGCTTCTCGGGGCTGCGCGTTGCCGCGACGATGTTGCCGGGGGCAACCCTGTAGGTTTCGATGAGGTGGTGGATGACACGCTGGCCGAGCTGTCCGGCGGCGCCGGTGACCAGGATGGTTTCGCTCATGGGGTCGTTTCCTTTTGCGTTGGGCGAGGTGGTCTCAAAAAGAGACTAACTCTAGAATAGGAATTGACTTCGCGGTGTAAAGGAGGCAGTTTTTCGGCTCTACGTTACCAAAAGGGAACCAGCAGATGAGCGGCACGGTCCTCAGTCTGAAGAACAAGATGGCGGGGGCGCGGCGCGAGATCGACCTTGCCGACCTCGATTTTTCCAATTGCCCGGTTCGGGACATGATGCAGCAGATCGGCGGCAAATGGTCGACGCTGCTGCTCGAGGTGCTGGCGGCCGAGCCCCGTCGGTTCGGCGAACTCAGGCGGATGCTGCCCGACATCTCGCAGCGTATGCTGACGCAGACGCTGCGCGATCTGCAGAGGGATGGTTACATCGCCCGCGAGGTCTTCCCGACCAAGCCGCCTAGCGTCGAATATTCTATGACCGATCTCGGCCGCTCGCTCTATCAGCCGCTGTCGGAGCTTCTGAACTGGGCGGAAGCGAATCACGATGCCGTTCGCGCCGCCCGTTCGCGTTTCGATTCCGCAGAGAGCTAAGCTTTGCCGCGGCGGCCTTCCGTCAGGAACAGCAGGAAGGCCAGTGCCGGGAAGGCGAAACCGATCCAGGCCGTCATCGTCCAGCCGCCGGTCGCATAGGCCCAGCCGCCGAGCGCCGAGCCGAGCGCGCCGCCGGCAAAGAAGGTGGCCATGAAGAGGCCGTTCAGCCGGCTGCGATGTTCCGGGTTCAGTCCGTAGATGGCGCGCTGGCCGCAGACGAGATTGGTCGTTACCCCGAAATCGAGCATGATCGCCGCCACCGTCAGAAGGATCAGGGCGGTGAGCGAGCCGTCGCCTGCGAAATGACTGATCACGAAGGAAACCATGCCGAGCAGCATGGCGATCGTCGTGGCGATCCTGGTCATGCCGCGGTCGGCAAGCCGGCCGGCGATCGGCGAGGCGACGGCGCCGGCCGCGCCGGCGAGCGCGAAGAGGGCAATGCCGTTCTGCGTCAGGCCGAAGGCCGGGCTTGCGAGCAGCAGGGGCGTCGTCGTCCAGAACAGGCTGAAGGCGCCGAACATGCCGGCCTGATAGAGGGCGCGGCGCTGCAGCACGCGCGAGGTCATCGCCAGATGGGCCATGGAGGCGAGCAACTCGCCATAACGCAGCTTTGTCTTCGGCACACGGACCGGCAGGTTGGCGCGCAGCACGATGGCGAGCACAAGCATCAGCCCGGCGGTGAGGTAATAGACGACGTGCCAGGAGGAAGCTTGGGCGACGAAACTTGCGAAGGGCCGCGCCAGCATGATGCCGCAGAGCAGACCGCTCATGACATTGCCGACGACCTGGCCGCGTGTGGCATCGGGCGCCATGTTTGCGGCAAAGGGTACGAGTACCTGGACGGCGACCGAGGCGAGGCCGATGGAGAGCGAGGCGGTGAGGAACATCGCAGGCGTCGTCGACAGTGCGGCGCCGATGAGAGCCGCGGCAGAGACGGCGATCAGCAGCAGCACCAAGCGGCGGTTTTCCGTGAGATCGCCAAGCGGCACGATCAGCAGCAGGCCGAGTCCGTAGCCGATCTGCGTCAGCGTGACGATCAGGCCGGTGGCGGCGGGCGTGAAACCGAGATCGGCGCTGATCGGGCCGGCAAGCGGCTGGCCGTAATAGAGATTGGCGGCCACCAGCCCGCAGGCGGCGGCGAAAAGGAAGGTGAGCCAGGGGGACAGCGTTCGTGGAATGGCCTTCTCAGGCGTCGTGGCTGAAATGCTCATCGGAAACTCCGGTATCCAAGGATTTGCGAGGATTGAATGCAAAAATGCTGGCTGCGGCCACCCGATCCTTGATCTGATGCCGTTATTTTCGATCGTCTGGGGCCTGACCTCAGGTCACGAGGTTCATCGACGCTTCGGCCGCGGCGAGCATCTCCTGCCTGCCGCGTCCTGTTTTGCCGATGACGCGCAAGCCCTTGGTGAAGCAAAGAAAGGCGAGGGCGGCGGCATCGGGGTCCACGGTCTGCGGAATGGTGCCGTCGGCCTGGCCGAGGCGGATGAGATCGGCCATCAGCTTCTCGTCGGCGGCAAAGGCGGTCGCGACGTTGGCGGCGGCTTCCTCGTCGAGCAGGGAGAAATCGTTGGCACCGCCGACGACGAGGCAGCCTTTGCGGCCGGCATCGCCATAGGAGAGCTCGGTATAATACATCACCATCTGGAAGACTTTTTCGCGGCCCGTCTGCACAGACGCGATCATCGCTTCCAGACGCCGGCGGCCGAGCTGGCGGTAGCGCGCAAAGGCGGCAAGAAAGACGCCGCGCTTATCCTTGAACGCCTTGTAGATGCTGCCCGAAGCGAGATCCATCGCCTCGGTCAGATCGCTGATCGAGGTGGCGTAGTAGCCGCGTTCGGAAAAGACCCGCAGGGCCGCATCCAGAGCGGCGTCCATATCGAACTCGCGCGGACGGCCACGACTGCGAGCTTTTCCATCTGAGGTGAGGTTGTCAACGGTCATGATCCCTAATTAGGAAATGTTCGTTTCCAAATCAAGCGAAATTTCTGTGATGCAGCAAATCAGAGGGTGAGAACCCAGTTCTGGCCGTTCGCCTCGGGGCCGAACATGTTATGTCTCTCCTCGGAGACAAGGCGGAATCCAGCCTTGATGTAGATGGCACGGGCGGTATCGAGCATGTCGTTGGTCCAGAGGGAAAGCTCGCGATAGCCCTTCTGCCTGGCGAAACGGATGCATTCGTCGACCAGCAGCTTGCCGAGCCCAAGACCGCGGGCTGATTTGTCGACATAGAGCAGGCGTAGCTTGGCGACGCCGTCGCCGCCATTGGTGACGAGGACCGAGCCGAGATTGATGCCGCCGCGCTCGGCAATCCAGCAATATTCGAGCGCCGGATCGAAATTGGCGAGGAATTTTCCGGCGACGTCGGCGACCAGCGCCTCGAAGCGCAGGTCCCAGCCATATTCCTCGGCGTAGAAGCGGCCCTGGCTCTGGACGATCCAGCCGATATCGCCGGCGCGATGGGGGCGGAGGATGGCCGGCGCCGGTTTGACGGCCGGATCGAGCAGAGCGCGGATCGTGCCCATAGCCGAGACGACGGCCTGCGGCTCACCCTCGGCCAGCGTGTCGAAACGGGCTGCAATCTGCGCATTGGCGCGCCGGCCGAGTTCCTCGAACTGCTCTCGTCCCTGATCGGTGACAGTGATGACCTGGCTGCGTAGATCGGCCGGGTCGGGGCTGGTCTCGATCAGCCCCTCGGCGCGGAAACGCTTGAGGATGCGGCTAAGATAGGCCGGGTCGAGATGCAGGTCGCGCACGAGGCCGGCGGCGCTGACGCCGTCATGCGAGCCGATCTCAAACAGGATGCGGGCATCGGTCAGCGTAAACGGCGAGTCCAGATAGGCCTTGTTCAAGAGGCCGAGGAAGTTCGTGTAGAAGCGGTTGAAATCGCGGGCGGTTTCAATGAGCGGGATATTGGACATGGCGAAGGTCTCCAGGTGGAGACACCGAGGTTGCCGACAAAACCCGCGACTTCTCTTTCGTCATGCTCTGGCATCCCCGAGCATCTGCCGTCAGTCGATAGGCAGCAGATCCTCGGCACAAGGCCGAGGATGACGCCGGGTGAGATGAGGCGCGTCAACAACTGACAAAAGTCTCCGTATGAAGACTTTTGTCACGCATTTAGTGGACTGAGTCAACTAAATTGTCGCTGCGATTCAGGCGGCTTCTTCTTCCGTTTTTTCCTCAGCCCCAAAAGCGAACTCGACTGCCGCGCGCGCATGGATCGTCGTCGTGTCGAAGCCCGGCAGCGGCAGGCGGTCAGGATCGAGGATCAGGCAGATCTCGGTGCAGCCGAGGATGATGCTGTCGGCACCTCTTTCCATGGCGCGGTCGATGATCGCGATCAGCTTTTCCCGTGAACTATTGCGCACCCTGCCGGCGCAGAGCTCGTTGAAGATGATGTCGTGCACGGTGGTGCGGTCGGCAGCATCCGGCACCATAATGTCGAGACCGAGGCTCTTCATGCGGTCGGCGTAAAAACCGTGCTCCATCGTGTAGCGGGTGGCGAGCAGCAGCGGGCGTTTGCGGCCGGCGGCATGCAGCGATTTCGCCGTCTCGTCGATAATATGGATCAGCGGCACGGAGATCTTCTTCGCAACCTCGTCAGCGATCAAATGCATGGTGTTGGTGCAGATGAGGACGCAGCCGGCGCCGCCTACCTGCAGGCGCAGAGCCACATCGGCGAGGCGGCGGGCGGCCATGTCCCAGTCGCCGGCCTTCTGAAGCGCGACGATTTCCTCGAAATTGACAGAATGCAGGATGAGCTCGGCCGAGGCGAGGCCGCCTTTGCGGGCGCGCACCATCTCGTTGACCAGGCGATAATATACCGCCGAACTTTCGAAACTCATGCCGCCGATCAGGCCGATCGTTTCCATCTCTTCATGCTCCCATGCTTCAACTTCGAAAATGATGCCGCAATGCTGGCGCGGCGTGTTTGCGTTATTTGTCCTTCACGCTTAATGTGTGCTATAAAATTGCGCGATTTTGAAAAGTCACGCAAAACGAAGGCGCAAGGCTGACTTGACACACATGCTGGACGATCGCGACAGACGTATTCTCGACATGCTGCAGACGGATTCAGGTATATCCGTCACCGACCTCGCGGAGCGCGTGGCGCTTTCCGTCTCAGCTTGTTCGCGGCGCATTCAGCGGCTGGAGGAGACCGGCTATATCGCCAGACGCATCGTCGTGCTCGACCGCGAAAGGATGGGCGTGCCGACCACGGTCTTCGCGCTGGTCAAGACGGCCCATCATTCGGACGAATGGACGGAGAGTTTTCGCAGAATCATCAGAGATATTCCCGAGATTGTCGAGGCGCACCGGTTGACCGGCAATCACGATTACATCCTCAAGATCGTGCTGCCGCGCGTCGAGCATTACGATGTCATCTACAAGCAGATCGTCCGTAAGCTGGAACTTTTCGACGTGTCGGCTTCGATTTCGATGGAAATGTTGAAACATGGGATGGCGATACCCGTGGGTTACGCTCGGTGAACAGCGGTATGCTGAAAAGCAGGGTTGGGTCGCCCGAGGGGCCGTTACCCTGACTGCCATCGATAGGAATTGATTTTTCTCGATCCGGAACATTTTTCGATGTATTATGTTCACCTTTGGTTCAGGAGGAGGGGAGGATATTTCCTCCTCTTGAAGGAGGAGGAGAACAATCATGAGAAAGCTGACTGTCGTTACGTTATGCTTGATCATGGGTGCCCCCGGCATCACGCCGGCACAGGCGTTTCCGGCTATCAATCCACCCAGGATCGAAGCGCAGCAGCAAATCGAGCATGTGCGATGGCGCGGCCACGGCGGCCACTGGGGTGGCGGCTATTACGGAGGCGGCTATCACGGCCATCATCACCATGGATCGGATTGGGGCTGGGCCTTAGGCGGTCTGGCCGTAGGCACCATCATCGGCGGCGCCTTGGCGCAGCCCTATTACGGCTCGTACTACGGTTCACCCTACGGCTATTACGGCTCGCCCTACCGCTATTACGGTTCGCCCTACGGCTATTACGGCTCGCCTTACCGCTATTATGGCTCGCCGTACCGCTATGGCGGCTATTATGGCCGGCCCTATCGGGCCTATGCATATGGAGGGGGCAGCAGTCACGTGAGCTGGTGCTACGCCCGGTATCGTTCGTACCGGGCGTATGACAATACCTACCAGCCCTATTATGGCCCCCGTCGTCAGTGCGTCGGTCCCTATTGATTGGCACTGACGCCGTCTGCATTATGAACTGTTTTCAGGCCGCCCAACTTCTTCCGATCCGTTGGGCGGCCTTCTTCGACTGCGATCGGCGCAGGGGAGACATGCCGAAACGGCGGTTGCAACCTTCGCGGCGAAGGCCACATTGGCTCTCAGCGAAATGACGCAGAAGGGCAGGTCATGGGCGATCATCATGTGGTTGTTGTCGGCGGCGGTTTCGGCGGACTGCAGCTCGTCAACGGGTTGAAGGGCGCAGGGGTGAGGATCACGCTCGTCGATCGACGCAACCATCATCTCTTCCAGCCGCTGCTCTATCAGGTGGCGACGACCATTCTCTCCACCTCGGAAATCGCCTGGCCGATCCGCCGCCTCTATGCCGACCGGCCCGACGTGACCGTGCTGCTCGGCGAAGTCGCCGATGTCGACAGCGGCGCGAAGACGGTTTCGTTACGCAACGGCATGACTCTCGGATACGACACGCTGGTGCTGGCGACCGGCGCGACACATGCTTATTTCGGCCGTGACGAATGGGAGCCGGTAGCGCCCGGCCTGAAGACCCTGGAGGACGCGACGACGATCCGCCGGCGGGTGCTGCTTGCGTTCGAGAAGGCGGAGCTGGAGGCCGATCCGCTCGTGCGCGACGCGCTGCTCACCTTCGCCATTGTCGGCGCTGGGCCGACCGGCGTCGAGCTTGCCGGCATCATAGCCGAGCTCGCGCATTTCACGCTGCCGAACGAATTCCGCAACATCGATACGCGCAAAACCCGCGTCGTGCTGGTCGAGGCCGGCCCGCGGGTGCTGCCGACCTTCGCCCAGGAGCTTTCGGCCTATGCCCAGAAGGCGCTGGAGAAACTGGGGGTCGAGGTCCTCCTCGGCAAGCCGGTGACGGAGTGCGGCGCCGACGGCGTGCAGATCGGCGAGACCTTCATCCCGAGCCGGACGATCGTCTGGGCCGCCGGCGTCACAGCTTCGCCGGCAGCTCGCTGGCTCGGCGTGCCGGCCGACCGGGCAGGGCGTGTGGTCGTCGAAGAGGATCTGAGCGCGCCCGGCCTGCCCGATGTCTTCGTCATCGGCGACACCGCCTCGGTGATGCGCGAGGACGGCAAGCCGGTGCCGGGTATCGCACCCGCAGCAAAGCAGCAGGGCGCTTATGTCGCCAAGGTCATCCGCGCGCGTCTTTCGGGCAAGCCGGCGCCGGCGCCCTTCCGTTACCGGCACCAGGGGAGTCTCGCGACGATCGGCCAGAGTGCGGCGATCATCGATTTCGGCCGGATCAAGCTGAAAGGCTGGATTGCTTGGTGGATTTGGGGCCTCGCCCATATCTACTTCCTGATCGGCACCCGCTCGCGCTTCGCTGTCGCCTGGAGCTGGCTGTGGATCTATCTCAGCGGTCAGCACAGCGCCCGGCTGATCACGCAGCGGGAGACGATGCGAGAGGAGGCGTAGGTTTTCTTCTTTTCGTCAGCTGAAGGACGGCGGGAGAGGGCGCGCCGTGTGGCACCCCCCTCTGCCCTGCCGGGCATCTCCCCCACAGGTGGGGAGATCGGCTGGGCGCGATTGTTCCCCAAACAACTACCGCATCGTTATTCGATACAGCAGAGAGGGATCGATGATCCAACCGCTTGTCGATCTCCACCCTTGTGGGGGAGATGCCCGGCAGGGCAGAGGGGAGCGCCTCACGGCACGCCGACACAGCAAACCAGCCGGCGCACCCGCAGCGTAAATGCAATACACCCAAGCTTGACATATCTCTGCACCCAGCCTTAGCATCCCGCCCGCGTCCTTCCACCACCTGGGTGTCGCATCCAGCCGTAACAACGGACAGAGGTTCCAATGCGCCGAGCCACTTCTCACGAAAATCACATCCGGATTTCTGAGAAATTGGTGGTTCATGCGCACTTTGAATCTGGGCATCCTCGCCCATGTGGATGCAGGCAAGACTAGCCTTACCGAAAGACTGCTTTTCCACGCTGGCGTCATCGACAAGCTCGGTAGCGTCGATAGCGGCGATACGCAGACGGACAATCTCGAACTCGAGCGGCAACGCGGCATCACGATCAGGGCCGCGGTGGTGTCGTTTAAGATCGGCGACAGGACCGTCAATCTGATCGATACGCCAGGCCATCCCGATTTCATCGCCGAAGTCGAGCGCGTGCTGGGATTGCTGGATGCCGCGGTCGTCGTCGTCTCGGCGGTCGAAGGCGTGCAGGCGCAGACGCGCGTGCTGGTGCGGGCGCTGCGGCGGCTCGGCGTGCCCTTCGCATTCTTCGTCAACAAGGTCGACCGGCTCGGCGCCCGGTATCAGGAGGTGATGGAGGCGCTTGCCGCGCAGCTCTCGGTCCGGCCGGTCGCCATGTCTTCGGTCGTTAATGCCGGCACCAAGCTCGCCTCGGTCGAGGCGTTGGCAATAGGTCGTGAGCCGCTTTTTTCCGCGCTTTGCGAGGCGCTCGGGGAAAACGACGAGGCATTGCTTGATGACTATGTGCTCGCTCCCGATCGGCTGACCGAGGAAAGGCTCGGGACGTCCCTGGCAGATCAGATGGCGCGGGGCCTGATACATCCCGTCTTCGCAGGCGCTGCGATGACCGGCGCCGGCATCTCAGCCCTGGCATCGGCCATCCCAACGATCTTGCCCGGGCGACACCCCGACCCGGATGGTCCGGTCGCCGGCAAGATCTTCAAGATCGAGCGCGGTTGGGGCGGCGAAAAGCTCGCTTATCTCTACTTGAGCTCCGGCACGGTGCGGCTGCGGCAATATCTGGATCTGCCGAAAGGCCCGGAGAGAGTGACCGCGATCCGGCTCTTCGAGGAAGGCCGTAGCCACGGTGTCGAGAGCTTCCGCGCCGGGCAGATCGCATGCGTCAGCGGCCTAATCGGCGGTCGGATCGGCGATGCGGTAGGCGACGATCCGGGCGCCGGCGGAAGGGCTCACTTCGCGCCACCGACGCTCGAAACCCGCGTCCTTGCCCGCCGGCCATCTGAGAAGGCGGCGCTGTGGCTGGCGCTGAACCAGATGGCCGAACAGGATCCCCTGATCAATCTGCGCCGGAACGAAGACACCGACGAGGTCTTCGTATCGCTCTATGGTGAGGTACAGAAAGAGGTTGTCCAGTCGACCCTGCTGGCGGATTACGGCATCGAGGCCAGCTTCGAGGAAAGCACAGTCATTCTGGTCGAGAGGCCTGTGGGAATTGGGACCGGTCTGCAGGCTCTTTTCAAGGAGCCCAATCCGTTTCTCGCCACCGTCGGCCTGCGGGTCGAGCCGCGTCCTCCGGGGGCGGGCAACAGCTTTGCGCTCGAAGTGGATGTCGGCCAGATGCCCGCCGCCTTTTACCGGGCGGTCGAGGAAACCGTGTTCGAAACGCTGAAGCAGGGTATGTCAGGCTGGCAGGTCGTCGATTGCCACGTGGCGATGACGGCGGCCCGGCACAGCTCGCCAGCAAGCACTGCCGCAGATTTCCGGCAGCTGACGCCCTGGGTGCTGGCAACGGCGCTTTCGAACGCGCAGACGGTGCTTTGCGAACCGGTCGACCGCTTTCATCTCGAAACGCCGGCGGAGAGCTTGAGCGCCGTGCTCACCCTGCTTGCGAGATCAGCCGCGACAACGTCGGATTCGGTGATCGCCGAGGGCGTTGCGCGGTCCGAAGGCACCATGACGTCTCAGATGGTAAGAAGCGTCCAGCAGCAGTTGCCGGGGTTGACGGGCGGGACGGGGGTGATGGAAACCGCTTTCGATCACTATGCGCCGACCGCTGGCCCGCCGCGCCTGCGCCGGCGCTCGGGGCCTGATCCATTCAACCCTGTCGAATATCTGTTGCGCCTGCGCGGGAATGTCTAAGTCGCGCTCGATTGGGGAACATGGCCCTTCCCCGCCTATTATTATCTCAGAGCCCGGAGGCTTCCATGCCCGATATCAATACGTTTCTCACCTTTTATGTTGCCGTTCTGGCCATTCAGCTGTCGCCGGGGCCGGACATGATGCTTGTCATCGGGCGAGGTGTCGGGCAGGGCCGGCGCACCGCTCTTCTGAACGCGGTTGGCATCACGCTCCTTGCCGGGGCGATCCAGATCTTGTTGCTGATCCTGGGCGTAGCCTCGCTGCTTCAAGCCTCGCCGCTTGCTTTCGACATTCTGCGCTGGGCGGGAGCCGTCTATCTGGTCTGGCTGGGCGTCAAGCTCCTTTGCGGAGCGGGGCGGCATGGCGACGGCGCACGGGCTGCGGCGCAGTCCGTCTCGACCGCGGCGGCGCTTCGCGAGGGCACGATCAACAATCTGACCAATCCGAAGGCGCTCGTCTTTCTCTTCGCCTTTCTTCCGCAATTCGTGAACCCTGAGAGTTCCTGGCCGGTGGCGGTGCAGCTTCTTGTTCTCGGGGCGGTGACCAAGCTTTCGAACTTCGTCATCCTCGGCGCCGTCGCATTCGGCGCGGGCGCGTTCGGCGGCTGGCTCTCGCGCCGGCCGATGCTGATCGTTTGGCAGGAGCGGTTCGCCGGTATCGTTATGATCCTCCTCGGTCTTCGCCTTGCCTTTTCAGGGGATGCCCGCCCCGTCCGATAACTGCCATCTTCCATAAAAACAGCCGTCGAAGTCGAGCTTTCCACGACTTCGGCGGCTGCGGCATTTCACATCAGGGCGGCTGCCTGAGCAGCCGCCTTCCATTTCCTCACGCCGCCAGCGAGGCGATGTCGATGACGAAGCGGTAGCGGACGTCGCTCTTCAGGACGCGTTCATAGGCTTCGTTGACCTGGTCGATGTTGATCTTCTCGATCTCGGAGACGATGTTGTGCCTGCCGCAGAAATCGAGCATTTCCTGGGTTTCTTTGATCGAGCCGATCATCGAACCGGAGATGCTCTTGCGGCCGGGAATGATCGAGAAGGCGTGCACAGGGATCGGGTTTTCGGGCGCGCCGACGACGACGAAGGAGCCGTCCACCTTGAGAAGGCCGAGATAGGCGTTCCAGTCGATTTCGGCGCTGACAGTGCAGATGATCAGGTCAAAGGTACCGGCGAGCTTGGTGAAGGTTTCCGGGTCGTTGGTGGCGTAATATTCCTTGGCGCCGAGCTTCAGACCGTCTTCCTTCTTGGAAAGGGTCTGGGAGAGAACGGTGATGTCGGCGCCCATCGCCGAACCCAGCTTGACGCCCATGTGCCCGAGGCCGCCCATGCCGACGATCGCGACCTTCTTGCCGGGACCGGCGTTCCAGTGGCGCAGCGGCGAATAGAGCGTGATGCCGGCGCAGAGCAGCGGTGCGGAGGCGTCGAGCGGAAGGTTGTCCGGGATGGACATGACGTAGCCTTCCTTGACAACGATCGAGTCGGAATAGCCGCCCTGGGTGCGCGTCTTGCCGTCGGCTTCGAAGTCGTTGTAGGTGCCACAGAGGCCCGGCATATACTGTTCGCGGTCGAGATCGCGCTCGGCGCAGCCGACGCAGGAATCGACGAAGCAGCCGACGCCGACACGGTCGCCGACCTTGAACTTGGTGACGGCGGAGCCGACGGCCGAGACAATGCCGGCGATCTCATGGCCCGGTACGATCGGATAGACGGCGTTCTTCCACTCGTTGCGGACGGTGTGAATATCAGAATGGCAGATGCCGGCGAACTTGATGTCGATGACGACGTCGTCGGGTCTGGGGTCGCGGCGCTCGAAGGTAAAAGGGGTCAGCGGTTTGGAAGCATCGGTCGCGGCATAGCCTCTTGCGATAGGCATGGGAACCATCCTTTTTCGGTTGTGGGGTGGGGTTGAGCGGGATGGCGCACTATTGCCCGGAACGCGGCGAGGGCGTTAGAGTGATCCTCTCAGCTTTTTGCACGATCCTGCAAAAGTGGGGTGCCTGCCTGTTTGAGAAATGTTCCAGACACTCTAAATGACGGCAGTAACGACGGCGTCGAATAGTTGACAGAAAGAGTTGCCGCATGACCTTGCCTTTCAGCCCCTATCAGGAGATCGTCGGCCTCGCGATGCGCTTTGCGCCCAGCGACGGCGAGTTCTCGACCCCTATCGGCAATCTTCATATCAGCCGCAGGTCGAAGCCCAGCGATCCCTTGCACAGCAGCTACCGACCCTGCTTCGCCTTCGTGCTGCAGGGGGCCAAAAGCCTGCAGCTCGGCACGGAAATGATCAGCTACGGCACCGGCGATTATCTCTTGACCTCGCTCGATCTGCCGGTCGCCTGGCGGGTTACGGAGGCAAGTCCCGAGGTGCCGCATCTCTGTCTCGGGATGGCGATTGATTCCGAAAAGCTGCTGGAGCTGCTCAGCCGCATCGATGTTCCGCGCCCGGCCTCCCATACCGACGGGCAGCGCGGAATGGTGGTGAGCGTCGCGCCGCCGGAACTCATGGATGCCGCCGTCCGCCTGCTGCGCTTGCTCGATCGTCCAGGCGACATTCCCGCCATGGCGCCGCTGATTGAACAGGAAATCCTTTACCGGGTGCTGACCGGGCCGCATGGAGCCCGGCTGATCAACATCGCCACGGCAGACAGCCACAGCAACCGGATTGCGCGCGCCGTCGCCTGGCTGAAGGAGAATTTTGCGCGGCCGCTGCGCATCGAGGATCTGGCCGAACGCGTCAATATGAGCGTGTCGTCCTTCCATCACCACTTCAAGTCGGTGACGGCGATGACACCCGTCCAGTATCAGAAGCAACTTCGCCTGCACGAGGCGCGCCGGCTGATGCTGGTCGACCGGCTCGATGCCGGCACTGCCGGCCATCGCGTCGGCTATCAAAGTCCCTCGCAATTCAGCCGCGAATACAGCCGCCTCTACGGCGCTTCGCCGGCCCGCGATATCGACGGCGTGCGCGAGATGGTGGCAGCGGAATAGACGCCGGTGGCTGCAGCCAAAGCGCGGTATTAAAGGATGCTTGACGTTTCCCGGCTAGGCTGGCGCCATCAAACAAACAGGCACCGCCGTCCGCATGACGCAAGCACCGTTTCTTTCCATCGTCGCGCCTTGTCACAACGAGGAAGAGGGTCTGCGTGAATTCTGCCGCCGTGCGGCCGCGGCTGCTCGGAGCGTCGCCGGCGATGCATTCGAGATTATCCTCGTCGATGACGGCTCTTACGACGGCACCTGGGAGATCATCTCGGAACTGGGGACAAAAGTGCCGCAGGTGCTCGGCGTTCGCCTCCTGCGCAACCACGGCCATCAGCTGGCGTCGACGGCGGGCCTTTCCGCTTCGCGAGGCGAGCGCGTTCTCCTGATCGACGCCGATCTTCAGGACCCGCCCGAGCTGCTTTTGATGATGATGCCGATCATGGAGCGCGGCGCCGACGTCGTCTACGGCCAGCGCACGCGCCGCGAAGGCGAAACCTGGTTCAAGCTCGCGACTGCTTCGCTGTTCTATCGCGCGCTTTCCAGGCTCGCTTCCGTGACCATTCCGCGCGACACTGGTGATTTCCGGCTGATGCGCCGGCGCGTCGTCGATATCCTGCTGGCGATGCCGGAGCGCGATCGCTTTATCCGCGGCATGGTGAGCTGGATCGGCGGCCGGCAAGTGGCTCTGCCTTATGAGCGGGACGCGCGCTTTGCAGGCTCGACGAAATATCCGCTGCGCAAGATGATCAATTTCGCGCTGGATGCGATCACCAGCTTTTCGACGACGCCGCTACGCATCGCCACATGGCTCGGCATGATCAGCGCCGGCATGGCGATGGCGCTGCTCGTCTATACTTTCGTTCGCTGGCTGCAGGGCGAGACGGTCACCGGCTGGTCGTCCATCATGGCCGCCGTTAGCGCGTTCAGCGCCATCCAGCTGATCTGCATCGGCATCATCGGGGAATATCTCGGCCGTCTCGTCCAGGAGAGCAAGAGGCGGCCGATGTTCATGATCGAAACGATCCTGCGGGGCAGCGAACACGCCGAGCTACCGGCCGCTTTTTCGGAGATGAGCGCCGGCGACAAGCGCGCTGCGCTGGATGCGCTCCTGGCATCTGGCGAGCCGCCGCGCCCGCAAAAGAACGGCCGGATCGGATAATGGACCGGATCGCCACGTCCGACGCGGTCGCAGCCAGGTCCGATGCATCGACGGTCAGGCAGGATTCCACCATTGCGATCGTCCTATTCGTCGCATTTGCGGCGGCTCTGGTCATGTTGTTTCCTTTTCCGCCGATCCTCGATTACGCCAATCATTACGCCCGCATTTGGCTGCTTTCCGGCGGCATCGGCGAGCGGCCTTTTCCCGAGATCTATGCGGTTGACTGGAACCGCACCTTCACCAATGTCGGCATCGACCTGCTGGCCCTCTGGTTGGGGCCGCTCGTCGGGGCAGACAGGTTGGCGCGGGTTCTGCTTTTCCTAGCGATCGTGTTGCCGCCGCTCGGTGCGATCGGGTTGCACCGCGCGCTGTTCGGCGGCCGGCACTATTGGCAGATCGCCATGCTGTCGCTTGCCTGGTGCGCCACGATGGTCGGCGGCTTCATCAATTTCCAGATCGGCCTCGGCATGGCCTTGTTCTTCGCGTGCATCGACCTGCGGCTGCAGGGTGGAAATCCAGTCTGGATTTTTGCCTGGCGGCTCGCCGCCGCACTGCTGCTGACGGTGATGCACATCTTCTCGCTCGGCTTCTATATCGCGATCGTCTGCGGCCTCGAATTTTCCTGGCGCATCGACATATTGCGATCGAAGGCGGGGTTGGCGAGGCTCACCGGCCGTCTGGCGCTGGCGATCAGTGCCTGTACCCTGCCGCCACTCGCTTTGTACCTCCGCACTGCTGCCTTGCCGGATGCCGGCGGGAGCAGCCTTGGACTTGCCTGGAACGATGGCCTCATCCTGATCCTGATAAACCTTGTCTCCGCCATCACGACCTATGTTCCGTTGGTGGACGTCGTGCTGATTCTGCCGCTGATCTTTATCTGCACGCGGGCCGCACGTGCGGGGGACATGCAGGTGCATGCGGGGCTCGCTGTTACCGCCTGCGGATTGTTGCTTCTTTCCTGTATTTCGCCGCGACACGCTCTCGGCACCGGCTGGATCAGCTGGCGCTTTCCGATCATGACGGCGCTCGTCGCCATGGCGATGGTGTGCCCGTTTGCCAATTTGACACGCCGGCAGGCGCTGTCGCTGGCGCTGATCATCAATCTCGCGGTGTTCGGCCGAGCCGGCTGGCTCGGCTGGAATTGGTGGCTGGCGCAGAAAGATGTCGCGGCTGTCGAGGCTGTGCTGAAAAAGCTGCCTGCCGGCGCTGCCGTGCTGCCTCTGGGGCATGAACCGGAGGCTGCCAGCAGCCTTGCCCATTCCAATCGGCACTTTGCCTGGGGATTGGATACCTTCCGGCATCTGCCGACGCTCGCCGTGCCCTTGTCGCATGCTTTCGTGCCGACGCTCTTCACGGCAAAGGGCAAACAGCCGCTTTCCGTCCTGGCGCCGTGGTCGGAAATCGCGGTTCCCGAGGGCAATCTGGTGTCGATCGGCGTACTTTCATGCCCGGCAATGATACGGCAGTATGAGGGCTTTACGCCCTATCTTTCGGATTGGCGCAGGCGTTTCGATTTCATCCTCGTCGCCAATGCCGATATCCCTGACCGCTACGTCGGCAGCTCGATGCCGGCGGGACTGACGCTTGTCGAGGATGCCGGTTTCGCCAAGCTTTATGCGATCGATAAGATAATGCCGGCGGAACCTCTCTCGATCCCGGCCGGTTGCGCCAGAGCGTCTTAGACTAGGCTACCGATGCCGTGCATGTTCGGCTCTACGAACTGCCGCTCGTCCTGAGCTCGCCAGCAAGCTGTTGTGCTTGCCGTGCCGTGTCTTCATCGCAAATCAACACGTTGCCGAGACCGGACAGCAGCACGGCCGCGATTGCCTGCGCCTTGTTCAGGCCGCCTGACGCAAAGACGACATTGGGAATGGCGCGCAGGGCTTCCAGCTCGGGAGCGATCGCGCATCTGTTGATCGCATGTTCGATCGGCCGCCCTGTCTTGTCGATGAACTGGCCGAGAACATCGCCGCAGGCACCGGCTGCGAGCAATTCCTCGATGTTGATGTTGCGTGGCAAGCCGTAGCGCATCAGCAGCGAACGCTCGGTCATGTCGCCGATGCTGAGCACGATGACGTCATTGGTCTCGATCTGTCGAAAGGCCGATTCAAAAACATCCTGCTGGATGATTGCCGTCCGCGATTCCGGGCTGCCGGCATAGATCGGTGCAGCAAGATAGGAGCATTCCGCATTGAGCTGGCGGGCAAGGTCGCTTGCAATGTCAAAGGTATTGATTTCGATGCCGTGCGTCAGCCCGCCCATGACCGAATTGACGCAGATATCAGGCCGTCTGAGCGAAGGCATATGCCGCACCATTTCGCGGAGGGTCGCTCCCCACCCGACGCCAACGCCGTGGATATTGCCGGCGTTCAGCAACTGGACGAGATAATCGGCCGCCGCCTGGCCGAGCAGGACGGGAATGAGCTCTTCGTCCTCCGGTGTCGGTACGATGATCGCGCGATTTAGAGAGAATTCCGCCGCCAGCTGCTGCTCCAGGGCGACGCATGAGGTCAGCCGGGAATTGAGGGTGATCGTCACAAGGCCGGATCGGCGAGCCTCGGCGATGATCTTGTTGACGCGAAGCCTGTTGGTCGAAAGCGCTTCTGCGATTTCGCCCTGCGTGCGTCCCTCCATGTAATAGAGCCAGACCACGCGCACCTGCATCTGCTCGTCCGAGAGCGCTACGGGCGCGGAAGAAGCACTTCTGTTCTGTGACATGCGATAATCTGCGCCTCCGCTTCGACGCCATGGATCTCAAATCCCCGGAGCTTGTCAATCGCAGGCGCCCGTCGTCAGCCGCTTCACCTGTAAGTCGGTTCTCCGGCCGGTCGACTTGTTGAAGGGATGCAAGGCTTCCATGCCTACATGACACGAAATGCGGTCGTTTTCCCGCAGATGTCGATCAGTAGGCACGCTCGCGACGATGCGCTTCCGGCTTTCGTGGATGCGCAGATGCACGTTGTTCTCATCGCCGACGGTTTCGATCAATTCGACATGGGCATCGAACCGGAGATCATGCGCCGATCCGGCGCCGAGGTTGATCGAACCGGGTCTGATGCCGACGAGATCCGTGTCTCTCGGAAGGGCGATTTCGCAGGGGCCGAGTTCATCCAGTTCGATCAGGTTCATCGGCGGAGAACCGATGAAGCCGGCAACGAAGACGGTTTCGGGACGGCGATACACCTCGATCGGTGTCCCGATCTGCTCGATTCGGCCGCCGTTCATGACGACAAGCCTGTCGGCGAGCGTCATCGCCTCGAGCTGGTCGTGCGTCACATAGAGGCTGGTCGTCTTGAGCTGCCGCTGCAACCTCCGAATTTCGACGCGCATTTGCACGCGAAGCTTCGCATCCAGATTGGACAAGGGTTCGTCGAAGAGGAAGGCGGCGGGATCGCGGACGATAGCGCGGCCCATGGCGACGCGTTGGCGCTGTCCGCCTGAGAGCTGACGGGGGCGTCGCTCGAGAAATTCGCCGATTTCCAGAATGTCGGCGGCGTCAGCGATCCGCCGGTCGATCTCGTGGCGAGGAACGTGGCGGTTCTTGAGTCCGTATTCGAGATTCTGCCGAACGGTCATGTGAGGATAGAGCGCGTAGTTCTGGAAGACCATCGCGATGTTGCGGTCGGCCGGATCGACCTGGCCAACGTCATTGCCTGAAATCCTGAGGTGCCCGGAGCTTATGGCTTCGAGGCCCGCAATCATCCGCAGCAAGGTCGATTTTCCGCATCCTGATGGGCCGACCAGCACAATCATTTCGCCGTCCGCGACAGTCAGATTGATGCCTTTCACTGCCGGAACCGGTCCGTAGTTCTTCTTCAGGTCGATCAGTTCGATAGCCGCCATGGTATCCTTCCTCCGAGGTCGTCATACATTTGTAACACGCTATTGACATTTGTAACAAGTGACCCCAACCTTGTTTTATCGCCGCTCTGGGAGGGGTTGACCGGCGCTCCACGCACCGGTCGGCGAACAAAGGCAATGGAGAGGAAAACGAAATGACGGCAATGTCTTTAATAGGATCCCGTTTCGGACGGACAATCCGGTCATTCGCGGCGGGCGCTGCACTGGTGGGGCTCGGGCTGACGAATGCAGGCCACGCCAGCGCCGCCGATCGCGTCAAGATCGAATGGTGGAATGCGGCAGGCGGCCGCTTGGCCGAAATCACCACCCAGCTGATTAAGGACTTCAACGCCTCGCAGGACAAATACGAGGTCGTCGGCATCGGCAAAGGCAATTACGAGGAGACCATGGCGGCGATGGTGGCCGCCTACCGCGTCCATCAACAGCCGGTTCTGATCCAGGCCGCCGAGCGCGGGTTCCTCACCATGTACAATTCCGGCGCCATCATTCCAGTGCCGCAGCTGATGGAGAAGGAAGGCTACAAGGTCGACTGGAATGATTTCGTCGCGCCGGTCGCGGGCTTCTATCTGGTCGACGGCAAGCCGGCGGCGATGCCCTTCAACAGCTCAACGCCGATCTTCTGGTACAATGCCGATCACTTCAAGGCAGCCGGCTTCGACAAGCCGGGCGAGACCTGGCAGGAGCTCGACAGGCAACTGCGCGCTATCAAGGAGAAAGGTGTCTCGAAGTGCCAGATGGCGCTTGCGAACGACTTCTACTGGAGCCTGATCGAGAACTACGCGGCGATCCAGGACCAGCCTTACGGTACCAAGGCGAATGGCTTCGGCGGCCTCGACACCGAATTCATCTTCAACAAGAGCCCATTGGTGGTCGGTCAGGTGACACGCCTCAAGACGTGGATGGACGCCGGCATCCTGCAGATCGCCGGGCAGGGGCTCTCGCCAGACCAGCTGTTCACCTCTGGAACCTGCTCGACTTATGTGGCCTCCACCGCGGCGCACGCCGCCGTCGAGAGCGGCGCGAAATTCAATTGGAGCGCAACGTTCCTGCCGCATGAGGAAGGCATCGAGCCGAAAAACAGCACCATTGGCGGCGGGGCCCTCTGGGTTCTCAAAGGCAAGTCGGAAGAAGAATATGCCGGCGCGGCGGCCTTCCTGAACTTCGTCGCCTCACCGAAGACGCAGGTCTGGTGGAGCAAGCAGACAGGCTATGTCCCGGTGACGAACACAGCCTATGAGCAGGCCAAGTCCGAGGGCTACTTCAAGGACCACCCGACCCGCGAGATCGCCATTCTCCAGCTCACGCGCGGTACCCCGACAGACAATTCGCGCGGCTTCCGCTTCGGCAATCATAACCAGTCGATGGCGCTTCTGGTGGAAGAGATCCAGGGCGTCTGGACCGGCCAGAAGACCCCGCAGCAGGCACTGGATGCGGCGGCGGCGCGCGGAAACCAGATCCTTCGCCAGTATGAGCAGCTTCATGCAGCAAAGTAGAACCTTGGGAAGGATGGAAGGCGCCGCCCGGCGCCTTCGCATCCCCGATCTTCTGTCGACGGGCCGCTCGGTCGCGCAGCCGTCGGAAGCCGGATTAAAGTCCGCCCACTTCAACAGACCGTGGCTTGCCTTCGGCCTGGTTGCGCCGCAGCTGCTGATCCTCCTGTTCTTCTTTTTCATACCTTCTTACAAGGCGCTGTCGCTGGCCTTCGTTCAGGTCGATCCGTTCGGCGGGACACAAATTTTCGTCGGGCTCGCAAATTTTTACAATCTGTTCGCAAGCCCGGAATATCGCGCCAGCGCGCTGTTCACGCTCTGGTTCACCGTTGCACAGAACGGCGCGACCCTTCTGCTTGCCGGGCTGTTTGCCTTCGCGACCGATTTTGTGATTAGGGGCAGGGGGATCTACAAGAGCATCATCCTCCTTCCCTATGCGATCGCGCCGGTCATATCAGGGGTTATCTGGGCCTTCCTGTTCAATCCGGCGGTGGGACCGATCGCGCAGTTCCTGCACGGACTCGGCTTTCAATGGGATCCGAACCGGCGTCCTTTCGATGCGCAGCTTCTGGTGACGATCGCCTCGGTCTGGAAGAACGTCTGTTACGACTACATCTTTCTTGTCGCCGCACTGCTGGCCGTGCCTGTCTCGCTTCTGGAGGCGGCAAAGCTCGACGGTGCAAGACCCGTCCGGCGCTTTTTCACGATTTCGCTTCCGCTGATTTCGCCGACGGTCTTCTTCCTCGTGGTAATGAACTTCGTCTACGGGCTGTTTGAAACCTTCGGCATCATCGATGCCGTCACGCGTGGCGGCCCGGCGGGAGCGACGAACAGCCTGGTCTACAAGGTCTACCAGGACGGCTTCGTGCAACTGGATCTCGGCTCGTCCGCCGCCCAATCCGTGCTGTTGATGCTGATCGCCATCCTCTTCACCATCGTCCAGTTCCGCGCGCTCGAGCGCAAGGTCAATTACCAGGTGTAGTCATGCCCGAACGTCATCTCGGTCTTTCGATCTTTTGTCATGCCGTGCTGCTGATCGGCGCGATCTTCGTTTGCCTGCCCCTCTACTTCGCGTTCGTCGCGGGGTCGCTGACCTTGCAGGAAGTTCAGCAGGCGCCGTTCCCGGTGACGCCGGGTGAGCATTTTTTGGAGAACCTGGCGGCCGCCTGGCAGCAAGGGGAGTTCTCCCAACTGTTCCTGAATTCGATCATCGTCACCGCCGGCATCGTCATCGGCAAGCTTGCGATCTCGCTGATTGCCGCGTTCGGCGTGACCTATTTCCGTTTCCCGTTTCGCATGACGGCGTTCTGGCTGATCTTCGTGTCGCTGATGCTTCCGGTCGAGGTCCGCATCATCCCGACTTATGAGGCGGTCGCCGATGCCGCCGGCCCGATCCGCTGGCTGGCCGGGACGATCGGCCTTGCCGGTATCCTCGAACAGCTGACGGGATACAGCATCGAAGCCTCGTTGAAATGGAACATGGTCAACAGCTATGCCGGCCTGATCCTGCCGCTGATCGCCTCTGCCTCGGCGACCTTTCTGTTCCGGCAGTTCTTCCTGACCGTTCCCGACGAGCTTTGCGAGGCGGCCAAGCTCGACGGCGCCGGTCCGCTGAAATTCTTCAAGGATATCCTTCTTCCGCTGTCGAGCGCCAACATTGCGGCCCTGTCGATCATCCTGTTTCTCTACGGCTGGAACCAGTATTTGTGGCCGCTGCTCTTCACCACCGACAAGGAGATGGGAACGGCGGTGCTCGGGCTGAAGCAACTCGTTCCCGTCTCGGACTCCGCACCTGCCTGGAACATTGCGATGAGCGCGGCGCTTCTCGTTATGCTTCCGCCTGCGGCAGTCATTCTCTTCATGCAGCGCTGGTTCACCAAAGGACTGGTGGACTCCGGAAAGTAACACGCCGAATCTCAAGGATATCAAGACGATGGTGCTTATCATCGGCCACCGCGGTGGCCGCAATCTCTGGCCCGAGAACAGTCTTTCGGGTTTCCGTAACCTTGCGCAAATGCCGGTCGATGGCGTGGAATTCGACGTCCACCTGACACGATCGGGAGAAATGCTCGTCATACACGACCCGACGCTCGATCGCACGACCAATGCGCAAGGCCCGGTCGCCGACCTTAGTTCCGGAAAACATCGCGAAGTCCGGCTCAAGGAGAGCGGCGGGGAGACGATTCCGACTCTGGACGAGGTACTTGCCGTCTTCAAGGACACCACGCTCGAGCTTCATATCGAACTGAAGACCCATGCTGGAACGCCTTATGAAGGGCTTGCCGCCAAAGCCTTTGACGCTATCAACCGGCTTGAGCTGGCGGAGCGCTCGATCCTGACAAGCTTTCATCCCGACGTTCTTGCCGACATTCGCAAGGCCGCTCCCGGAATTCGCGCCTTATCCTCCTTCGATGCCAATTCGGCCGAGCGCCTCGGCCTGACCAGCGGTCTCAGCCTGATGAAGCAATGTTCGGATATCATCGCCGTCGAAATGTCTCTTCTTCAGGCGCAATGGGAAGAGATCACCCGGCTTGTTCCGCTCGACCGCCTCGGCGCATGGGTTCCGAACGAAATCAGCGACCTCGAATACTGGCTTGCGAAGCCGATCCGGCAGATCACCACGGACCGGCCGGATCTCGCCTTGCAGGCGCGGAGATGAGACATGCTCACTAGTGGTGTCGATTATCCCGGTATAACGGGGGCCATGAGTAGCATCGATCTGGTGATCTTCGATTGCGACGGCGTGCTGATCGACAGCGAACCGATCGCCAGCCGCACGCTGGCGGAGACGCTGCAAGGCGCCGGCATTGCGATCACCGCGGCGGAGGCGCATGCCAAATTCACCGGCAATTCGGAAAGCATCATCGCCGAGATGTGCCGACGCGAATATGGAATCATCGATGTCGCCGCGCTGTTTGAGGCATGGCATCGTCATCTGTTCGAGGAATTTGCCCGCTCGCTGACGCCGATCCCCGGCATTTCCGAGGTCGTCAAGAGCCTCGACCGTCCGAAATGCGTCGCATCGAACAGCACGATGCGGCGGCTGCGCAACAGCCTCGGCAAACTCGATCTCTGGAGTGCCTTCGCCGAAGGCGTCTTCAGCGCCGAATTCGTATCCCGGCCGAAGCCGGCGCCTGATCTGCTGCTGCATTGCGCCGAGCGTTTTCGAGCCCGGCCGGCCAGATGCGTCATGATCGACGACAGCGTCCACGGCGTGGCGGCGGCAATCGCCGCAGGCATGACGGCCATCGGATTCGTCGATCCGGCCGATCCGAGGCCCGGCCGCCGCGCGGTCCTCGATGCCGCCGGCGCTGCCGCGGTGGCGACAGGAGCAGGGGAGCTCACCGCCATTCTGGAACATGTCGGAGGGATGCTGTGATGGCCCCCGGGGTGGAGGGCGCGCTCAGCGCCCAGTCTCCTTGCTATGTCGCCGCAGGCGCGTAATGTCAGCCTCCCTGGAGGCGTGGATCGTTCCAGACAACAGACTTTGAAATTCGACCGTAGCTGCTAATCAATCCGATCTTTGACGATCCGAAAACGAGAGATCATGAGCGACACATCTCATACCTCAGAGACCGGCGCTAAATATGTCATCGGCGTCGATGTCGGCACCGGCAGCGCCCGGGCCGGCCTGTTCGATATGGCCGGCAGCATGCTGGCCTCCGCTAAGCGGAATATAAGCCTGTTTCATGAAGCCGGCTCCATGGTCGAGCAATCGAGCACCGAAATCTGGAGCGCCGTTTGCGCGGCAGTGCGAGAGGCGGTTGCCGCAGCCGGCGTCGATCCGGCTTCAGTGGTCGGGCTCGGTTTCGACGCCACCTGCTCGCTCGTCGTCCTCGGCGAAGGCGGCAAGCCGCTTCCCGTCGGGCCTTCGGAAGATCCGGAACGCGATATTATCGTCTGGATGGACCATCGTGCTGTCCCGCAGGCGGAGCGCATCAATGCGTTTGGCCATGACGTGCTGCGTTATGTCGGCGGCCGTATTTCGCCCGAAATGGAAACACCCAAACTTCTCTGGCTGAAAGAAAACCGCCCCCAGGTTTTCGATGCTGCCTGGCAGTTTTTCGATCTTGCGGATTTCCTCACCTGGCGGGCAACCGGCGATCTGTCGCGCTCGACCTGCACGGTCACCTGCAAATGGACCTATCTCGCTCATGAGAAGCGGTGGGACAGCGGTTATTTCCATCAGATCGGTCTCGGCGTGCTGGCGGAGGAAGGGTTTGCCCGCATCGGCAAAGTCATTGTCGAGCCCGGTTCGGCGCTCGGCCAGGGGCTGAGCACGGCTGCGGCGGAGGAACTCGGGCTGACGCCCGGAACTGCCGTGGCAGCCGGGCTGATCGATGCTCATGCGGGCGGTGTCGGAACCGTCGGCGCCGATCCGCGAGCCAACCTTGCCTATGTCTTCGGGACCTCTTCCTGCACGATGACATCGACGACAGAACCGTCTTTCGTGCCCGGTGTCTGGGGGCCCTATTATTCGGCAATGGTGCCTGGCCTCTGGCTGAACGAGGGAGGCCAGAGCGCCGCCGGTGCGGCGATCGACCATCTCCTCTCCTTCCATCCCGCGGCCAGCGAGGCGAGGGAGCTTTCGAACAGCGCCGGCGTTGCGCTGCCGGTCCTGCTTGCCGACATGGCCACCGACAAGGCGGGCCGTTCTTCCGACGCCGTCAGGCTGGCGGCCGGGCTGCATGTCGTTCCCGAATTTCTCGGCAACCGCGCGCCCTTTGCCGATCCGCATGCCCGGGCTGTTATCGCCGGTCTCGGCATGGAGCGGGATCTCGACGGCCTGGTCTCGCTCTACGTCGCGGGGCTTTGCGGCATCGGCTACGGCCTCAGGCAGATCATCGAAACACAGGCCGAGGCGGGCGTCACCGTCGACAACATCGTCATCAGCGGCGGCGCCGGCCAGCACGATTTCGTCCGCCAAGTGCTCGCCGATGCGAGTGGCAAGCCAGTGGTGGCGACGAAGGCCGAGGAGCCGGTATTGCTGGGAGCGGCCATTCTCGGCGCTGTCGCCGGCCGGCAATTTGCCGATGTTGGCGAGGCAATGAGCGAGCTCACCAAGGTGGAAAAGCGTTTTCAGCCGTCAGAGGGCGAGATTTCAGATCTTCACCGCAAGCGTTACGAAGCGTTCAAGGAGCTTCAGACTTTGGCGCGCAAGCTTCGCAGCGATGGCTGACAGCGCTGCGCGACAAATGCCGCCGACTAGTTATTGATGGCGATGATCGCCCAATGGCTTTCCTCGCAGGCGTTGTCGTCGCAGACTGCACCCATCCAGACCGCGCCATTTGCAAGCATGACTCCTTCGCTGCTGACGAAGAGATCCTCATATTGCTGGCGCCCGACAGCGCGACGGGTCTCCGGCATCACCAGATCGTCGAAATTCTCGATGAAATCCTCGGCGTTTTCGACATTATAGGTTTCGCCATCTGCCTTTACGCTCAGGGGATATTCGGCAAGGCCTGCGATGGTCTCGGCATCGCCGGTTCGCATCGCCTGGACGAGCTGGCGCAGCGGCCGGTCGAAGCCGGCGGCATCGGCGTGCAATTCCTCGATGCGGTTATAGACTTCACTATCCGACTGCGCGGCGGCGCGACCGGTGAAGGGCGTCGTTGCCAGGAGCATCGCTCCGGCTAGGAGAAGAGCAGCAGGTAGACGCGACATAAAAGGCTCCCGGCAAATGACATTATGCAGCATTATGGAATCTCAATCAGGTGTCCGCCTATCCAATTCTGGTGTGCCACCGGCCTTTCCCGTATAAAAATCTGCCGGGCCTGCTTGACGGCCTGATCGGATTGCCGCATAAAGGTTGCGAACCGTACCGTACGGTACGTATATGGGAGCCATGACCGTGTCCGTCGATATTGCTGAGCCGAGCGAATTTTCGTCGCGCCAGAACGCCGTTCTGGAGCAGGCACTGCGTCTGCTCGTTGATGGCGGCGAGAAGGCGCTGACGACCTCGGGTGTTGCGCGCGCCGCCAATTGCTCGAAGGAAAGCCTCTACAAGTGGTTCGGCGATCGCGACGGCTTATTGTCGGCGATGATCGCCTATCAGGCGAGCAAGGTGCGCACATTCGAGCGCAACGGCGAACGGCTTACGGCGACGAGCCTGCACGACCATGTCGTCATCTTCGCCCGCGATCTGCTGGAAGTGCTCGCCGGCGACGTCTCGCTGGCGCTGAACCGGCTGGCGATCGGCCAATCCCACCGCGACGGCTCGAAGCTCGGCAAGCTCCTGCTCGAACGCGGCCGCCGCCAGATTGACCGGCGCGCCATGGCGCTGATCGATGCCGGCAAGAGGGCAGGGCTCCTGCGCTTTGCCGATGCCGACGAAGCCTATCACACGCTTTACGGCCTTGTCGTTTCCGACCTGCATGTGCGCATGCTGCTCGGCGAACCGGGCCTCAAGGATACCGCACGCCAGGCGGAGAGGGCGGTGACCGCCTTCCTCCGGCTTTACGGCACGGAGAAGGTTCTGGCGGAGATGCCGGCTCTCGGCTGATTTCGCCTTAATGACAGTCAACAGGACAAGCACAAGGGAAGGAACTTCAAATGCGCGTCTATTACGATCGTGATGCCGATCTCAACCTCATCAAGGCCAAGAAGGTCGCCGTCATCGGCTACGGCTCGCAGGGCCGCGCCCATGCGCTGAACCTGAAGGACAGCGGCGCCCAGAACGTCGCCATCGCGCTCAAGGCCGGTTCGCCCACCGTCAAGAAGGCCGAGGCCGATGGCTTCAAGGTCATGACCGTCGCCGAAGCCGCCGGATGGGCCGACCTGATGATGATGGCGACGCCGGACGAACTCCAGGCCGACATCTACAAGTCAGACATCGCTCCGAACATCCGCGACGGCGCTGCCATCGCTTTCGCCCACGGTCTCAACGTTCACTTCGGCCTGATCGAGCCGAAGGCTTCCGTCGACGTCGTCATGATCGCCCCGAAGGGCCCAGGCCACACGGTTCGCGGCGAATACCAGAAGGGCGGCGGCGTTCCCTGCCTCGTTGCCGTTCATCAGAACGCCTCCGGCAACGCCCTTGAACTCGCGCTCTCCTACGCCTGCGGCGTCGGCGGCGGCCGTTCGGGTATTATCGAAACCAATTTCCGCGAAGAGTGCGAAACCGACCTCTTCGGCGAACAGGTCGTTCTCTGCGGCGGCCTCGTCGAGCTCATCCGCGCCGGTTTCGAAACCCTGGTTGAAGCTGGTTACGCGCCTGAAATGGCCTATTTCGAGTGCCTGCACGAAGTGAAGCTGATCGTCGACTTGATCTATGAAGGCGGCATCGCCAACATGAACTACTCGATCTCCAACACGGCCGAGTGGGGCGAATACGTCACCGGCCCGCGCATCATCACCGAAGAAACCAAGGCTGAGATGAAGCGCGTGCTTAAGGACATCCAGACCGGCAAGTTCACCTCCGAATGGATGCAGGAATACCGGTCGGGTGCGGCCCGCTTTAAGGGCATCCGCCGCAACAACGACAGCCATCAGATCGAGGAAGTCGGCGCCAAGCTGCGCGGGATGATGCCCTGGATCGGCAAGAACAAGCTGGTCGACAAATCGGTCAACTAAGCTGTTTCAGCGAAGCAAAACGGAAAGGCCGGAGTAAAAGCTCCAGCCTCCAGACTGCAGATAACCCCCGGCTGAGCTGGGGGTTATCTGATTCATTGCGACATACTGAAGAAAGCTGCTCCCGAACCAAGAGGCGAGCTGCGGTTTGTTGGGAACGGAACTGGAGTTGGTCGGTTAGTGGAATCTATTCGATCTGCTTCAGGGACCAGATGTCTAAGGCCGGAATTCTTACCTTTCATCGCTGCATAAATTATGGCTCCTATTGGCAGGCACGCTGTCTGGCCGAAGGCCTCGCGTCCATGGGAGTAGAAGCCGTTCTTCTCGAACACATGTCTGATCGCGTGAACCGCGCGGAATGGCAATGCGCGCTGAAACCGCTGCTTCCTGCCGCAACGCCGAAGGAAGACTACCCGCTCTACAAAGCGAAGATCCGGAAATTCTTTCAATCGTTTGCGAGCTTGCCTCTTTCATCGCCGTTTCCCTTGGAGAATCCAGCCGCGATGGACGACTATTCGCTCATCGTCGTCGGCAGCGACGAGGTGTGGAACCTTCGCCATCCCTGGTATGGCGGGTATCCGGTGTTTTATGGAGAAGGCCTGCGATGCGGGCGTCTTGTCTCCTATGCCGCGACGTTTGGAAGTCTGACATCGTCGGAGCGACTGGAGGGGTGGGCGGAAAAGCTGCGAAAGTTCTCTCATATTTCCGTCCGGGACCTCCATTCGGAGCGGATCATCCGCGAGACATTGGGAATAGAGCCCGAACTCGTTCTCGACCCCTGCCTGCAATTTCCGCAGACGATGAAGGCGAGCCGGGATGACGGGGAGGCGGCAGCCTATATAGCCGTCTACGGCCACAGTTTTCCCACATGGTTTCAGGATACCGTGCGCCGGTGGGCAGGAGACCGGGACTATCCGCTTATCAGCATCGGCTATCGGAACGACTGGGCCGATGAGCAATGGATTGATGCCGGCCCGGAGGACTTCGCCAGCTTTATTTCCGAAGCAAAGGCTGTCGTGACGAACTTCTTTCATGGATGCGTGTTCTCGCTTGTCAACGAGAAGCCGTTTGCATGCGTCCTCTCCGATTACCGTTCCAACAAGATTCGCGATCTAACGCGGCTCGTCCGAGCTGAAGATCATGTTCTGACCGAAGATACGACTTCCACGCATCTGGATGGCATCCTCGGCAATCCCCTTCCTATGGGCATTTCGCAGCGGATATCTTCGCTGCGCGACACATCCAACGCCTATCTCAGCCATGCCTTGCAATAGCTCCGGTCAAAAGAATCGGCTCGCGCCGGGCATCGCTCCCAAGGATATTGCAGGCTCCGGCTGCTGCATCGGCTGCGGCTCCTGTGTCGCAAGGTCAACGCGACCTGATGTGCACATGGAACTCGACCGGTACGGGCAGATGAAGCCGGCAGGCCCGAAGACATGGTTGCAGGCCCGTGATGAAGATTTTGCGCGAATTTGCCCGTTTTCGCCGGTGGCCCGGGACGAGGATGAATTGGCGGCTGAATGTTTTGCCGGTGCGAAAAACCGAAACGCTCTGCTGGGTCGTTACGAGGTTGCCTTTGTCGGCCATGTCGAGGAAGGGGAATACCGTTCGAACGGCAGCTCCGGCGGCATGGTCACCTGGGTGGCAGCGGAATTGCTGCGCCTGGGGCTTGTTGACGGTGTTGCTCACGTTAAGGAGAGCGATGATCCGCAATCGGAACGGCGCCTGTTTCATTATTCGCTGTCACGTGATCTGCAGGAACTTCAGGCGGGCGCTAAATCTCGATATTATCCGGTCGAACTTTCCGGAGTACTTCAGTCCATTCGCGAGGCGCCGGGCCGGTATGCCGTGGTTGGGATTCCTTGTTTCATCAAGGCGGTGCGACTGGCCTGTGCCGATGACCCAGTATTGAAGGAGCGAATTGCCTTCACGCTTGGGCTGTTTTGTGGCCACATGAAAAGCGCGCGAATGGCCGAGAGCTTCGCATGGCAGATGGGGCAGAACATCGGGAAGGTTAAACGGCTCGACTACAGGAAGAAAACCCAGGATCGGCCTGCGAATTGGTATCGGGCTGAGCTGACACTCGAAAACGGCGAGACGTGCGCCCAGGACTGGTGGCATCTGGTCGATGGGGACTGGGGTGCGGGTTTCTTTCAGAACTCCGCCTGCAATTTCTGCGACGACGTCGTGGCAGAAACCGCAGATATCGCTTTCGGGGATGCCTGGAAGGAGCCCTACTCCTCTGATGGGAGAGGAACGAACGTGGTGATCGTCCGCTCAACAGCACTTCTAGATGTGATCCATGCGGGGATTGCTGAGAAGAGGATCGCACTGTCTTACGTCGATTCCGACTTTGTCGTAGCCACCCAGGCCGCCGGATTCCGCCAGCGTCGCGAGGGTCTCGCATTCCGGCTGAGCTGGCCTCGCATGGGCATGCGCCCGCGAAAACGCGTCCGTCCCGGCAGACATGGCTTGTCCCGGCAGCGCATGGCGGTTTACATCATGCGCTATTGGATCAGCTTCTTGAGTCATCGCGTCTTTTCGATCGCCGTTTTCTTGCAAAGCCCCAGACTTTACATTCTGTGGGCTCGTGCTGCCTTGGCATGCTATCAGGGGGTAGCCTATTCCCGAGGACCGATCGGCAGGATAGCGCAGAGCCTGGGTTTAGCCGGCTCCGAGGGACGCACGTGATTCAAGCCCCAGCAGCCGGGCTGCTGACTTGGCAACGCGCGACACATATCCGCTGTCCTGGCGTGGCGCGTAACGTTGTACCATTTCTTCGCAGAACCCGGCGAATTCTTCGGGCACCAGGGGCGCGCTGGTATGGTGCGGCGCGATACCTCTATGCTCCGGCGTGAAGCAGAATGTCACCGTTACGTCGAAATCTTCGAGAGCCTGCATCTGTCGGTCGAACCAATCGAGGGCATTGGGCCGGAATCGGTCCGCCCAGGAAAGCCCGGTGCGCACAGATTTCACGCCCAGCCGCCTCATCCAGGCAGCAGCCTCATCCAGCCGCGGGTCTTCGAAGTGAAACCATTGGACCAGGCCGAAATCCGGCGTGTGTTTGGCAAACTCCTCAAGCGCCGGTTTGGGCGTTCCGTCTTCGCGCAGAATGCCCATATAGTAGTGCCGATAGTAGGAGGAGCCTTCGGCTTCGCGATGACGCGTTGTTGCCTCCCATGATCGAGGGAGGTCGTAGAGGCTGTACCATTGGCAGCGCTCGACTTTGCCCTTGAGCAACTCGGCAGTTCGTTGCAGGCCCCACAATTGCACTTCCTCCGCACCGAAGGTCGAGACGCCCACTTCGCTGACCCAGATCGGCAGATCGGTGACGGCGCGTATTTCGTTGATTTTCTCCGGCCACTCGTGAATTTGCCAGAGATTCCAGTCGAGGGGAAAACCATGCAGCGCGACGGCATCGAGGTGATCGAGCACGCCGTAATTCTTCATGCGGCTGATGAAGAAGGGGTCGATTGGAGATATTCCGCCGAGCACCTTCGTCAGTTCCGGATTCTTGGCTGCGATGGCATCGGCCGCCAGGATTGCCATTTGCGCAAACAGGCTCCATTCAGGATCGATCTCCGGATCCCAGTGCGATTTGTTGTTCGGCTCGTTCCAGATCATCGTGGCTTCGATCATTTGACTTCCCCGGGCAGGATTTAACGAACGGGTTATAAGGTCACTTCGTTGAGCGTCATCACTTTTGCACCCCAGTCGCCGACCACAACGGTGGTGACGGAGGCCGGTGCAATATCAAATCTGGGCCAAGCGTCGATTGGCAGTCCCAGAACATGGCTGACAGCCGCCTTGATGACATCGGCATGAGACACCAGCGCTAAGCGCCTATCGTTGCCGCGACGGGCCAATGTCTCTATGAGCCCGAAAATCCGAGTTTGGACGTCCAGCATCGTCTCGCCTCCTGGCGTGCGGACGAGGCTGCGTGTGGTATTCCATCGGCGCCAAAGGGGATCATCATTGAGAACTTCGAAGGTTTTTCCGGACCAGTTGCCAAAATTCACTTCGTCCAATGCATCGTCTGTTTGCGGCAGAGACAGGCCACAGGCTGATGCGATACCTACTGCAGTCTCCCGTGTTCGTTCGCGCGGGCTGGTGTAGATCTCATTGATGTCCTCTCGGCGCAGCCTCTCCCCGAGACGCTGAACTTGCGAGCGTCCGGATTCGCCAAGCGAAATACCGGCTGTACGGCCCGCCAGGAAATTCCCGACATTGTCGTGCGCTGCGTGACGAACCAGGAAGAAAGTTGCCGTCATTCCGCGGCTCCGCGCAGAACATCCTCCTCATCGTCGATGAAATTCTGCGTCCGGCGGCGGGCCTCGTAATCGGTGAACTGCTGCGGCGGCGATTTCATGAAATAGCTCGACGGCCCTGTCAGAGCTCCGCCCAGGCCTCGGTCGAGGGCGAGTTTCGCGCAACGTATTGCATCGATGACAACGCCGGCTGAATTGGGCGAGTCCCACACTTCAAGCTTGAGCTCCGCATTGAGCGGCACGCCCCCGAAAGTGGTGCCCTCGAGCCTGATATAAGCCCATTTGCGATCGGTGAGCCAGGGGACGTGGTCACTTGGTCCGACATGTACATCGTCGGCAGGAAGCGGAATATCCAATTGGCTGGTGACCGACTGGGTCTTGGAGATCTTCTTTGATTCCAGCCGCTCGCGCTCCAACATATTGAGGAAATCAGTGTTTCCGCCGAAATTGAGCTGATAGGTGCGATCCACACGGACGCCCCGTTCGCGGAAGAGATTGACGAGCATTCGGTGGACGATCGTTGCCCCCACCTGGCTCTTGATATCGTCGCCGATGACCGGCAGCTTCCGGGCGGCGAACTTCTGCTGCCATTCCGGTTTGGAGGCTATGAATACCGGAATGCAATTGATAAAAGCGCAACCTGCCGCCAGCGCCTGTTCGGCATACCACTTGGTTGCTTCTTCCGAGCCAACGGGAAGATAGGAAACTAGCACGTCCGTCCCGGTTTGCCTGAGGATTTCCGCTACGTCCGCCGACGGCTCCGCCGATTCCTCGATCCGATCCTGGAGATACTTCCCTATCCCATCCATCGTCCTGCCGCGTTTCACCTCGACGCCAAGCGGAGCGACATCTGCGAAACGCTGCGTGTTGTTTGGTTCGGCGTATATCGCCTCCGCGACATCGCGCCCTACTTTTGAAGCGGCGACGTCGAAGGCCGCGGATATCTCAATATCGTGCACATGATATCCGCCGAGATCAACGTGCATGAGACCTGGAACCGGCTCGTTTTCCCGGGCGTTATCATAGTAGGTAAGTCCTTGAACCAATGACGAGGCGCAATTGCCAACTCCCACCAATCCAACACGAATGGATTTCGAACGCATGGTTCCCTCCAAGGGCTGCTTGCTGAGGCATCTACAAAGCTAACAAGCGGGAACTGCGCCGGTTCCCGATACCTTCCCGTTTTTTTCGATCGCGTCTGACGATGATCCAACCAGCTCGGGCAGGCATTGCTGCAAGGAAGGAGGACCGGATGCTGGTCTATGGCGATGTCGAGCACATCGAGAACACAGCAGCAGTACGCGCATCGATTTCAAGATTGATGATGGCGTGCATCGAAATGCAGCCGAGCCGGCAGCGCCACGAAACCCTGGTTCGAGCATTCATCCTGACTGGAGAACTGGTTCAGGGACTGGCCGATCAGGAATTCGGGGGAAAAGGCGCGGACGATATCTCCGAGCTTCAGGATGCAGGCGCGAAATTTCTGCGCATGCAGGCACGGGAGATCATGCGATCGTGGCGAAACGGGTTTTCCGGCAGTTTGTCCTTTCCAGAGGATTGGACAACCAAACTCGAATCTCTCGCCAGCGCCGATCCGGTGCGAATGAAGCGCGCAGAGGGCTACGCCTTTTATGCTTTGTATCCCGAGAGCTATATCGAGGCGGCTTCGATCTCAAACTTGACGTCTAAAACAGTCGTCATCGGGATCCGAAGCATCGGGACCGGACTCGCGGCTCTGGTTTCTGCAGCCTTGGATGCCGAGCCGGCCTATTCGCTGCGCCCGACTGGCCACCCCTTCGAGCGGTACGTACGCGTCACACCGGCTCTTTCCGAGCGGATTCTCGCCGACCATCGCACCGATTTTGCCATCGTCGATGAGGGGCCGGGGCTATCGGGGAGCTCGTTCGGCTGCGTTGCGGACTGGTTGCAGGCCAACGGCGTGGCGTCTGATCGGCTTCATTTTTTCCCGAGCCACACGGGTGAACTAGGCCCGCATGCAAGCGAGCCGCATCGGACCCGTTGGCGGGATCGGCCACGCCATGTCGTCAGCTTCGACGAGCTGACCCTCAAGACCCAAGATCCAAAACATCGTCTGCAGACATGGGCGGCCGATGTTGTCGGCGTTGCGCGTTCGTCCTGGCGGGACCTCTCCGGTGGCGCATGGCGCGCGGTTCGGTATCGTGATCCTTCACATTGGCCGCCGAGCTATATGCAGATGGAAAAACGCAAATTCCTGATGGAAGCCGAAGGAGGGGCGTGGCTTGTCAAGTTTGCCGGGCTTGGCGGGAGCGACTCGGACAAGGCCAGAAGAGGCTCCTTGCTGAGCGAAGCCGGTTTTATTCCGAAGATTGCCGGTACCTGTTACGGATTTGTCATCGACGAATGGCTGGATGGAACGCCCCTCGACCATAGTGGTGCAAGCAGGCGCGACATCGCGGATCACCTCGGACGTTATCTCGGTTTTCGTGCCCGTCACCTCCCGGCGCAAAACGCCGGCGCGTCGATCCAGAAACTGTGTGAGATGGCGATTTTCAATATTGCGGAAGCGGCAGGATCGGATACGGCAGAAAAATTGGGGTGCGTGATAAGCACGCCCGAGCGGCTGGCCGGACGATTGCGACGGGTCGATACGGACAACCGGCTTCACCCATGGGAATGGCTGACGACCACCAGCGGGCGCATCGTGAAGACGGATGCGCTCGATCACAACGCGGCCCACGATCTGATCGGGTGCCAGGACATTGCCTGGGACGTCGTGGGCGCCTGCGTGGAATTCGAACTCTCGAGTAAGGAGCGTTATCGTCTTGCCGATCTCGTCGCTCAGGAAGCGGACTGCGATTTGCGCGATGATGTGCTCAAGCTTTTCGAGGCATGTTATCTCGGTTTCCAGATAGGTTTGTGGTCGCAGGCGAGGGCGAGCGTCGATGACGCCGAGAGGGAGCGGATTGAAAGCACCATCAAACGCTACCTGGACCGCCTGCCGCAGTTGATCGGAGCCTGACTGCGGAAGCGGTCTGGATCCGAAGTTTTTCAGCAAAGTGACGGAGGCGGTTCCGCCATCGGGTGGCGGCTTCCATGTTCCACCAGATAAACTTCCCGTTCCGGATTGGCACGAATGACAAACCCGGCGCTTCTCAGCATCGCTTCGACCGCCGCCTTGTTCGGAATGAACCAATTTGTGGGGTCGCCAGCGTAACGTTCTTCCAAGAAATACACTTTGGGAAAGCCGCGCTGCTCAAATGCTGTCGTGTTGAAGAAGTCGTAATTTTCGCTGAGTGCCGCGACTTCCTCTTCCCCCGCTGCATGCATTGAAACAGCATCTGGCCGCGACGACATGCTCATGCAGAAGGTCGAGTGCCAGCAGCGAATGCCGCAGGTGATAAAGGACACCCATGAAAAGGACCAGGTCAAATCTCTCCTTCAGTTTTTCCACCTCGTACACCGACATCAGCTTGAACTCGATATCCTCACCTGTCTGTCTGGCTACGAACTCGGCTTGCCTGAGATAATGCGGGTCGGAGTCAATTCCGACGACCCGTCCGGCATTTCTTCTTTTCATTTCAAGTGAATAGAATCCGGCGTTGCAGCCGATGTCGAGAACGCTGCACCCCCGGAGATCTTCAGGCACAACCTGTTGAAAGTGGGTCCATTTGAATGACGGGTAGTCACCAAGAAAATGATCAGGCGCGGTCTGTACGCCGCTAATTCGCAGGTTGTGAAACCATGGCCTCAGGGCTGCGATGTCCCTTTCCAGTCGAGCCTTCTCGTTCATTCCGTACTCCGATCCGCAGCGTCAATCATTGCTTCGACCGCGCCGCCGAGACGTGTGTCCGGTTACGTTTGAATTTTCTGATCGCCGACCGTATCTGCTCGACGGACCGGGGGCCGATCCCCGCGAGCTTGAGGAGTTCGGCATTCTTCAAATCTGCCAATTGGCTCATTCGGTGAATTCCGCTTCTGGCGAGCGAACGGGCGATCCATCCAGGGAGACAGGTGGTCAATAAGGGATCTTCGGTATCTCCCCCTCCAGTCTTCGTCCGCTTTTGAGATACCTGCGGCATGTTCAGCTTGAGCCGGCTTCGTCAGATGTGGTCGAACCCTCTTGATGGTTTTCGGTTCCCGCTGAAGAAGAAAAACCCGCCAATTGTGTGCGAGATGGTCCTTCTCGGCCGACACACAGATGTCTGGACGGTGAATTTAGTCATCAGAATTGTGCGACGGATTGGTGTTGGGCGGCATATCTCCCGGACGGATGATGCGCGAATTACCGGTGTCCGGCGCCGGTTCCACCATTTCGGTGTCGCCGATGGGAGGAGGCCTGAGTTCGCCGTTGCAGTCATCCAGTTTCTTGGAGAGATCTTGATGGTCATCCGCTGAATCGCGATCCTGGTTTGACTGTGACGGGGCGACGCATTTGTCAGGCGGCGCCTGTGCGTTCGCCTGGAGCGATAGGGGGAGGATCGCCACGGTGAGCGATAGCGCGCTTAGGAGTCGTTTGAACTTCCGGGATGTGGTCGGCATGCCAAACCTCCGTTGGAGTTTATCCGGATGTCATTTCAGACCTTCTTCCGAATTGGGCCTCCACCAAGTCCTTAGGGGCCGGCCGCAGGGGCAATCTGCATCTGCACAGGCTGAAACTTGTCCGGCGGTCCGGAAAGTGGTTTCTGGCCCGTCAAGCGCTCGTCGTCCGAGGCTCGATGTCCCTGGGTTTGGGTGGTGGAATTCGTCGTCTCCGTTCCGATGCCGGGGTTCGAATCGAAAGTCCGCGCCGTGTTCGAATTCGTCGAGCTTTGCGGATTCCCGGAAAGCTGGTCAGTGCTAATTGGCTGCGGCGTAACTTTGCCGTCGGATGAAGCGACGCGCCAAACGGTATTGCCGGCATCATCGGCAACAAGCAACGCTCCCGTCCCATCGATCCCCACTCCGACCGGTCGCCCTTTTGCCTGATCGCCTTGGATAAAGCCTGTGACGACGTCCTGCGCCTTGCCAGATGGCTTGCCATTCTGGAACGGTACGAAGACAACTTTATAACCATTGAAGCTATTCCGGTTCCAGCTGCCGTGCTCGCCGATGAAGGCGCCGTTGGCGTATGCGGCTGGAAGCGCGGAGTTCATCGAGAAGGTCAATCCGAGCGCGGCAACATGGCTGGACAGGGCGTAGTCCGGTCGGATTGCCTTTTCGACCATGTCGGTTCGTGGCGGATGAACGCGAGCGTCGACGTGGTTGCCGTAGTAGCTCCAAGGCCAGCCGTAGAATCCGCCGTCCTCCACAGAGGTCATATAGTCGGGAACGAGGTTTGGGCCGAGTTCGTCACGCTCATTGACGACAACCCAGAGCGCACCCGTTTCGGGGTTGAAGGCAAGGCCGTTCGGGTTGCGCAGACCGGAGGCGAAAACGCGGGCCGCGCCGGTCTGCCGGTCGACCTGCCAGACCGCTGCACGACCTTTTTCTGCTTCGAGCCCGTTCTCAACGATATTGGAATTCGATCCGACCGAGACATAGAGCGCTCGGCCGTCGGGGCTGAGGGCCAGATCCTTCGTCCAATGATGATTAATCGGGCCGCCGGGAAGCGGCGTCAGGATTTTCGGCTGCGCGGCGACCTCGTTCCGTCCGAGTTCGTAAGGGTAGGCCAGGATGGCGCTCGTCGTGGCGACGTAAAGCGTATTGTCTATCCAGGCAAGGCCGAAGGGAGAATCAAGCTCCTTCAGCAGGTCATGGCGTTCATCGACGGTGCCGTCGCGATTGCTGTCACGCAGCAGGGTAATGATATTGCTCTCTTTCTGTTCACCGCTGCCGCCGTGGGCGATCGACATGATCCAGCCGCGGATGAGATCCTTCGGCCGCGAAGTCGGTTCGCCGGTCGGGCCGCGGGACTGGACGACGAGCACGTCGCCGTTTGGCAGGGTATGGACCGTGCGTGGATTGGCAAGGCCCTTCGCATAGGCACTGATCTTCAAGCCGTCGGGAACGGCAGGAGTCTCTCCTTCCTTCCAGCCGACCACTTCCGCGACTTTGAGATCAGATATCAGGGAGGAAGATGGCTCAGGCAGAACCGGATTCGGGCCGATCTGCTGCGACAGATCGAATTCGGCCTCCCGCGCCGACGTACCGAATCCGAGGAAAAGCGATAGAACCGAGGTGGCGAGAATGAGGGATCTCATCATCATACCCTCCAGGCCAATCTGGCATATTTGCGCGCGGAAACAGCGGCTGCCACCAGGCAAAGCGCTGAAGTAACGGCCGAGAGCGCCAGTCCATAAGGCACGACGGCAGTCCATCCGTCGCCGGCATGGACAAGGCTGTTCAGGAAGGCAAGGGCGAGGATGATCAGGTAGAGAAGCACAGACGGGAAAGCCGACCGCAACGGACGGGTGCGGGGCCGCGCGAGGTCAATCAAACCAGCCAGGATCGCAATCACACCGAACACGAGGCCGGCGCACAACAGCCAGGCGGAGAAGTTTTGCCACATGAGGTTGTTGCTCTGCCAGAAGGCGATATCGGTCGCGAGCGCAAGCGTGAAGCAGACGAACGGGAACGGGAGGAAGAGCGACTGTATCGGATAGGCGGCCGCGTCTCTATCGCTGGGTGAAAGTACAGCCATGGCATGCTCCGAAAGGCAAGTGCGCAGATATACGATTCAACCGTGGAGGCAGCGGATGGTTCCGTTGCAGCGGCACTGGCTTACGAACCGCCTCCTCGACGAATTGCGGCTGCTGCCTTTCGCGCGTACCGCCGGAGTGACAATGTAGGGAGGCACTTAACTTCCGTCCGTCATTCCCGTGACATGTGCGGGAGGAGTACGATGTTGTCGCCTGAAAGCGCCGCGGGCGCCAAGACTCCCGTCGGACACGGGGCGAAGCTCCGACCTTTATCGTTGCGCACTCACGATGAGCCAGCGGGTCGGCTTGCCGTCATATCCGCCGCCATCGCTTTCCTCGACGGCGAGGTTGCGCCAGCCGCCTGCCGTCAGAAGCGCCGAAAGCCAATGGGCGGATGGATAGTTGTAATAGCGCCCGAAGCCATCATGCCCTTCGGCTTCTCCCGACTTGAAGCTTGCGTGGAGGATGCCGCCGGTTCTGAGCGCGCGGTGAATGCGGGCGAAGACGTCGGCCAGGGTCGTTCTCGGGACATGAAGGAGGCTCGCTTCGGCCCAGACGCCGTCGAACGCGGCCTCGGCGTTGAGATCCTCAAAGAGCATGACCCTGACCTCCCTGCCGATTCGCGCCTCGGCTTGTGCCGCGAGTTCGGGTGAACCGTCGGTTGGCGTCACATCGAAGCCTTGAGAGAGCATGTAGGCACTGTCCTGTCCGCCGCCGCAGCCAAGTTCGAGGATTGCGGCCCCCGGCGCAAGTCGGGCAAGAAAAGTGTCGAGCTTCTGTTTCGGCAAGCTGAGCGCGCGATTGGCGTATATCGCTGCGTTATTGTCGTAGAAGGCGGAGGTGCTGTCATGGGGCATGGGGAGCGGCCGGTCCGGATCGTCGGTTGGATTGGAGATGCCTTTCGGCAAGCCGGTCGGCGCCGATGATGTCGATGACGAGGATGCCGTCGGGTATTTGCCGGTAGAAGGCGACATGACGCATGTGGAGGAGGCGGCGCAGGCCGGCGCCAAGCGCGTCGCACTCATCGCCCATGGAGGGCACGCGCGAAAGAAGTATTAAAATCCGATCCCAGTCAAGAAGATAGGCATCCGCCTGCGCCTCGCCGAAATGCAGATTGGCATACTCGTCGATGCCTGACAGTACGGCGTCGGCCGTTCGGGTCAGCCTATAGGTTGATGTCACGCAGCTTCACCTTCGTTTCCAACAAAATGTCGGGAATGCGCCGGTCGCTGATACCGCTCTCCTCGGCCTGCCTCAGGATCTCGCGCAGTTCGTCGTCCTCGAGCTTACGATGGTCCTGGTCCTTCGCGATCAGCTCCGCCAGGAATGCGTCGGCGCTGTCGTATCTGCCGCTTGCGACACGGCGCGAGATGTAATCCGCCAGATTATCCGGAAGCGAGATCGTCATTTTCGCCATTGAATTTCCTGCCGTCCGTGCGTGCCGGTTCAGCTGTCCTGATGCCTGTTACGATTCCCCACCCCGTGATAGAAGCGTTGCCGCCCGCCGTCGAGCGCTTGGGTCACATGAGGGCCAGTCTTCTTTAATGATTGCATCGGCGTCGGCGAGTTCGAGAACTGTCGTCAGCCCGGCTGCTTTGAAGGCGAGGCCGAGAGCGGCGCCCACCATGTCAGTGCTGGCGCCGCCGTTCGCGTGAAAGGTCTGAAGGTCAGGCCGGGATGAGGCGCGTCCAGCCGTGCTCATCGTTCGTTACGCCCTTCTGCAGACTGACGAGCTGCTGTCGCAGTTCGCTGGTCAGCTTGCCAGTCTGTCCGTCTCCGACCAGAAACTCGCCGCCGGCATGTCGAACCAGGCCGATGCCCGCCAGGACTGCGGCAGTGCCGCAAGCGAACGCTTCGACAAGCCTGCCGCTGGCGGCATCCTCCTGCCATTCCGCGAAGGAGTAGGGACGCTGCTCCACGCGCAAGCCCCTTTCTTCTGCGAGCACGATGACGGAAGCCCGAGTGATGCCCGGCAGGATCGTGCCGCCAAGGGGCGGGGTCACCATCGATCCATCATTCATCACGAAGAAGACGTTCATGCCGCCGAGTTCTTCGACCCAGCGATGCTCCGCGGCATCCAGGAAGACGACCTGATCGCAACCCCTCTTCGCGGCTTCCGCTTGCGCCACGAGGCTGGCTGCGTAGTTTCCGCCGCATTTTGCAGCGCCGGTGCCGCCGCTGGCTGCACGGGTGTATTCGGTTTCGACCCAAAGAGAGACGGCCTTCGCGCCGCCCTTGAAGTAGGCGCCGACCGGTGAGGCGATGATGCAGAAGATATATTCTTGAGCCGGACGAACGCCGAGAAACGCCTCGTTGGCGAACATGAAGGGGCGAAGGTAGAGGCTGGCGTCGCCAGCCGGAATCCAGGCCTTGTCGACGCGGACCAGTGCTTCGACCGCCTTCAAAAAGAGTTCTTCGGGCACGGGAGGCATCGCCATGCGGGTTGCCGATTGCGCGAAGCGGCGTGCGTTCTCTTCAGGCCGAAAGAGCAGAATCCGGCCATCGTCAGCCTTGTAGGCTTTCATGCCTTCGAAGATTTCCTGAGCGTAATGCAGCACGGCGCTCGCAGGATCGAGCTCCAAGGGTCGCCTGGGCGTAACCTTCGTATCATGCCAGCCCTTGTCGGCCGTCCATCGCGCCAGGACCATGTGATCCGTGAAGATCTTGCCGAAGCCGGGCGTCTCCAGTGCCTGGATGCGGTCGGCGTCCGAGACGGGGGTCTTGTGGAGTTCGATTTTGATTTCGGGAGAGGCCGACATCACGGTCATTGCTGGCACCTTGATAGTAAATTGAATAGTGGCGGCGACACTACCGCCGCCGAGCCGGTTTTGGAAAGGTCTGAAGCAGCCGGTTTCGGCTTGATCAGCGTAATAATCACTTGAGGTGGCTGACTTCGAGCAGCAAATTCGGGAATCGAGCGCCTGCGATCGAGGATGGCGTCACCATCGGTCGATTCGGGAACTTCATTCTTATCGGGAATGACGTTCGCGAATTTCATACCCAGGAATATGTGATCTCCAACTTATCGCATGACAAGAAAATAGGTCAGCATTATTGACATAATTTCCGCCGCATGATTTGTCGGCGGTACAGAAAATACGAGGAAACCTCCATGCTGAACTGGGACACCATGTTTGCGTCGCGCTCATCGCGCATGCGCGCATCCGAAATCCGCGAGCTCCTGAAGCTTCTCGACCAGCCCGACATTATTTCCTTTGCCGGCGGCATTCCGGATCCGGCGCTGTTTCCGGCCGAGGAATTCCAACGGGCCTATGCCGATATCTTCGCAGGTGCCGCCGTCAATTCGGCGCTGCAATATTCGGTCAGCGAAGGCTACAAGCCGCTGCGCGAATGGCTGGTCAAGCAGATGGCCGCCCTCGGCATTCCCTGCGAGCTCGACAATGTCTTCATTGTCTCCGGCTCACAGCAGGGGCTCGATTATCTCGGAAAGCTCTTTCTTTCGCCCAATGATACCGCGCTCGTGACCTGGCCGACCTATCTTGGCGCGCTGCAGGCCTTCAATGCCTATGAGCCGGCCTATGACCAACTGACGCCGAGCGGCAACCGGACGCCCGAGTCCTACCGCGTGGCGGCTGCGGCTGCCGGCGGCAAGGTGAAATTCGCCTATCTCTCCGCAGATTTCTCCAATCCGACCGGCGAAACCGTCGATCTCGCCGGCCGCAAGCGGGTGCTGGCGCTCGCCGAAGAGCTCGACATTGCCGTCATCGAGGATGCCGCCTACCAGTCGCTGCGTTACGACGGCGAGCCGATCCCGCCGATCCTGGCGTTGGAGATCGCCGAGAAGGGCCATATCAACGACACGCGCACGATCTATTGCGGCAGCTTTTCCAAGACGCTGGCGCCCGGCCTTCGCGTCGGCTTCATCGTCGCCAATGCGCCTGTCATCCGCAAGCTGGTGCTGATGAAGCAGGCGGCCGACCTGCATTCCTCAACGATCAATCAGATGGCGATATCCGATGTCGCCGTGCGCGGTTTCGACAAGCAGGTTGCCAAGATTAAAGCGGCCTACAGCCATCGCCGCGACTGCATGCTGGCGGCGCTCGAGAAGTACATGCCCAAGGGCACGAGCTGGACGAAGCCGGAAGGCGGCATGTTCATCTGGATCACGCTGCCGGAAGGCATGGACGGCGCCAAGCTGCTGGCGAAATCGCTCGAGACCGCCAAGGTCGCCTTCGTGCCCGGCAAAGCCTTCTTCGCCGACGGCTCCGGCGCCAACACCTTCCGCGTCAGCTTCTCCTGCGCGAATGAGCAGATGATCGAGGATGGCATTGGTCGGTTAGGTAAGTTGATCACTGAGATTGGTGGGTGAGTGTTGGGAGTGGGGTGCAACAAAACTGTTGTGCCGTATGGCCCTATCCGACCCCTCGGGCCATCGACTGGGGTTGAGCCACGGGTCTCAACCCGTCCTTCGGACCCCCGCTGGGGAGAAGATGGAGCAAGCCGCTCGCTTCTCTTTCCACTGCAGACGTTTCTAGGAAACGAGACCATTCCGCTTCTCCCCATCGGGGAGAAGATGCCTGAAGGCAGATGAGGGGCTGCATGGCACGCCCTCTCATTCCTCATTCCTGTGACGAGCACAGGAATGAGGGAGGGGAGGGAACTGCTTCCGCCCTCTTCTCTGAGGAAAGGACGCTGTCTTTCACCGTGTCATGCCTGATCTTCTCTCGCTATTGCTGGAGATGCGGGCCGAAAAGCTCGAGGTCGGCTTCGCCGAGCCGGTCGCTCGCCGTATTCAGCTGGTGCCAATAGGGATAGATCACCGGGGGCAGGCTGACGGCTTCGAGACGCTTGCGCTCCTCATCCGTGAGTTTCAGCTCGGCAGCGGCGATGTTGTCACGGAACTGGGCTTCGGTGCGCCCGCCGATGATGACCGAGGTGACCGCCTTGCGGCCGATCAACCAGGCAAGCGCCACCTGGGCCGCCGAGACGCCGCGCTCTTTGCCGATTGCCACCAGCGTCTCGACGATGTTCCAGAGGCGGTTTTCGTCGCGGATCGGCGGCTCGGTCCAGCCGGCGAACTGGCGCGTTCCCTCGGGAGCGGCCTGGTTGCGGCGGTGTTTGCCGGAAAGCAGCCCGCCGGCAAGCGGGCTCCAGACCAGCACGCCCAGGCCCTGGTCGATCGAAATCGGCAGCAGCTCGTATTCGGCATCGCGCGCTTCGAGCGTGTAATGGATCTGCTGGCTGACGAAGCGCTGATAGCGATGCTCATTGGCGATGCCGAGCGCCTTCATAATGTGCCAGCCGGAGTAGTTCGAGCAGCCGACATAGCGCACCTTTCCCTGCTTGATCAGCGTGTCGAGCGCTTCCATCGTCTCTTCGAGCGGCGTCTGGCCGTCCCATTCATGCACCTGGTAGAGGTCGATGACGTCGGTCTTCAGGCGCTTGAGGCTCGCCTCGCATTCGCGGATCAGGTGGTAGCGCGACAGGCCGCGGTCGTTCGGACCGTCGCCCATGCCGAAGCGCGCCTTGGTAGCGAGCAGTACGCCCTGCGGCCGCTTGCCGGCGAGCGCATCGCCGATGATGTTTTCGCATTCGCCTGACGAATAGACGTTGGCGGTATCGATCAGATTGATGCCGGCATCGATGCACATATCGATCATCTTTTTCGCCTCGGAGACGCCGAGATCGCCGACCATCTTCGCCCAGCCGACCCCGCCGAAGGTCATGGTGCCCATAGTCAAAGTCGAAACCTTCAGGCCGGAACGGCCGAGCAGACGATATTCCATCGAAACTCCTCCTTCATCAAACGCGATTGACGTACCTCAACGCGGTAGAATGGCAATGGCGGCAGGTTCACGCCTGAGGGCCGGCGAGATTGCCGCCCAGAGACTGCGATCGATCGTGGGGGGCGTGAGCCGCGCGGCAGATCGTACAATATGTGATTGGCTTGTCGACGGGAATCATCCTGAACGGAGCGATCAGGCGGCGGGTCCAGGCCGCGTCAGGTCTCGTCCTTGTTTTTCCTCTGAATGTTGTCGCGAAGCGAAGCGATCGTATCGCGAATCCTGCCGACGGTTTCGACGTCGAGACCGACGGCTTTGGCGATGCAGTCGAACACATGGGTGGCGCGGCTCTTGAGGGCCTGTCCCTTCTGTGTCAGGCGGAGAAGCACCTGGCGCTCGTCGGCGGGGTTGCGATTGCGGGTGACGAGGCCGACATTTTCCAGCCGCTTCAAGAGCGGGGTGAGGGTGCTGGAGTCAAGGAAAAGTGTCTCGCCGAGATCCTTCACCGTGCGGTCATCACGCGCCCACAGGGCCGTCATCACAAGGAATTGTGGATAGGTCAGGTCCAGCTCATCGAGCAGCGGGCGGTAAAGCTGGTTGAAGGCATGGCCTGCCGAATAGATTGAAAAGCAAAGCATTTCATCGATTTTCGGCACGTCGGCGAGATCATTCGTTCGGGTGTTTTTCATCACGCTCTCCTCTGATTTCAATGTAATTTGTGCACGATCTATTTGCAAGCTATTGACGTCCGGCATGCCGTCCTCTATTTAGATAGTGTACAAATAAATCGCTTACAAATAACAAGCCGAAGGGAATGCAGCTGGTGGCTCCCGGTTCGGCTCCCATTGAAACTCAACGACGAAAGGATATGACCCATGTTCAAGTTCGCTGCTGTCGCCGCCCTGGCGGCCGCTCTTCTTTCCGGCGCTGCCGTTGCTCAGCCGACCAAGCCGACCGTCGTCCTCGTTCACGGCGCCTTTGCCGATTCATCCAGCTGGAACGGCGTGATCGAGATCTTGCGCAAGGACGGCTTCCCGGTCGTGGCTGCCGCTAATCCGCTGCGCAGCGTATCGGGCGACGCCGCCTATATATCCGATGTCGTCGGTAGCATTGCGGGCCCTGTCGTCCTCGTCGGCCATTCCTATGGAGGGCAGGTAATCTCGACCGCCGCAAACGGCCACGACAACGTCAAGTCGCTGGTCTATGTCGCCGCCTTCGCGCCGGATGCCGGGGAATCGGTTGCGGATCTCGCCGGCAAGTTTCCCGGCGGCACGCTGAGCGGAGCGCTGGCGGCCCCGGTGAAGCTCAGCGCAGGTGGCGTCGACCTCTCTATCGACCAGGCCAAATTCCATGATCAGTTCGCCAGCGACGTGCCGGCCGAACAGGCGGCCCTGATGGCGGCGGCCCAGCGGCCGATCACCGAAGCGGCCCTGACCGAAAAATCCGGTGAGCCTGCCTGGAAGAAGCTGCCGTCGTGGTTCGTCTACGGCACCGGCGACAAGAATATCCCGGCCGCAGCCCTTGCCTTCATGGCCGAGCGGGCAGGCTCCAAGCGGACCGTCGTGGTCGAGGGCGCGTCCCACGTCGTGATGGTTTCGCAGCCGCAGAAGGTGGCGGAAGTCGTCGAAGAGGCCGCGAAGTAGCGTCTATCGGAGAGGCGACGGCAACGCAGTGGTTTCAGGGCGCAGCGCAGCTGCTGCCTCCTGTCACATCTCTGTCAACGACCACTAATAAGGGAGGGGTGACGCAATTCCCGAGGACCCTCCCATGAAGACGATCGTTTCCGCCGCTGCTCTTCTCGCCGCGAGCCTCCTTGCCGTTCCGGCTTCGGCCGCAAGCCTCGTTCTCTACACCAGCCAGCCTAACGAAGACGCGCAGGCGACGGTCGACGGCTTCATGGCCGCCAATCCCGACATCAAGGTCGACTGGGTGCGCGACGGCACGCCGAAGATCATCGCCAAGCTTCAGGCCGAGATCCAGGCCGGCAATCCGGTCGCCGATGTCCTCCTCATCGCCGACATGGTGACGCTGGAGCGCCTCAAGGAAGACGGCAAGCTGCTCGCTTACAAGTCGCCGGAAGCCGCAGGATACGACGCCAGCCTCTATGACGCCGACGGCTATTATTACTCGACCAAGCTGATCACGACAGGCATCATGTACAACACCTCGGCCGCGATGAAGCCGACGAGCTGGAAGGACCTGACGAAGCCTGAGACCAAGGGCTTCGTTACCATGCCGAGCCCGCTCGCTTCGGGTGCTGCGCTGATCCACGCCCAGACGCTGGCCGCAGTTCCCGGCCTCGGCTGGGATTATTACAAGGCGCTCGCCGAAAACGGCGCGATCGCTGCCGGCGGCAATGGCGCCGTCCTGAAGTCGGTCGCCTCCGGCGAGAAGGCCTACGGCATGGTCGTCGACTATCTGCCGATCCGCGAGAAGGCCAAGGGCGCACCCGTCGAATTTGTCTTCCCGAGCGAAGGCGTTTCGGCCGTCACCGAGCCGGTCGGCATCCTTGCCAGCACCAAGAATGCAGAGGCTGCCAAGAAGTTCGTCGATTACGTGCTCTCGGAAAAGGGCCAGGAAGGCTTCCTGAAGCTCGGCTATATCCCGGCCCGCAACGGCATGAAGCTGCCGGAAGGTTTCCCGGCGCGCGATACCATTAAGGTCCTGCCGATCAAGGCAGCGGAAGCGTTGAAAAATACCGATCAGGATCTGAAGACCTTCTCCGGTATTTACGGCTCGAACTGATCCAGCCATGCAAGGATATGTGAGACCGGGAAACAGCCAGCCCGCCTGGCTGTTTCCTTTTATCGTCATATCAGTCCTGATCTTCAGCATGCTGCCGCTCGCCCGCCTCGCCATGGTCGGGATCGTGGCCTTCGCCAGCGGCGGCGTCATCGATGTGCTGAGCGAACCGTCACTCTGGCAGGCCACCTATTACACCATCGTCACCGCGGTCCTGGGCACGATCATTTCCCTTGCCATCGGCTGCCTCTTCGCCTTCGTGCTGACGCTGACCGATATCAGCGGCAAGGGGTTGCTCAGCTTCTTCTTCGTGCTGCCGATGATGATCCCGCCGCAGGTGACGGCACTTGCCTGGGTGCAGATGTCGGGGCCGTCGAGCCCGCTGTTGAAGGCGCTCTCGCTTGCGCCGCCGCTGGGTTCGCCGCAGCCGCTCTATTCGGTGGGCGGCATTGCGCTGCTCTATGGCGTGCAGCATGCGCCGCTGGTCTATCTGGCGCTGCGCGCCGGGCTGATGACGCTGCCGCGCGACGGCGTCGAGGCCGCGCGGCTTTCCGGCGCCTCGAGCCTCAGGGTGTTCCGCGACATCATCCTGCCGCTGTCTCTGCCCGGCATCATCGCCGGCGCGGCGATCTCCTTCGTCTCCTGCACCGGCAATTTCGGCATTCCCGCCATTCTCGGCATCCCGGCCTCGATCTACACGCTGCCGACGCTCATCTTCACCAAATTCTCTGCCTTCACCAGCCGCACCTTCGGCGATGTCGCCGTGCTCTCCGGCATCATCGCCATGATCTCGGTCGCAGGCTTGATGATCCAGGACCGGGCGCTCAGAGGCCGCGACTATCGCGTCATCGGCCTGTCGGGGGCAAGTGCCGTCTTCGAGTTCGGCCCCTGGCGCTTCGCCTTCCCGCCGCTCCTCTGGGCGATCCTGTTCTTCATGCTGGCCGCCCCCTTCTTCGCGCTTGTTGCCGGTGCGCTGGTGCCGGCTTATGGCGTACCACTCACCTTCAAGACTATGTCGCTGCATGCCTTTCAGGAGATCCTATTCCGGCAGGCGGTGACACGCACGGCCTTCGTTAATTCGCTGTCGCTTGCCGGCGCGACCGCACTTGGTCTGCTTGTGGTGACAGTGCTTGCGGCCTATGCACTGACGCGACGCAGAGACATGGCGTCGCGGATCGTTTCCAGCCTGATCGAGATACCCTATTCGCTGCCGGGCATCGTCATGGCGGTCTCCTTCATTCTCGTCTTCGCGGCACCGATCCCCGTCCTGCACGTCTCGCTCTACGGGACGATCTGGATCATCCTTATTGCCTATTTTTCCTCCTTCTTCGCCGTCAGCCTGAAGCCTGTCGTCAGCGCCTTCCACCAGCTCGATCCAGCGCTGGAAGAGGCCGCGCGGCTTTCCGGCGCCGGCTTCTTTCGCAGGCTTTCCGATATCATCGTGCCGCTGATCGCGCCGGCCGCCGGCGCTTCCGTCAACCTCGTCTTTCTCATCGCCTGCAACGAGCTGACGATCTCGGCGCTGCTCTGGTCGGCCGGCACCCAGACGCTCGGCGTCGCGATCTACAATCTCGACGACAGCGGCAGTTCCGACCTTGCCTCGGCACTGTCAGTACTCGTCGTGCTGATGGTCGTCGTCCTAATGCTGCTCTTGGAACTCCTGTCCAAACGCCTGCCGAAAGGGGTGGTCCCGTGGCGCAACTGATCCTCAACCAGGTGGCCAAGGATTTCGGCACCGGGCGGGCGGCCGTCAGCGGCTTTTCGCTCGATGTGCGCGACGGCGGCTTTCTGGCGCTGCTCGGGCCTTCCGGCTGCGGCAAGACGACGGTGCTGCGAATGATCGCTGGTTTCGAGACGCCCTCCGACGGCTCGATTCATCTCGGTGAGCGGCTGCTGGCAGATGCCGCCCAGTCGCTGCCGCCCGAGAAGCGCAACATGGCGATGGTCTTCCAGTCCTATGCGCTCTGGCCGCATATGAGCGTCGCCGACAATGTCGGCTATCCCCTGAAGGTGCGCGATGTCTCGGGCGAGGCATACCGGGCGAAGGTCGGCGAGGCGCTTTCCACCGTGCGGCTTGCCGATCATGCCGGGCGGCGGCCGGCCGATCTCTCCGGCGGCCAGCGCCAGCGCGTGGCGCTCGCCCGCTGCCTGGTGACGTCGCCCGATGTCGTGCTGCTTGACGAACCGCTCGCCAATCTTGACCGGCACCTGAAGCAGGAGATGGAGGAGACTTTTCGCGACTTCCACCAGCGCTCGGGCGCAACGATGATCTACGTCACCCACGATCAGAGCGAGGCAATGGCGCTGGCGACCGACGTCGCCGTCATGTCCGAAGGACGCTTGCTACAGGTGGCGCCGCCGGCCGAAATCTATGCCCGCCCGGAAGGACGAATCGTCGGCGGGCTGATCGGGCGCGGCGCAATCCTGACGCTGCCTATCATGGGCGGCGAGCGCCATCTGGAGTGGGACGAGCTGCAGGATGCGCTGCAGGCGGCCAATACCGATGGCGCCGATATTCTTGTGCGGCCGGAGGATGTGATCATCGGCGGCGAGGGCGCTCCCGCGACCGTCGAATCCGTGCTGTTCGAGGGCGAGCGCTACGCCGTCAAACTGACGCTCGGAAACGGCCAGACGTTGCGCGCCTTCAGCCGCGCCGTTGTCGGGGCCGGCGAGAAGATACGCGTCGTCATCCGTGCCGGATGGCGGCTTTGACGGAGGCGGGTGACCCTTACGGTCGTTGAAGCTTGGCGATAATGTTGAAAGTCGCCGATGCCTCGTTCTGAATCGAAAGAAGTTGAATATTCTACGCGCCGTGGAAAAACGCGTTGAGGCGATCGGTTCGCCGGGCATGCATTATTCTAGTTCGGATATTTGCGGACTATCGGGGCTTGTAGCCTACCAGACCCGCAGCCGTGCGGAACCGGATGCCGACGCGGCTTGTTTCGGTCCTGGAAGCCAAGCTTATCCGCAATTTTCTTGGCCCTGCCATCTTTTCCTGCGGCGATTGCCGGATAAGGTACTGCGCGCAACCGGACCTTTCTCATGTCGCTCCGCCTCGCCACCTTCAACGTCGAAAACCTGCTGACCCGTTTCGATTTCACGGGTTTTCGCAACCAGCTGCGCCAGGATCGCGTCATCAAGCTTTTCGAGGTGAACAGCGAGGGCGTCTACCAGCAGCTCGAGCAAGCGCGCGTGATCGCCGCCACCGATGATACGAGGCAGATGACGGCGCTGGCGATCGCGGATGCCGACGCCGATATTCTCTGCCTGCAGGAAATCGACAATATGGCCGCCCTTCAGGCGTTCGAATACGGTTATCTCTTCCGCATGGTCGGAAACGGCTATCGGCAGAAATTCCTGGTCGAGGGCAATGACAGCCGCGGCATCGACGTCGCCGTGCTGATGCGCGAGGAAACGCGCGATGGCCAGAAGATCGAGCTTAGAGATATCAGAAGCCATGCGATGACGACCTATCGCGATTTCGATCTCTTCGACGAGGAACTGGCGCTTACCAATCGTATCGACGACAAGATATTCAAGCGCGACTGCCTGGAACTCGACCTCCTGATCGGCGGCAGGCCTTTCTCGCTCTATGTAGTGCATTTCAAGTCGATGGGCAGTGCGCGCGACGGCCTGGACGGCCGGCAATCGACACTGCCGCTCCGTCGCGCCGAGGCGCGCGCCGTGCGCCGCATCATCGAGGACCGCTTCGGCGCCGGCCACACAGCCTCGAAGAGCTTTGCCATCTGCGGCGACATGAACGACTATCAGGAGCGCGTCGACGTCGTTGGGCGGCGTGGCGCCGGCTATCGTTTCGAGCATCAGCTGGAGACCGAGAGCGCGCTCGACGTCTTCAGCCATGACAGCTTTGCTGAAAATGTCGTCCGCCGTCGTCAGCCCCTCGACCGCTGGACGCTTTATCATGCGCGCGGGCCGCAGGAGCAGCACCTCTGCCAGCTCGATTATATCTGGCTTTCGCCCGCACTTGCCGCCCTTAATGCCGGACGCCTGCCCGAGATCATCCGCAGAGGCCAACCCTACCGCACCATCTTCCCGCCGGGGCAGGAGGTGGAGCGTTATCCTCGTACCGGCTGGGACCGGCCGAAGGCCTCCGACCATTGCCCCGTCGTCATGACACTGGATCTACCATGAAAACGAATTTGAAGATAAATTTTCCGAACACTGATTTTCCCGATGATTTCGCCGGCTGGCCGCCGGAAGCTACGGTCTTCCCCATCGCCGGCGTCGATCTCCGCGTCCTGCCCGGCACTCATCCTTTCGTCGCCGCCGAGGAAACGGCGATCCGCGAGAATTGGCTGAGGGAGATCGCCGCCAACCCGGCGCTCTTCGACGGGCGCCTGATCTTCCAGCAGCGGCTGTCGCTCGGCGAGGAGGGAATTTCGGGTGAGGGCTACGTCACGCCTTTTTCCGCCTTCATGTACTGGCGCCGCCAGCCGCAGCGCCAAGGCGGGCTGCACATCTTCGCCTATCCCGTGCTCGAAAGCTCCGACGGCGCGCTGGTTGCGATCCGCATGGGTGCGCACACCGCCAATCCCGGCCAGGTCTATTTCGCCGCCGGCTCGCTGGAACCCGAGGATATCTTCGACGGGCGCTGCGACATCGAGGCCAACATGCGCCGCGAGGTGCTCGAGGAAACCGGCCTCAATCTTTCCGATTCGGTGGCGGGGCAGGGGCTCTTTGCCAGCCACGCCAAGCGTACGGTGACGTTGCTGAGGCTCTTCCGTTTCGACCTGACGGCCGACGAGATGGTCGAGCGGATCGAGGCCCACATGCTGGTCGCCGAAGACAAGGAGATCGCGGGTGCGGTGGCGATCCGATCGGCTGATCGGAACGCTTATCCGTATAACATCGCGATGCTGCCGGTGATTGACTGGTATTTCGGGAAGAGGGGCGCATAGGGCGCGGCAATCAGAGGCCGACCTCGTCCTTCGAGATCCCTTGGGGGGTACCACGCTCGTCAAGCGCTTCGGAGAAAAATCGATTTTCATTAACGATCCCGCGCAAATTGCCGAGTGCAGACGTCTCCGGCCGGCGACGGGTTGTTCTTACCCGAGTTAGCGCCTTGCACTCGGTCGCACGGTCGGGCAGGTTGGCGGCCCGACGATCGATTCAAGGAGGCCGATGTGGCGCGAAGCTACAGCGTCTATGACGTGTTCACCGATCGAAAGCTTGCGGGCAACCCGCTCGCGGTGGTTTTCGACGGCGACGATCTCAGCGACGAGGCGATGCAGGCGATCACCCGAGAGATCAATCTCTCCGAAACGGTTTTCGTGCAGCCTTCGACCAATCCCGCCTACGCGGCGAAGCTCAGAATCTTCACGCCAGGCCGCGAGCTGCCCTTTGCCGGCCATCCCACCGTCGGAACTGCGGTGGCGCTGGCCGAGCGGGCTCATGGCGCAGCGGCCCTCGATCTCGTCATGGTGCTCGAGGAAAACGTCGGGCCGGTGCGTTGCGCCGTGCGGCTGAGGCAGGGTGAGGCGAGCTTTGCCGAATTTGACCTGCCGCGCAAATCGCAGCAAGCCGTCATGCCGCTCGACAAGCTCGGCATCGCCGATGCGTTGTCGCTGAAGGTCACCGAAATCGGCTTTGAAAATCACGTCCCCTCGGTCTGGAGCGCCGGCGTTCCGTTTTTGCTCATTCCGGTGCACGATGTCGGCACGGCTCAGCGGGTGGAATTCGATCCGCAGCTTTGGGAAAAGATTGTGCCCTTCGCCGATGGCGCGCTTGCCTCGGCCTATGTCTACTGCCGCGGCGGCGTCAACCACGTTGCGAAGTTCCATGCGCGCATGTTCGCCAGCGGCATGGGCATCGTCGAAGATCCGGCCACCGGCGCGGCGGCGGCGGCGCTCTCCGGAGCAATCCGCCATTTTGACCGGCTAACGGACGGGCACCACCCGATCATGATTGAGCAGGGCGTCGAGATGGGCCGTCCGTCCTTCATCCACCTGCATATCGATGTCGAAGGCGGGACGATTTCCAACGCGCGGATCGGCGGCCAGGCGGTGCGGCTGGCGAGCGGCACACTTGAGCTTTGAGTTTGCGAGAGCGCCGCGCTCCGTCAGCCGGGACGCTCTATCACCTTGAATTGGCGCATCATCCCTCTCGAAGATCGATTCCGAGTTCTAGGAGTGTGTGCCGCATTTCGGCGCTGCGGAAAAATCTTTGAGATTAACCAAAGAATTTTCGCTGATGCGCTGGACAAGCCTGCCGATCCTGTTTATACGCCCCGTCACACCGCGCAGCCAAGCGCGAACGGGTGATTAGCTCAGTTGGTAGAGCAGCTGACTCTTAATCAGCGGGTCGTAGGTTCGAGCCCTACATCACCCACCAAACCTCTTGATAAGATTGATTGAATAGCGTCAGCGCATGGTCTTGTTTCTAGGCCGACCGCATGTTTCGGCATGACTGGCCGTGTCGACCTGCGCACCCTATCTCTCCCCTATTAACGGGAGGGGTCATGAGAACCGTCATATTCATCGTGGCTTTATCCTTGCCGCTGCCGGCCTTTGCAGCGAGCGCAGTGGAGGTCAAAGCGGGGGACCACAGCTGCAGCGAGCTTGCGCAGATCATCCGGCAGAACAAGAAGGTCTTTGTCCGTGTCGGCCTCGGCGGCCGCAGCTTCCGCTACCCGCCGGCGCAGTGCGACATGGGCGACAAGCGCAGCACGACAAGCGTTGGCGATGCCGAAGGGAGGGCTTGCGTTCTGGACTATGCCTGCGTGTTCGACCCGGCGTCGCCCTATAATTTCCCCTGAAGAATTCGTTCTCAGTTGCGTGGGATTTCATTCGAAACCGCTCACGTTTTCTGCCGTTCATCTCACTCTCACATTCAGGAGTTTCCATGAAAAGCACCTTCTTGGTCTTCGCCCTGTTTCCGTCCGCAGCCCTTGCCGCCGAGGCGGTAGAGGTCAATGCCAGGGATCACAGCTGCAAGGAGCTTGCGCAAATCATCCGTAAGGACAAAGCCGTTTTCGTGCGCATGGGCATCGGCGGTCGCAGCTTCCGTTATCCGCCGGCCCGATGCAATCTGGGTGACAAGTACGACACTGCAACGGTGAGAGATAGAGACGGGAAGATGTGCGTCCTCGACTACGAGTGCGTGTACGATCCGCAGTCCTTCTATAACAGGATTCCCAATTAATATCGGGCTGCAGGGGCGCTTCACGCGGCGACCGTGAAATCGCTCGGTCCTCCCAACAGGCCAAGAAAAAAGGCCGGGCGAAACTCGCACCGACCTTCCTCGATCTGTCTCAATGACCGCTGCCAGTACATCCGTGGTCAGCCGTCAGAGACAAATTTAATAATCTCTAAATAAGTGCCGATTGCGGTTATTCAAGGGCCGGCCGTAGAAAAGAAGCCGTGCCGGCGCGTCACCAGTTCCCCGGGATCATTGCATAGATCCTCCTTGGCGTGTCCTGCCGGATACGCCAAGGAGGCATCTAGCGCGGCTCCTTACGACCGGGCAGCGATTACTGCTGGGCAGGAGCGGCCGGCGGGGTGGCCGGCGCGGGTGCCGGAGCAGGCGTTGCGCTGTTATCGGTCGGAGCGATCGGCTTAGCCGGGGCCGGCTCGGACTGGGTCGTGGAGGCTGTCGTATCCGGCGAAGTGCCGGGAGATGTGCTGCTCCACTGCGAATAGGCGAATGCAGCAACAGCGATCACGGCCAATGCAGCAACCCAAACAACCCACGTATTGCTGCTGCGCGCCGGCGGCGTCGTGCGCAGGTCCAGGTTCGGGTTCAGCGGGCGGTTCGGATCGTTGGCATTATTGGGGTCGTACGTCATGGTACTTTCTCCTCTTTCGGTGTGTGAGAAATGGACGAGCGGGACTTTTGTTCCATTCTTGGGGCGAAGCGTTTGTATTGGCGGGGTTTTTGGGGTTGGAGCGGCTTCTCGAGCGGCAGCGAAAGGCAATTGCGGGGGATGACACCTGAAGAGATCGGTCATTGTCATACGCACAGCACAGCCGCCGCATAGACGCACATAACCTCAGCGGAAGCGTCGTCCTTGACAGGACGGGGTGACTTTGCCAATGCTTTGGGTCTGGGGTTGCGATCACCCCACGAGGCGACATGCTGAAGAATCGCGTCCGGTACAACCGATCAACGGAGGGACGCGTGATGCCGTCATTTCTCGAAATATCTCCCGACAAGCTCAGCCGCCTCATCGGAACACCTGGTGCGCCCTGCATCATCGACGTCCGCACGGACGAGGATTTCGCGCTCGATCCGCGCCTGGTGCCGGGCTCTATCCGGCGCGACCACGCCGAGGTTGCGTCGTGGGCTGATGGCATCGATGCCGATGCCGTCGTCGTGGTCTGCCACAAGGGAGCCAAGCTCAGTCACGGCGTCGCCGCTTATCTCAGGCATGCGGGGATCGAGGCGGAAAGCCTCGAAGGCGGTTTTGAAGCCTGGGCCGCGGCCGGACCAACGGTGCCCGAGGCGAAACTGCCGCGCCGCGACGGGCTGGGGCGCACCGTCTGGGTGACCAGGGCGCGGCCGAAAATCGACCGCATCGCCTGTCCCTGGCTGATCCGGCGCTTCGTCGATCCGAAGGCCGTCTTCCTGTTCGTGCCGGCCCCTGAGGTTGTCGCCGTCGGCGAGCGCTTCGGAGCTGCGCCCTTCGATATCGAGGACGTGTTCTGGAGCCATCGCGGCGAGCTCTGCACCTTCGATGTGATGGTCGAGGAATTCGGGTTGGCGTCCGAACCGCTCTTGCGCCTGGCGCGGATCGTCAGGGCGGCGGATACGGGCAGGCTCGATCTGGCACCCGAGGCGTCCGGTCTGCTTGCCGCCTCGCTCGGCCTCTCCAGAATGTATTCCGACGATCTGGAGCAACTCGAGGCCGGAATGCTTCTCTACGATGCCTTCTTCCGCTGGTGCCGTGATGCGACCGACGAGACCCACAACTGGCCCGCGCTGAAAAAGAGGGCATGAGATGGTCGATATGACGGAGAATGCGCCGGCTGGACAGGCGGGCAAGAAAGACGCGGGCGAGGGGCATCACCACGGCGTTTCGTTCGGGGAGGCCTTCCGGGTGTGGCTGCGCGTCGCCGCCTTGAGCTTCGGCGGCCCGGCCGGCCAGATCGCCGTCATGCACCGGATCATCGTCGACGAAAAGCGATGGATCGGCGAGCACCGCTTCCTGCATGCTCTGAATTATTGCATGCTGCTTCCTGGGCCGGAGGCCCAGCAGCTCGCCGTCTATATCGGCTGGCTGATGCACCGCACATTGGGCGGTCTCGTCGCCGGCGTGCTCTTCGTGCTGCCGGGCTTCCTTTCGATCCTTGGCCTCAGCTATATCTACGCGGCTTACGGCAGCATCGGCATCGTCGCCGGCCTGTTCTTCGGCCTGAAGGCGGCCGTCCTTGCCGTCGTCGTGCAGGCAGTCATCCGCATCGGCAGCCGCGCGTTGAGGAACCGCCTCATGCTTGCCATCGCGGCCGTGGCCTTCGTCGCCATCTTCTTCTTCCACGTGCCGTTCCCGCTGATCGTGCTGGCCGCCGGCATCGGGGGTTTCCTCGGCGGCCAGTTCGGGCTTGCTGCCTTTAGTCCGGGCGGCGGCCATAAGGCCGCAAGCGGCGCGGTGCTGTCGGATGCCGAATCGGCGCTGGGCGAGGGTATTCCCGCGCATGCGCGCGCCAACCTCGCCTGGTCGCTGCGCATATCGGCTATACTGCTCGCCCTCTGGCTGGTGCCGGTCGCCGCCCTTTACGCGTTCTTCGGACAAGGTGACGTCTTCAGCCAGATCGGCCTGTTCTTCAGCAAGATGGCGGTCGTCACCTTCGGCGGCGCCTATGCCGCGCTCGCCTATGTCGCGCAGCAGGCCGTGCAGCATTTCGGCTGGCTGAAACCCGGCGAGATGCTGGACGGTCTCGGAATGGCCGAGACCACGCCGGGGCCGCTGATCATGGTGCTCCAGTTCGTCGGCTTCATGGCCGCCTTTCGCAATCCCGGCTCGCTCGATCCGATGCTTGCCGCCACCCTTGCCGCGATCCTGACGACATGGGTGACCTTCGTGCCCTGTTTCCTCTGGATATTCCTCGGCGCGCCCTTCATCGAAAAGCTGCGCGGCAATGTGGCGCTTGCCGGGGCAATGTCGGCGATCACGGCAGCGGTGGTCGGAGTCATTCTCAACCTCGCCATCTGGTTCGGGCTGCATACGCTGTTTGCCGAAGTCGCGCAGGTCAGTTTCGGCAACCTGCGGCTCGATATTCCCGAGCTGCAATCTGCCGTACCGGCGGCAATCGCGCTTTCCGCCGCCGCCGCCATCGCACTCTTCCGCTTCAAGACCTCGGTTATCACGACGCTCTTCGGCTGTGCGATCGCCGGCATGGTCTGGACACTGGCGATGAATTGATCAGGCCTCTGCTCCCTCGGCGGGAATGCGGGTCGCGAGCATCTTGTCGATGCGCATGCCGTCCATGTCGAGCACCTCGAAGCGCCAGTCTTCGAAGAGGAAGGTTTCGCCGGCTTCCGGGATATGTTGAAGCTGATGCAGCGCGAAGCCCGCCAGCGTATGGAAATCGGCGTCGGGGCGATCCTTGAGGCCGAGCCGTTCGAAGGCATCGAAGGCCGGCATCATTGCGTCGATCAGTAGCGAACCGTCTTCCCGCACGACGATGTCTGGCTCCTCGTCGGCGCCCGGCAGATCGCCGGCGATGGCCTCGAGCAGGTCGGTCTGGGTGACGATACCCTCGAGACTGCCATATTCGTCGACGACGATGGCGAGGCGTACGGGCGACGCCTTGAAGCTGTCGATGACGCGTACGACCTTGGTACCCTCATGCAACACCAGGGGCTGCTTGATCACCTCCAGCGGCCTGACCTTGCCGCCGTCGAGGACCTGATCGAGAAGATCCTTCTTCAATACCATGCCGATCGGTTCGTCGATCGAGCCGCGGGCGACCAGCAACTGCTCATGGCTGCACTCTCGGATCGTCTTCAGAATCTCCGTCTCGCTGTCGTCGGCATCGAACCATTCGATGTCGAGACGCGGTGTCATAATGTCGGAGATCGGCCGGTCGCCGATGTTGAATACCCGCTCGACGAGTTGCTGCTGCACCTGGTTCAGAAGACCTGCCTCCTGGCTCTCGGCGACCAGCAACTTCAACTCCTGCGGCGAGTGGAACGAGGATTCTCCGGTCCCGGCGCGGAGGCCGACCGCCCGCAGCACGAGGTTGCCCATGCCGTTCAAGGTGAAGATCGCCGGCTTGAACAATAGCAGGAAGAGGCCGAGGGGACGCACGACCGCAAGCGAGGTGGCCTCGCTGCGCTGCAGCGCCAGGCTTTTGGGCGCGAGCTCGCCGAGCACGATGTGCAGCGCTGTGATGATGACGAAAGCGATGACGATGGCGACGGTATGGGCGCCGGTCGTTACCCATGGCTCAGGCAGCCAGGAGAGCAGCGGTTCGATCAGGTGGGCGAGTGCCGGCTCGCCGACCCAGCCCAGAGCCAGCGACGAGATGGTGATGCCGAGCTGGGTGGCGGCGAGATTGGCGTCGAGATTGTCGATGGCGCGCTGGAGAGCGGAGGCATTCATGCGACCGGCCGCGACGAGCTCGGCAACACGGCTGCGCCTCATCGAAACCAGTGCGAATTCGGCGGCGACGAAGAAGCCATTGGCAGCGACGAGAAAGAACACGGCTAGTATCCCGACAAAGTCGAAGAGCCCGCCCGCGGATTCGGACATATTTTGCTTACCCCTGAATTGATGCGAGTCCGAAACTACACGCTCGCACAGAGCTGGCAAGGCGCGGCCGCCATTCTTGCGATGCCGCGGCGCTTATCGCTTCGGCGCTTCGAAGAGCTCGACAGGGTTTCCGGCCGGGTCTTCCAGCAGGATCTGCTTGCCGCCGATGCCCTGGACTATGTCGTTGCGAAAATGCGCGCCCGCCTGGCGCAGCTTGGTGACTTCGGCTTCGAGGTCGGCGACTTCGATCTGGATGCGGTTCCATCCGCCGGGCTCCGGTTTTCGTCCGTCGGGCATTGCCTGGGAGGCGCCGCCCGGCCCGGTCGTGCCGCTGACGAGCAGACGAAAACCGTCCCTCGTCAGAATGGCGAAGCCTGGGGCCGGGTGAAGCGCGACCGAGAAGCCGAGATGCCGCGTGTAGAATTCCAAGGCGGCGTCGACGTCGTCAACGATATAACGCATGCTGATGCCAGGCATGATTTCCTCCATCATCTCTTAAGTCGAGCGATCCCATGCGGCGGGTTCAACGGCGCCCGCGCTCGAGCAAAGGCGCGGAGCAACGCTCCGTCATTTGAATCTGCGCCCAATTCCGCAGAAAATCGAATCCGATCTTCGGGGCTAATGCGTGGATTGCGTCGTGTCGGGAAAAGGGCTGTTCGCTGGAACGTATAAGATTGAACTAAGATAAGAGACTAACTACCCAGGCGTCTGATTCCATACCATAACTTAATTTGAGTTTCAGTTTCGGTTCATCTTTTCGGGCCTAATTTGCTCCTGCGCCCGACATGAGGAACCCCACATGAAAAACTCTTCTTTCCGCTTCCTTCCTTCTCTCGCCGATCATCGCCTCCCAAGCCAGCGCGGATGATTTTCGCCGCCCGCCTGTCGTCGTCCAGAAGAAGGTGATCGTCAAAGAGACCTTCGTGCGGCCGCATTGGAACAAGGGATATCGCGTCAATGCCCGCAAACGTCGCCAGTTTCGCGACGTTAACGACTACCGCCGCTACCGCTTGGCGACTCCGCCCCGCGGCTATCGCTGGGTCCGCGCCGACAAAGATTTCCTGCTGATCGGCGTTACCAGCAGGGTGATCTCCAGCATTATCGTCGCACGCTGATTGGGAATGGATGAGGGCGGCGGAGGCCGCCTTTTTCGAGATGGGTGAGGGTATAGAGAATCCGACTGGCCCGAGCCTTCGCGCCTCGATAAGCACCGTCGCTCCCACCGCCCCTCCCTCATTCCTGTGCCCGTCACAGGTATCCAGCCACCGCGCTTATGTGTGGTGAATGACTCAATGCGTCTCTGAATAGGCGTTTCCTGCGCCCAAGGACTTGGGCGCGCTGGATCCCTGTGACGAGCACAGGGATGAGGATGGGTGAGGTGACGCCTGCCCTAAATCTTCCGGTGCACAGCGGCGACGATGCCAAGCAGTCCCTTCGGTCTTCCGGCATCAACCTTCACATCCACCTCATGCGGCAACGGGTGCAACCCCTCGATCGGCGGCGATGGATCGCATTCCTCGCAGACGCAGCGATAGCGTTTGATCGCTGTCGCCTTCATGCCGCCCGCCGGTTCCAGCTGGCGAAGGGGTCGGGCAGGTTGCGCCAGCGTTCAGGTGTGAAGGTATCGCTTTGCACCAGACAGGCGTCGAGTTCGCTCCTGATCCACGCCTCGTCCATCGGGTCGGCGCCGATGAAGACGATTTCCTGGCGGCGGTCGCCCCAGACGGGGTCAAGATAGGGGCCGATGGCGCTGATGAAACCGGGTTCCTCGGGCCATTGTTCGCGCGGCACGGAAGCCCACCACAGGCCCATCTTGGAGGTGCGGACGATCGCGCCCGCTTGGCTGACCTCGCCGACATGGTGTGGCCGCGTCGCCAGCCAGAAGAAGCCCTTGGCGCGCACCACGCCCGGCCATGTCCTGTCGAGAAAGGCCTGCAATTTTGCCGGATGGAAGGGCCGCTTCTCGCGATAAACGAAGGAGCGGATGCCGTATTCCTCGGTCTCCGGCACGTGATCCCTGAAGCCGTGCAACTCCTTGTACCAGAGCGGATGGGTCTCGGCCTTATCGATATCGAAACGGCCGGTGCCGAGCACCTCCTTCAGAGCAACCTTGCCGAAATCCACCTCGATCAGCTTCGCATCCGGATTGAGACCGATGATGATCTTGCGTGCGGCGTCGCGCTGCTCGTCGCTTGCCGTGCCGATCTTGTTCAACACCACGACATCGGCGAATTCGATCTGTTCGACCAGCAGGTCGACGATGGTTCTGTTGTCGCCGTCGCCTGCAGTTTCGCCGCGGTCGGCGAGGAAATCGGCCGAGGCATAGTCGGCCAGCAGATTGGCGGCATCGACGACCGTCACCATCGTATCAAGCCTTGCGACATCGGAAAGGCTCTGACCATTCTCGTCGCGGAATTCGAAGGTAGTGGCAACGGGCAGGGGCTCGGCGATGCCCGTGGATTCGATCAGCAGGTAATCGAAGCGGCCCTGATCAGCGAGAGCGCGCACCTCCTTCAACAGGTCGTCCCGCCGCGTGCAGCAGATGCAGCCATTGGTCATCTCGACCAGCTGTTCCTCGGTGCGCGAGAGATTGGCGCCGCCATCGCGCACGAGCGCAGCGTCGATGTTCACCTCGCTCATATCGTTGACGATGACGGCGACGCGCAGGCCCTCACGATTGGTGAGCACATGGTTGAGCAGCGTCGTCTTGCCGGCTCCGAGAAAGCCGGAGAGCACCGTGACCGGAAGTCTGTTGTCCATGGGAACCTCACTTACGTTAAATGTTATATCATTACACAGATGGCGACGAAAAAAGGCGGAACGGGGTCATCCGCCTCTTTCCGCCTCAGCATTCTCCAGAGCGTCGCATAAGAGTCATGCGCTGGAGAGGCAAGCCTTCATGCTTTCGGCGATGCCGCGCATGAGGGTGAAGTAGAGATCGGGGCCGGCCTTGAGCGTCGCTGCTTCCGGGTCGAGCACACCCGATTTGGCGCTCGTGCCCTCGATGACGACCTTGACCAGGCGTGGCTCGAATTGCGGTTCGGCAAAGACGCAGGTTGCGCCGAGTTCGCCGACCTTACGGTGGATTTCCGACACGCGCTCGGCGCCGGGAATGGTTTCCGGGCTGACTGTGATCGAGCCGGCGACGCGGATGCCGTAACGGTGCTCGAAATACTGGTAGGCGTCGTGGAAGACGACGAAGGGCTTGTCCTTGACGGGGGCGACGGTGGCGGCGATCTCCGTGTCCAGTGCCGTCAGCTTGTCATCAAGCGCCTTGGCATTGGCCTGATAGGTCAGCGCATTGGCGGGATCAGCGGCGACCAGCGTGGTGGTGATGACAGTGGCCATCGCCTTCGCATTCATCGGATCGAGCCAGAGATGCGTATCGAAGGCGCCGTGCCCGTGCCCGTGCTCATGCTCTTCATGATCATCATGATGCGCTTGGCCATTGTCATGTCCGAGCTCAGCCGCATGGTCGTGACCATGGTCATTTCCGGCGGCATCCGCATGCTCGGGAACGCTTTCATGGTTCCCGTCGTCATGCGCCTCGAAGGCGCCGCCTTCGCGGAAGGGCAGCTTGGTCAAACCAGGCGCATTGTCGAGTTCGACGACACTGGCGTTCGAGCCCAGCGCCTCGAGCGGCTTTTCGAGGAAAGCCTCCAGGTTCGGGCCGACCCAGAAGATGACCTTGGCCTCCTGTAGCGAGCGCGCGTTAGAAGGCTTCATGCTGTAGGTGTGCGGGGAGGAGGCGCCATCGACGATCAGCTCCGGCTCACCCACGCCCTCCATGATCGCCGCAACGAGCGAATGAATCGGCTTGATCGAGGTGACGACGACGGGAGCATCGGCGGCCCGCATCGTGCCGGCAAAGAGCAGGGCGGGTATCGCAAGGGCCGGGATGGCGAGGGCAGCCGGTATTCTGAGGGCCAGGCTGTCCAGGGCAGGCCCCAGGGCGCGTTTCATCACATGCTCCGCTTGAATTGCAAATGTTATGTTATTACATCAATTGCGTTATGCTATAACGTGTGCAATAGCAGGATGCAACAGCGCTGTCGGAAAATTTGATGCTCTCTCCCGCAAATACCAAGGGCGAACGGCTGGTTTCGCTCGAAAATGTCGGCGTTCTGCGCGGCGGCCGCTGGCTGGTGCGCGGCGTCGAATTTTCCGTTTCGCGCGGCGAGATCGTCACGCTGATCGGGCCGAACGGCTCGGGCAAGTCGACGAGCGCCAAGGCCGCCATCGGTGTTCTGAAGCCGGATGAGGGCAGGGTGGAGCGACGCCCGGGCCTCAAGGTCGGCTATGTTCCGCAGAAGCTTTCGATCGACTGGACGCTGCCGCTGACGGTGCGCCGGCTGATGACGCTGACCGGGCCACTGCCGGAGCGCGACATCCAGGCAGCGCTCGAAGCCGCCGGCGTCGCCCATATGATAGGCGCCGAGGTTCAGCATCTCTCCGGCGGCGAGTTCCAGCGGGCGCTGATGGCCCGGGCGATTGCCCGCAAGCCCGACCTGCTGGTGCTCGACGAGCCGGTGCAGGGAGTGGATTTCTCCGGTGAGATAGCGCTTTACGACCTCATCAAATCGATCCGCAACGCGAGCGGCTGCGGCATCCTGCTGATTTCCCACGATCTCCACGTCGTGATGGCCGAGACCGATACGGTGATCTGCCTCAACGGCCATGTCTGCTGCCGCGGAACGCCCGAGACCGTCAGCCGCAGCCCGGAATATGTGCGCCTGTTCGGCAGCCGGGCAGCCCAGACGCTTGCGGTCTACAGCCATCACCACGATCATACCCACCTGCCGGACGGCCGAGTGCGTCATGCCGACGGCACTGTGACGGATCATTGCTATCCCGAGGATGGGCATCATGCTCATGGGGGCCATGAACACGCGCATGACCACGGGCATGAGCACGCACATGGCTCCCATGAGCACGGGCATGACCACGCTCACGAAGATCATCATGGGCACGATCACGCGCATGAACACGCCCATTCCCGCAGCGGGGAGGGCCGCCATGCTTGACGATTTCTTCGTGCGCGCCATCCTTGCCGGCGTCGGGTTGGCGCTGACGACGGGGCCGCTCGGCTGCTTCATCATCTGGCGTCGCATGGCCTATTTCGGCGATACGATCGCCCATTCGGCGCTTCTCGGCGTCGCGCTGTCGCTGTTGTTCGAACTCAACCTGACGCTGGCCGTCTTCGCCGTCGCCGCGCTCGTATCGGTGTTGCTGCTCTTCCTGCAGAAGCGCCAGGCGCTCTCGGCCGATGCGCTGCTCGGCATCCTCTCTCATGCCACGCTGGCGATCGGCCTCGTCATGGTCGCCTTCATGAGCTGGGTCCGGATCGATCTCATCGCCTTTCTGTTCGGCGATATCCTTGCCGTGTCCACATCGGACATCGCGCTGATCTGGGGTGGCGGGCTCTTCGTGCTGGCGGCGATCGCCTGGCTCTGGCGGCCGCTGCTCGCGGCCACCGTCAATGCCGAGCTTGCCGAGGCCGAGGGGCTGCGGCCCGAGCGGGCGCGGCTCTTCTTCATGCTGCTGATGGCCGTCGTCATCGCAATAGCCATGAAGATCGTCGGCATCATGCTGATCACCTCACTGCTGATCATTCCGGCGGCTGCAGCGCGCCGCTTCTCGGTCACGCCGGAGATCATGGCAGTGCTCGCCGCGCTGATCGGGGCGGCCGCCGTCGTCGGCGGGCTGTGCGGCTCACTGACCTACGACACGCCGTCCGGCCCCTCAATCGTGGTCGCGGCGCTGATCCTCTTCATTCTCAGCCTGCTTCCCGTCAGGCGCCGCGCGCTCGCGCAAGGACAAGGCTCATGACAACACCGCAACTCACCAAGAACCAGGCGCTGGTTTTCGAAGTGCTCGAGAAGGCCGAGGGGCCGCTCAGCGCCTATACCATCCTCGACAAGTTGCGCGACCATGGTTTTCGCGCGCCGCTACAGGTCTACCGGGCGCTGGAAAAGCTGCTCGAATACGGCGTCGTGCACCGGCTCGAAAGCATCAATTCCTTCGTCGCCTGCGCCCATCCCGGCGACAATTGCCATAGCCACGGTATCGTCGCTTTCGCCATCTGCGAAAGCTGCGGCCAGGTGATCGAATTCCACGACCACGAAGTCGACCACCGGCTGATGGGCTGGGTGCGGGGGCAGAAGTTCAAGCCGGAGAAGACCACGATCGAGATTCGCGGCTTCTGCGAGGCCTGCGCGGCATGAGGTGAGTAACCGTTCCGTTTACAAACGGTGCGGCCATGAAGGAAGGCCGGCAAACCGGCACTCCGTTTGTTGACAACTTTTTTCAGTCCGAGTCATCTCGCCCTGGCTTTCGAGGATCTGCTGCGTGTCCCCGATACGGAGATGCCCGCGACGAGCGCGAGCATCAGGAAATAGGGTCGCTCACTCTGCCGGCTGTCGGGCAACCCCGGCCAACCGCATCAACCGTTCCGATTAGTTTTTTCCCGAACCGCCCTTGCCGGGCCCGCCATTAACGCCCTTTCCAGCCCCGTCGCTGCCCGGGCTCTCATTGCCACCCTTGCCAGCGCCGTCGTTGCCACCCTTGCCAGCGCTATCGTTGCCGCCCTTGCCAGCATCGCCGTTGCTGCCGCTGCCGGCACCGTTGTTGCCTCCGCTGTCCGCGCCGTCCTGACCGCCTTTGCCAGCACCGTCATTGCCGCCGCTGCCTGCGCTGCCTGCGCTGTCGTTGCCGCTATTGCCGGCACCGTCATTGCCTCCGCTGCCCGCGCCGTCGTTGCCGCCCTTGCCGGCACCGCCGTTGCCGCCGCTGCCCGTGCCGTCGTTGCCGCTCTTGCCGGCATCGCTATTGCCGCCGCTGCCCGCGCCGTCATTGCCGCCCTTGCCGGCATCACCGTTGCCTCCGCTGCCCGCGCCGTCGTTGCCGCCTTTGTCGGAACCGCCGTTGCCGGCCTTGCCATGGCCGTGATCTTCCCCGTCCTTGCTGCCGCTGTGATGGTCTTTTCCACCCTTACCGGGTTCATCCTTGGCGTGGTCGTGATCCTTTCCGCCTTTGTCGCGGCCGTGATGATCGTGGTCCTTGCCGCCCTTGCCGCCCTTGTCGCCCTTGCCGCCCTTGCCGCCCTTGTCGCCCTTGCCGCCCTTGTCGCCCTTGCCGCCCTTGTCGCCCTTGTCGCCCTTGTCGCCCTTGCCGCCCTTGTCGCCCTTGCCGCCCTTGCCGCCCTTATCGCCCTGGTCACCGCTGCCGCCCTGGTCGCCACTGCCGCCCTGGTCGCCACTGCCGCCCTGGTCGCCACTGCCGCCCTGGTCGCCACTGCCGCCCTGGTCGCCACTGCCGCCCTGGTCGCCGCTGCCGCCCAGGTCGCCGCTGCCGCCCTCGTGGCCGCTGCCGCCCTGGTCGCCGCTGCTGCCCTGGTCGCCGCTGCCGCCCTGATCGCCGCTGCCGCCCTGATCACCGCTGCCACCATGGTCACCACTGCCGCCCTGATCACCGCTACCGCCTTGGTCGCCGCTGCCGCCACTTTGGCCGACGTCTTTGCTGTCACCGTCATCACCACCGTTGCCATTGCTGACGTGCGAGTTGGTGTTGGATGTCTTCTTGCCACCGACGTCACGGCTGCTGCGATCCTTATCATTCGGACCGAACTTGTTATCAGCCTTTATTGCGCGGGTGGGCATGCACAGCCTGTATTCGAGGCTGCCGCGGACTGCGGCCTTGCAATTAACAACTGTGGGGGCTGCCGTCGCCAAGCTGCTGCTTGCCAGAAGGGACGCCACAGCAAGGCTGAACTTCGCTGCTCTGCTGATCATTTCACTGGTCTCCCAAGGTTAACTAACCGTTAATTGGGAGAATATTTATACTAACAAGGAATTAAAATGAAGAACAAACCAGGATTAACCTGTTCCTTTCATATAATACGGTTAAATTCACAAGTATAAAATTTTAATAAATTTTTATACTGGCTGTGCTATTCTCTGAAGACGAACTGAGGGAATCGGCTATGAAGCGTCTCCTTTCTCTTGCCTTTTTTTTGGTGATTTTATCGCATTTTCATGCAGTTGCCGGATCGTCGCTGCCTGTGACGCGAAGCATCGGCGCGCCGGTGGGATTCGCTTCCGCCTGTGCCAAGTACAGGTGGCTTTGCGGCAGGATGGCGTCACAACAGTTCGACGAGCAGGCTGGGATTGGGCTTCTTCAAAAGATCAATCGTGCCGTAAATCGGCGTATCGTTTCGGCAGAAGATCGCTCTCCCTCCGGAAACGGGGATGTTTGGTCTCTGCCGGTGGCCGGCCGTGGCGACTGTGAGGACTACGCCCTTCAGAAAATGAAGGACCTCGTCGACGCCGGTTTTCCATCGAACAGGCTGGCACTTTCCGTGGTGATTGGACCACACGATCAAAACCATGTCGTTCTGATTGCCCGCACGGCTCAGGGCGATTATGTGCTCGACAATCTCACCAGCGCCGTTAAGCCTTGGCGCACGACGGGTTATACGTTTCTGGCCACCCAGGATTTCCAGTCGCGCACCGGTTGGCGCGTGACGCTTGCCGGTCCGCGCGCCGGCGAGTTCTCGTGATCTGCAAGCCGCAAGGCGGCGCGCGCGCTATCTTTGCCGAAAGCTCAGCCGAGCCAGGAGCAGGCCCGTGACCAAAACCGAACTTGCCGATCTCTATCGCGGCTACATCGCCTGCCTGAACCGGCAGGACTGGCTCAATCTCGGCCAGTTTGTCGATGACAGTGCGGTTCATAACGGCCGGCGGCTTGGACTTGCGGGCTACATCGCCATGCTGGAGCGGGATTTCGATGAGATTCCCGATCTTTCTTTCAGCGTGCGGATGCTTCTTAGCGATCCGCCCTACGTTGCTTGCCGGCTGGGCTTCGACTGTTCGCCGAAAGGAAAGTTTCTCGGGCTTGATGTGAACGGGAGGCGCGTTTCCTTCGCCGAGAACGTGATCTACGAGTTTCGCGGTGGGAAGATCATTGAGGTTTGGTCGGTCATCGACAAGCCGACGATCGAGGCCCAACTTGGGGACGCGCTTTGACCCAGCGGAGCGGGACTTCGTCAGATGATGGCGACGCGCTCGCCGAAGGGCGTGTCCGCGTCGAAATTGCCGGTGCCGATCCGATCGCTTTCACCCGACAATAGCCGCTGTTCCGTCGCGTCTTCGCCGCTTTCTTCCCCTTCGCCGGATAGGGCGTGCCCATGCCGCTTTCCTGGATGTTCGTCTTGGTCGACGAGCAGATCCGCATGCGGAACAAGATTGCCCGCACCATTCGTGTCCGCAACTCCCTTCGATGCCTGCTGGTCGGCGGTGATACGCGACTGGCGGGCGGCAACCCAGGCATTGTCGGGTTCCGAGCCGATCGAGGTGCTGATGCCGACCTTGGTGGGCTCGGACTCGGCGGTGGAGGAGATGCGGTTGACGGCTTCGACCATGGGGCACTCCTGCTGGTGTGAACCGGCGGACCAGTTGAGCCGTCATCCGACCGCTGATTGGCCGATCCGGGATTCAATATTGGGCCTCAGCGGGAAAACGCAAGACGGCATGGCTACTCCCGGAAAAGGCGGAATCAGGTGCAAAGGCGGGAAATTCGACGATGGATTGCATGGCCGGCAAGCTGCCTGGTGCGTGCAAGATGTAAGAATCAGAAACACTTTGTGACTAAGCTACTACAAAAGCTGCGCTTTTCGACTTGCGAGGCAAGTAGAGATGACGGATATTGCTCACATGTTGAGGACGCTCTCATGATCCGAATGATAGAAGACCCTGCCGAACTGGCTGGCGAAGACATCACTGGCAAATATATTCTCCGGAAGCTGAATTATCATTGGTTCGCTTACGGCAAGGCGGCCATCGTGACCGCCTGTAAAGGCACGATCCTCCATCTCGATCGGGAGGAAACGGTTTATTCCGAGCGCTGGGGTCGTCGTGCCTATACCGGGAGCGGTAAGCGTTATCCCGGCGGTATCTGCCCCATTTCGGCGGTCGCCTGTGTTTGCGATACCCCCGATGACGTCAATGCCGTCATTCAGCTGGATGTCGAAGCACAGGACGAATTTTATCAGCTGATCGCCAAGACGGAAGCCAAAGTTCGGGCGCTTGCCGCTTCGTCGGGAGAGAACCAGTTTCTGGAAGCGGCCGAATAGGTACTGCCGCAACGACTGTCAGGCTTTTGCGGCCGCTGCCGACATCAGAAGGCGCTCGCCCCGGTGGAACGGAAAACCCTCATGACGCAGGACCACAGCCAGCCGCGTCGCTCGTTTGCGGCGGCGCCATCGCTCGCTCGCGATAACCGTCGCAGTGATGATTCTCGCACTGTTCTGGCCCGCCGGCACGTTCGCCTGGCCACGCGGCTGGATCTTTCTCGGCCTTTTCCTGGCGCTGACTGCAATCGCGCTCGTCTGGATCTGGCGGACGAATCCGGAATTGTTTGCGGCGCGTAGCCGATATCAGAAGGGAACCAAGCGCTGGGACGCCGTGGTCGCGACGCTGCCGATCATTCTCTTTGCTGCCATTCTTCCGGTCGGCGCGTTCGACGACGGCCGTTTCCACTGGTCGCCGCAACCCTGGTGGGTCGTTGTCCTCGGCTATCTCCTGATGAGCGCGGGCTATCTCGGCCTCACCTGGGCGCAATCGGTCAACCGGCATTTCGAGCCGACGGTGCGCATCCAAACCGATCGCGACCACAAGGTGATCGACAGCGGGCCCTACGCCGTGATCCGCCACCCCGGCTATGCAACCGCCATTTTGCTCGCCGCCGGAGCGGCGCTGTCACTCGCGTCGCTCTATGCGTTGATTCCCGTGGGGCTGCTCGTCGTGGTGCTCTTTGGCCGGACGCTCGGAGAGGGGGCGGAGTTGCGCAAGGGACTTGAAGGATATGCGGAGTATATGGATCGGGTGCGCTGGCGCTGGATCCCGGGTGTTTGGTGAGGGCTGCAATATCCGATTATTTGTCCTTCACATGCGCTCCGTGCACTCGCTCCTGTCGTCGCTCACCCCCCTCATCTGCCTGCCGGCATCTTCTCCCCGTTGGGGAGAAGGGACTCGTGGCAGCGCCTGGAGCCATTCCGCTAGGAAATGATGGTCGGCGGCTCGCTCCCTCTTCGCTGCGGCGGGAGAAGATGCCCGTCAGGGCAGATGAGGGGGTGAGGAGCGGAAGCGGCGCACGTCTTGATCGTAAGCGAAAGGCAAATGAGGCATATTTTCCTGGAAGAGGCGTCCTCTCAATCACCCAATCACCCTGAGATCCCGCGCAAACCGCTGCCAATTCGCCACATAATTTTCCGCCGAGCGGCGAATACCCTCGACAGCCGCTTCGTCAAGCACCCGCACCACACGGGCGGGTGCGCCGACGATTAACGAGTTGTCAGGGAATTCCTTGCCCTCTGTCACCAGCGCATTGGCGCCGACGAGGCAGTTGTTGCCGATCTTTGCGCCGTTGAGAATGGTCGCTCCCATGCCGATCAGCACGTTGTCGCCGAGCGTGCAGCCATGGAGAATGGCGTGGTGGCCGATGGTACAGCCTTTTCCCGTTGTCAGCGGAAAGCCCATGTCGGTATGGGCCATGACGCCTTCCTGGATGTTGGTGCCGGCGCCGATGGTGATCCTCTCATTGTCGCCGCGCAGCACCGAGCCGAACCAGATGCCGACATTTTCGCCGAGTTCGATATCGCCGATCACATGCGCATCCGGCGCGATCCAGTGGAGGCCGGCGGGCGGCAGTTTGGGGGTCAATCCGCCAAGCGCATAGACGGGCATCGGTCTCTCCTTAGATAATGTCGACCGAGAGCGTCGCAACACCGTCGATGCCGCAGGTGATGCGGTCGCCCCTCGCAACCGCGCCGACGCCGGCCGGCGTGCCGGTCATGATCACGTCGCCGGGCGCCAGCACGAAGAGCTTCGAGAGTTCGGCGATGATTTCCGGCACCTTCCAGATCATCTGGTTGAGGTTGCCGTCCTGGACACGTCGGCCGTTCTGCTCCAGCCAGATCCGGCCTTCAGTGGGATGGCCGAGGCGGCTTGCCGGGACGATTGCGGAGACCGGGGCGGATTGCTCGAAGGCCTTGGCAAGCTCCCAGGGACGGCCGAGCTTCTTGGCCTCGCCCTGCAGGTCGCGGCGGGTGAAATCAATGCCGACGGCATAGCCATAGATGCAGCCGAGCGCATCGGCGGCCTGAATGTTCGCCCCGCCCAATTTCAGCGCCAGCACACATTCGACCTCGTAATGCACGTCGTTCGAAAGCGGCGGGTAAGGGAAAGCATTGCCAGCCGGCAGCAGGTTGTCGGGGTTCTTTTGGAAGAAGAAGGGCGGCTCGCGAGAGGGATCGTGACCCATCTCGATCGCATGGTCGGCATAATTGCGCCCGACGCAATAGACGCGGCGCACCGGAAAGCGCTCGTCGCTGCCTTCAACCGGCAGCAGAACCGGTGCGGGACGCGGGATGACGGTGGCAGGATGGGGCATGGCGGGCCTTTCCAGTGCTTATCGAGTCTTTAGCTCATCTTAGACGGAAAACCGCACGGCGGGGAAGCGTTCCCGGCAGATTGACGCTGCAGCCGCAGGGCGATATCGTTTCTGCCATGAGCCGGATTTTCGCAGTCTCCACGACGTCTCCGACCACCGTTTGGCGGTGGGTGGCAGACGCGTGAACTGATCCGTTCATTGCAGAAGACACCAACCCGCCGGAAACGAGCGGGTTTTTTGTTGCCGCTCGTCTTCCGCATTCGAGGACGAGATCGTGGACGAACTTCAGAAACAGAATCTTGCCGAGCGGGCGCTTGCCGCTGCCGGCTGTTGTCTCGCCAGCCGCTATGCAGGGGCTGCCTTTGCATATGTCACCGGCTCCATCATGCGCGGTGAGGGGACCACGTTTTCGGACATCGATCTCGTCGTGGTGTTTCCGTCGCTCCAGACAGCCTGGCGGGAATCGTTCACCGAAGACGGTTTTCCGGTCGAGGCCTTTGTCCACGATCCGCAGACGCTGGCGCATTATCTCCATGCAGATGCGGAGAGCCGCTGTCCGATCATGGTCAATATGGTTGCGACGGGCAGCATCGTAGGGCCGAATATCGAGCGCGCCCGCGCTATCCAGGCAAAGGCGGCGAAAGTGCTGGCGGCAGGGCCGAAACCTCTCGACGGCCCAAGCTACGATATGCTGCGCTATCAGGTCACGGATCTCGCCGACGATCTGCGCGGCGCCCGCCCGCCCGAAGAGATCGCCGCTATCTCAGCACTTCTCTACCAGAAGCTAGCCGACCTCATCCTGCTCGGGCGCGGCGCATGGACCGGCCGCGGCAAGTGGGCGCCGCGCCTCATCAGGAAGCTCGAGCCCCGATTGGCGGCCGAATTCGATACGGCGTTCAGGCTTGCGGTGCAGGGTAACAGCACCCGGTTCCTGGCCTTGGCCGACAGGGAGCTCGACTTACACGGCGGGCGCTGTTTCAATGGCTTCAAGCAGGAGGCTCCGGTGGCGGCGCGGCGGTCGGAAGAGTATCTGTAACATTGGCGAGTGTTCGAGATTGGATGGAAGATGTTTGCGACCGAATTCAAGAATGCCTCTCAGCCGCGAGTGAGGCGTACCGCCAGATTGCTGTTCAGAATTCCCATGCATCGGGATCTCGATTTCCTCACTCGACTTTTTTCGCGGCCGGAAGTGGTCGCGCATCGACCCGTGCCCCGGCCCGATACGCCGGAGGAAAGTGCAGCACGGCTTGCGCGTGACATCGGCCATTGGAAAGATCATGGGTTCGGGCGTTGGGCGGTCGAGTCAGACAATGCCCTAATAGGATTTGGCGGCGTAACCGTTTCCAAGGAATTCGAAGGCGTCAATCTTTCCTATCATCTGCAACCTGATAGCTGGGGGCGCGGATATGCCACGGAATTGGTCAGGGAAACGCTGACCTTTGCCTTCGACGATCTGCAGGCGGAGAAGGTGATCGGATTGGTTCGAACCGCCAATGCCGCTTCGAGACGCATTCTTGAGAAATGCGGCTTCTGTTTCGAGCGCGAGGTGATCCTGCACGGCGCGCCCACCAACATGTACATGTTCGCGAGGTCATCCAGACGCCCACGGTAACAGTGCGCAGGCCCAGGACGATCTCTGCTTGGCACCAGAAGCGGCCACTATGAAAGCCATTTCGCTCGTGCTCAGCTCTTGGTCGCCTCGACTCTGGTCGTTGGCTTCAGCAGGAAAAGGCGAGGATCGATCCGATCACCTGCCAGCGTCCCATCGGCTCAGCCAGAATGAACCGTGCAAGAATCATGGTGATGATCGGGATCAGGGCGATGATGATGCCGGCGGTGGTGGCATCGGCATATTCGAGGCCGACAAAGATCAGCCCCTGGCAGATGGCGAGCCCCATTCCGCCGATGACGAGCAGTTCGAGGCCGCGGGCCCGCACGAGTGCCACCATGTCGCCGAAATGCCGGTGCAAGATCGGCATCAGGATCGCCCAGGCGATCAGCACCCGCCAGAAGCAAAGCGGCCAGGGCGGCATCTCCGAAGAAACCCATTTCGCGGCGATATAGACGCCGGCCAACAGCAGCCAGCAGAAAACCCCCACGGAATAGGCGCCTGCAGGCGAACCGCTCGCCGCCTATTCCGTCTCGACCGTGTCGCGATGGACCGCCAAGACATGTATCACCATGGCCCATTTATGCCACAATTCCCCGGGGGCTGCACAGATGAAGGCGGCGGCACTTCTCCTGTTGCGCGAGGACGACGTTCAGCGTCGGCGGGCCGGCTACGATGAAAACGCAGCATTTCCCGATCACTGGGCGCTTGGGACCGATCGCCGACGAGCCTCGGCCGCTTCGCGCCGTAAGCCGCCGTTCCGCCTCATGCGGGTGATTAGATCACGAATTCCTCTTGGTACGCCTGTGGCTCAGGGACGACCGTAACCTCCACCGGAATGATCCAATTGGCCACGTAGCTCTCGCAGTCGGAACGCTGGAGATCGGGCTGCACGCACCCCGCCGCATCGACCGCGCGACATCGTAGTGTATATCGCCCCACGTCTTCAGGGGTCCACATGTACTCCCACAAGCGCCATGCAAAGGGGCGTTCTGTTTCGAGGAGCCTTGCCTCGCGCCAGCCCCTGCCATCTCCGGTGCAGACCTGAACCTGCCGGACAGCAGCCTCTCCGCTCCAGGCGGCTCCGAAAATCCGGTACGGTTGGCCGACGATGGGATGCGCCCCCTGTACGGGGCGCGCGATCTGCGCTTTGACCTCCATCTCCGCAAGGGGGACCAGCGTAGGTTCCCCGAGGCTGCGCTCCCAACGGAAATAGTCGCGCGCTTGCCAATAGCCAAGGAAGGGTTGCTCCACGACCGTGATATGCGTGATCCACTTGACCCAAGCCATACCGTACCAGCCACCCACGACCGCGCGTAGCGGGTGGCCGTGATCGCGCGTCAACGGCTCCTCGTTCATCGAATAGGCAAGGATCGTGCTGTCAGCGATGGCCTTCTCAAGCGGTAAACTGCGCGCAAAAGCGATGGGGCCGGGAGAAGCCGTTTTCTTGTTCGTGTCGACGACGCCGCTGTCGGCGCCAATGAGCAGAACCTCACGTGCGGTTCGCTTAATACCGGCCAGTTCCAGAATCTCGCGCAGAAGAACACCTGTCCACGCGGCATTGCCGACGGCGCCGTTCTGCCACTGCAGCCCCTCCCTCGGCGGCACATAGTAGACGCGCCCGTTCCCCGCGCATTCGACGACTGCGGTGAATGTCGTGCTCCGCATCGCCTTGATGCTGTCGAGGTCAAGTTCGATCGGCCGCTCCACCGCCCCGTCAATACGCAATCTCCAGTCTCGCGCATCGAGCTCCGGTGACGGAAAATGGTTTCGCACGAAGAACAGCTCGGTTGGGATTAGCCCATCGGAGAGCGACGCAAACGGAAACTCGGTGTTTGGTGGGGACTTCTGTCGAACTATCAGACTGGGTTGCTGTGGTGTCGGCATCGTCCTCGTCTCCCCTTCCAAGAGCACAACGTCGGCTCTCCATTGCGCGAATTCCCTCGGTCACATCGCTCCTCGCAGTGCGTCTGTCGCATTCCGCCTAAGGGCAGCATTCTAGCACATACCGCGCCTTGCTCGGACCGACCTCGACCGGCAGCAAAGAGCCGCTAGTGGTCAACGCGTCACGGCAATTTTGTACCAGCCGCGGACACCGCGCCCCCGCAAAGGACCAAACTAACCAAGAGCCCCTTGCTCCGCGCAAATCCTATCGATCAGTGCATCGAGTTCACCTCTCGGCGGGCGGCTTTTGGCCAGCCGCTGCTTGAGGTGCATGATCGGTTCGGCGAGGATTTCATCGAGGCTCTCGGCACAGGTGAAGTCGCCCGCCACACGCTTGACCTTCGAATTGTCGAAAATTGCCGTCCATGCCTTGTCGCCGAGGAGGGAGCCGATCCATTCCGGATTGTACTTGATCAACGTGTCCGTTGGCACATGGACGATCTTCGCCTCCACGCCGAGCAATCTTGCGATCGTCTTTTGAATATCGTCCCAGATGTGGGCTCTGTCCGAGGTGATGTGGAAAATCTCATTCAGCGCGGCCTTTTTACCGAAAAGCCCGACGAAGGGCACGGCGAAGTCGACTGAGCGGGTGAGCGTCCAGGGCGTGTGGCCGTCCCCGGCCACGATGATGGGGTCGCCGTCGAGCATGCGCCTCGCCATGATATCGCTGTCGCCCATCATGATCGGCAGGCCGGTGCGGACGGTGTGGCTGGGGCGGACGATCGTCCATGCAAGATCGCCGGATTTCCTGAGCAGTTCCTCGCAGGCGATCTTGGCCTTGCTGTAGGGCCAGTAAGGATTGATCGCCGGGGTCTCCTCGGAGATCACGTAATGACGCGGCGGCTTTTCGTAGACCGAGGCCGATGAGATGAAGATGTATTGGCCGCAATTGCCCGAAAAGACCCCGATGTCACGCGACACTTGATCCGGCGTGAAGGCGATGAACTGGCAGACGACGTCGTAATTCGCCCTGGCGAGATCGACATAGGCGGCCGATCCAAGTTCGCCGACGATCGAGGTTACCCCCTCAGGCAAGGCGGCGCTTCTCAGGCCGCGATTGAAGACGCTGACATGATGGCCTTCGGCAACGGAGCGTTCGACGCATGGATGGGAGATCTGGCCGGTGCCGCCAATGAAGAGGACTTTCAAAGCCATGGAGTGACCTCAGGGTCTGTGGGCGGGATATGCGGTCACTCTTCATAGCGCGAAAGAGCTTGATCGTCTTCCGCAAATCGCAGGCCACACTGGCGGTCGGCCTTTCAACGGCGGCAAGCGGCTTCGAACTTGCCGCCGCAGGACCGACAGCGTCTATGCTTGCGCCTTGCGATAGGATGCGACGACGAGCCAGATTGCCGAAAGCAGGAAGTAGAATGCTCCGAATGCCGCATAGGGGACGATATCCAGGATCGTCGGCGCCGTGGTGCCGAGGGACTGGCTGATCATGAAGCCGCCGGCAAGGGCCGATTGGGCGCCGCTAAGGATCATCACCCATTGGGCGCCGTAGAGGCGCCAGCGCCTGACGCCGGTATAGAGTTGCAACAGGCCGGAGAAGATCGCCCAAACGCCGAACGCGGCAAGAACCGCATAGGTGCTGCTGCTGACGGCGATGATGACGGTGAGCGTCATGATCGTGCTGACCACGACATTCAGCGCCTGGGACGGGTTGGCCTTCAGGCCGCCGTTGGCCCGGGCGTCGACCAGATTGGCCAGCGCATCCCACAGAGGGTAGATCACCAGCAGAAAGGCGGCGGGGCCAGACTGACGCCCCAACAGAATGGCGGTGGCAATCCAGGTGACGGAGAATGCGGCACGTGTGAAATAATAGGATGGCAGCCAGTTGGACTGGCTTGAGGAAAAGCTTTGCATCGGAGGGTTCCTTGTTTTTTGGCTACCTACTAGTAGGAAGTCTATTGGATCGAGTCAACGCCATGGCCGGACACCTTCTTGTGAGGGGATGAGGACAGCAATAGGCTTGACAATATGCCTACCAAAAGATAGGCGACGCTATGAAATCAATGGCTTCGACTTCCGATAAAATCCTCGACATCGCACAGTCTCTCATTGTTGCGGGAGGCTATAACGGCTTCAGCTATGCCGATATCTCGGCTGCCATCGGCATCAGGAAAGCGAGCATCCACCATCATTTTCCCACGAAGGCCGATCTCGTCTCGGCGCTGGTGGATCGCTACATCAAGCAGGCGCAGGCGGGTCTGCAGTCTCTGCGCGAGCAGGCCGCAAGCCCGGCCGATCAGCTGCAGTTCTATATCGACTATTGGCACACATGCATTCGGGATGCCTCGCAGCCGTTCTGCGTCTGCGCAATGCTGGCGAGTGAAATGCAAATGCTGCCGGACGAGGTCGCATCCCGCGTCCGCGCGCATTTCCAGAATCTCGCGGGCTGGCTAACCTCGGTGCTGGAGGCTGGGGTCGAGCAAGGCCTGTTTCAGCTGGACAAGCGGCCGGAGGAGCAGGCGCAAATGCTGATGGCATCGGTCCATGGGGCGATGCTGTCGGCGAGGGCTTTCGGCAATGCCGGGGTGTTCATCGCAGTCGTTGCCCCTGAGTTTGCGAGGCTGCGGTCAGCGGGTCGCTAGGATTAACCCCTAGTCCGAAGCCGCCTGCTGGTGAAATCTAGTCCCTCAGGTCATTCCTTGCCATCGGCGGCCAGCCCATCCCGCACGATCGCGTAATAGCCGGCAAGCTCGGGAATATCGGCGGCCAGCTTGTCGAAGACCGGGTCCGACGGGGCGAGCGTGGCGGCATATTTGGCGTCGATGAATGCCTGGTGGGCGGCCAGCGCTTTGGCGTCGGCCTTGTGCACGACGGTGAAGACGGGTGAGGGGGCGGTGCGGCCCTTGACGATGATGCGGTCGAGTTCGACGACGATATAGGTGTCAGCGACCAGCCTTGCGGTTTCCTCGCCGAGCAGCAGCGCCACGCCGTAATTCTTCGAGGCGCCTTCGAGGCGGGAGGCGAGGTTGACGCTGTCGCCAAGGCAGGAATAATCGAAGCGGCGGGTCGAGCCCATGTTGCCGACGATGCACTCGCCGGTGTTGATGCCGACGCCCATCTTCAAGACATGCGGCTTGCGGCCGAGTGCGGCCGCCTCCCGCTCCAGCTGACCGTTCAGACGCGAAATCGCCGCCTGCATGGCGAGCGAGGCGCGCACGGCGTGAAGCGCATGGTCGGGGTCGTCGAGCGGCGCATTCCAGAAGGCCATGATGCAGTCGCCCATATATTTGTCGATCGTGCCGCCGTGATCCATTACCACGTCTGAAAGCGGCGTCAGCAACCGGTTGATCAGGCCGGTCAGCTGCTCCGGATCATCTTTCAGCGTCTCGGCGATCGTGGTGAAGCCGCGCACGTCTGAGAACAGAACCGAAAGCGTGCGTCGCTCGCCGCCGAGCTTCAGCTGCGACGGGTCACTCGACAGGCGCTTGACGAGATCGGGCGAGATGTATTGGGCGAAGGCGCGGGTGATCTGACGCTTGTTGCGGCGCTCCTCGGCGAAATCGAAGGCGGCCTGGCCGAAGACAACCGAGATATAGGCGACCGTCGGGCCGAGCGGTGAAACGAATACATGGGTGAGCCGGATGCCGGCGGCACTGACGGCCGCGAAGGCGAGGAGGGCCGCCACGCTGTTCACGACCGTCAGCCAGCCCGTTGAGCGCCAGACGGTGGCGGCGGCAAGCAGCACCGATATCAGGATGCAGGCGGCTACCGTCGGCAGCCGGGCCTCGGCGATCGACAGGCCGTCGCGGATATTGTCGTAGATCGTCGCCTGGATTTCGACGCCGGAGACTAGCTTGCCGGTATGAACTGTATAGGGTGTGGCGAAGGCGTCGACGCCACCCTTGTCGATCGCGGGCGCATTCTGCAGGCTGAGGCCGACGAGCACGACGCGGTCCTTGAAGTAGCCCGGCGGCAGCAGGTTCTTCGGGTCAAGCGCCTGGTAATAGGAGACCGTGGGATAGCTGCGGGCCGGGCCGAAGGATTGGATAAGCCGGCCGGCAGGCAGCGCTTCGGGCGCCACGCCCGAGGCCTTTGCCAGCATCGCCGCGAAGCCATCCTCATAGCCCGGGATGCGTCGGAAGATGCCGTCACCGCTCAGATCGATCGAGGCGATGCCGGTGACGGCGCCCGCTTCGGTCAATTGCGGCAGGGGTGTCGCCCGGATCAGTTGCGATGCCTGCGGCGTCTCGATCAGCGTCTCGTCGCCGGCCAGCACGACATCGGGGCCGACGGCCCTGGTGATCGCCGCGTCATTATCCGATGATGAGGGTTCGGCCATGATGATATCAAGGCCGATGACGCGGGCGCCGGCGGCGCGCAACTGGCTGATGAGCTCGGCATGCAGGCTGCGCGGCCAGGGCCATTGCGCGTTTATATCGGCAAGCGAGGGTTCGTCGATGGCGACGATGACCGGCCCGCCGGGTGGCGGACGGGGATCGTCGACGGTCGACAGATAGTCGAAGCTTCTGAGCTCCAGCAGCGACCAGGCGGGGAGGCGCGACAGGAGCGAGATGGCGATCAGCGTGGTCAGCGACAGTATCAGGAGCCTGAGATGACGGCTCCTGATCTGCCTAGCCTGCCGGGGCTTGTCCGGCATCCGCATCAGAAGCGGACTTTGAGCGTGCCCTTGAAGGCGCGGCCCCAGCCGGGCACGCCGGGCGTGATCTCGAAGTCCTCATCGAGCAGGTTATAGGCGGCTGCCTCCAGCTCGACCCGCTTGTCGAACGGCTCCCAGACCAGGTGAGCGTCGAGGGTCCAGTAATCGTCGAGCTTGGTGCCGAACCGATCGCCGTCGCGCTCGCCGATATAGTTGGCGGCAACTGTGGCCTTGACCTTGGCTTCGTTCACCCAGGTCAGCGCAATCTGTCCGGAGTTCTGCGGTATGAAGGGAAGGGGGCCACCGTAGATCGGCTCGAGCGGGTCCCTGTTCTCCGAATCCATATAGGCATAGGTGGCGGAAAGACCGAAACCGTTGCCGAGCGCGACGTTGGCAGTGACGGAAGCGCGATCGATGCTGCCGCGCGAAATCGGCAAGCTGGTATCCGAGGGAAGCGAGATCAGCGGAAAATCGATCGAGAAATCGTGGAGTTCCTGATGCTGGTACTCCACCGAAGTGAAGAAGCGGTCAGTCCATTCGGCATCCCATTGTAGGGCAAGCGTATCTGTATAGCCTTGCGGATTGGTGGAGAACTGGTTGGCCTGCAGCCCGAGTATGCCGATTGGGGCAAGGGTCGGCACTGTGGTGTCAACACTTTGCCGCATGAAGGCGGCACGCAGCCAGTGGTTTTGAACCGGCGCCCAGGCGAGGCCGAAGCGCGGCTCCAGCCGGCTGATGTCGATGCCATCGCCTTCCAGGCGCGTGGCAAACAAGGCGTATTCGCCCTTGAGATCGGGCGTGATCTCATGCACCACATCGACATAGGCGCGACCGATACTGACGGTGTTGTTGGCTGTGCTGGGACCGCTGATGACTTCCGGGATGACCGGGAAGAGAGGAATGATTTCATAAGACCGGGATGAGACGGTCTTGCTGGTGTCTATCCACCCACCCTCGATCCCGTATCGCCAGGTTAGCGGCCCGCTGCCGATGGAATGGCTGAGCGCCCCGATGTAAGTTTTGGATGAGATGTCCTCGACCCCATCAAGGACGGGAATGATGTCTGGATCGGGTAGGGGGAAAAGAGGCGCATCGTCGGCTTGAAGAGAGCTTGCTGTCCGCGATCTGGTTTCCGAATAGAGGAATGCACCGTTCAATATATTTTCATAGGCGAAGGTGTGGCTCCAGCCGATGCCGGCATTGGTTAGCTCGTTCTCCACATCGCGGCGGAAATATTCCGACGTTACTATCGTTCTGATCGGAATGCCCGCCAAATTGAACAGGTCCGTCAGGACCGTGCCCTGCGTTTGCGCGTCCAGCGTTCCATCATTCTTGCCATGGTTGACGAAGGCTACCACGCGATCATCAGGCGTGACCGTTGCCGTCAGATAACCGTTGGCGCCCAGCAGCTTGTTGTCCGTCTGGACATCGCCGAAATTCCGGTAGTCGCGGTCGAGCGCCAGCTCTTCCCAGGTCAAGTTGCCGTAGAAGCTGATCGGGATGGTCTCATTGGAATACCCCTGGATATCGGCTTCACCGATACGTCTTGTATGCCCGTCGACGCTGTTGATGCCGCCGCCGAGCGAGCCTTCGATGAAGGGGACATCGAAGAGCGACGCGGAGCGCGAACGGCCGGAGAGCATGTGCGGAGAAATCAGCAAGCCCTGGATGAAGGATGAGTAGCTCGACGCATTGCCGCGGTTCTGGATGATATTGTCGTCGCTGAAGTTGGCGGCGTTTACGAAAGGAAAGATGCTGCCCTTGATCGACTGGTCGATATAGCCGCTGCCTTCGAAAGGATCGAAAACGGCATCGCCATAATAGCGGCCCCAGGCATCCAGGCCCTGCAGTCGGAAGGCGTTGTTCAGCGTCGAGCCGGCGCTTGCATTGGCGCCAAGACCGCTGTAATCGCCGCCGCGGGCACGCGAGCGACGCAGAAATTCCTGGGCATTGCGGATCGCACCATCAGCGTCATAGTCGTCGATGTCGACGGCCGTGCGGAAGGCTGGAATCGCCGGATCGTTGTTGTCCAGTCGGTCGGCATTGTCGAGCGCCTGCTCGGAGGGGATGCGGTCGCCCTTTTCATAATGGGCGGCGGCGAGCATCAGCTGCGATTGCGAGTGGGTGGGGTTGGCGGTGCTGGCGGCGAGCAGGTCTTCCAGCGCCTTGTCGCGCTCTCCTATCTGCAGGTAGTAGCGGCCGCGGGCGAGAATGGCGATGTCGAAGCCCGGCTCGGCGGCGAGCGCCGTGTCGATCTCGCGCTTGGCTTCCTTCATGCGGCCCTGATCGAGATAAAGGATCGCGAGATTGGCATGCGCCACTGGATCTTGTGGATCGAGCGCGATCGCCTTGAGGAAGGCCTCTTCCGCTTCGCCATTGGCGTCACGCGAACTCTGCAGCAGGCCGAGCGAGTTCAACGTGCCCGACGAGCCGGGGGCAAGCTCGATTGCGCGGTTCAGGTCCGCAAGAGCGCCGTCTATATCGCTTTCATAGGCTGCCTTGTATTCGGCGCGGGCGGAGAGCGCCATCGGATGGTCAGGGTCGAGCGCCAGCGAGCGTTCGATCGCTTCCTTCATCTGCTTACGGTCGTCAACGAGCTGCGCCAGCTCGGCGCGGACCGCCGGCAGGGTCGGGTCATCGGGATAGCGCCGTTCCGCTTTCTTTATAATCTCGAGCGCTGCGCGCGGGTTTTCCAGGAAGCCTGCCGTATAGGCCTGCATGATTGCGCCATAAGGGCCGGCGCTATTGGCCGGCGGCGGTTCGGCATGGGCGGGGTCGGCTAGCGAGCGGGCGAAATAGCCACCATATTGCGCCATGTTGCGACGTGTCGGGTCGAGATGCGGCAGGGCCTTCTGGAAGAGCTTTGCGGCATCGCTATAGCGCTTTTCGGAGCCGGCAATGGTGGCATCGAGAAGGTCGACGCGCGCCTGCTGGGCCACTGTCAGCTTGCGGCCGCGGATATTCTGCAGTGTTGCTGTGGCTGCCTGGCGTCCGTCGTAGGCGCTCTGCGCTTCGGCCAGTTCCAACCAGTCCTCGGTGGTGCGGCGCTCGGGAGGCAGCGCCAGCAGGCGGCGACGCTCGGTCGCCATGCGATCGGCTCGCAGCGGCGACGTCGGCAGCAAGTCGAAGCCACCGCGAAGGTCCAAATAAAAGAGCATCTGTTCACGGTCGTCAGGATTGACGCTGAGGATCTTGTGCGGCGCCTGGCCAATGGACGCCACGGCGCCTTCGCCCGCACTGACATCGACGCTGCCCTGCGGGTTGCTGAGCGCCACGCGGCCTTCGAGCACGATCATCGAGGTCTTGGCGTCTTCGACGGTCATCGTCCAGTCGGTGCCGCGGATAGCTGCTGCGGCAGCCGGTGTTTCCACAGTCAGGCCCTGGCCGCCGCGCTCGGCGCGTGCCCAGATGGTGCCGGATTGGAGATTGAGCACCGTATCGCCGCTGGCGGCCATCTTCTTGACCTGCAGCGACGAATTGCGACCGAGGCGGACCTGCGTGTGATCGGAAAAGACAATGGCGAGCTGGCCGTTGGCATTGGTGCGCAGCACGTCGCCGGTCAGGAGATCCTGGTTGATGTCAACGACGCGCCAGTCCGACACGTCGATGAATCGCACTTCCTCACCGGTCTTGCGGGCAATGACTGAACCGGCGACCGGCGTGGCGCGTGGCACGGGATCGGCCATTGCCTGCAGTCCGAAACCAGGCACGGCAAATGCAAGCGCCACCCCGATGCGACAGATGTTACTGGAATAACCCCGCATGTCCTCGACCCCATACCCCGCTTCCCCTTTGTCCGCGTAGAGTGGAAAAGTCAAGCATGTTGCACACGTGTTCTTGCTTTCGCCAACAAGTGTAATATCAGGGAAACACTTTGAGGTATGGAGTATTCAGGTGAGCGAATTTGAAAGTGTCACTGAGGTAATGCTGAGCAATCCCTCGAGCGGGGACGTCAGTACCGAGTATTTCGATCACATCAAGAAAATCAATGACATATTTTATGATCAGATCAAGATATCCGATCAGAAGGCGGCTTATATCTTTACTTTCATGCTCGCCTTTCTGGTAAGCTCCAGCGAGGTGAGGGCCGTCTTCAGCCTGGGGCGCTACACCGGCGGTACGCCGGGCAGCATACTGTTCTCCGGCCTGCTTGCCGCAGCTTCGGTCTTCTCAATGCTGTCGGCGATTCTCGTCGTGCTGCCGCGGCGTCTCGGCACCTCCACGTCGCTGTTCTGGGGCGCCTGGCCCAAGCATCGCGACATGTTCTTCGAGGCGGCTGTCCGCCGTGACGAGCGCTACCTCTTCGACCAGTATTTCGAAAACGCCAACATCCTCTCCGCCATCGCCTGCAACAAGTATCGCTGCGTCACCTTTGCCTTTCGCGGGCTGATGGTGAGCGTGATCGCCTATGTGCTGCTCTTGGCGGCGGGGTGAGAGTGAGGCGGCGACCTCAGGGAGGCAGGGCGCGCCGAGGCACGCCCTGACCATTCAATCCTCGACTTCGAGGACGAGCTCGATCTCGATCGGCACACCTAAGGGCAGGCTTGCGACGCCGAGGACGACGCGGCCGGAGAGTCTTTCATCGCCGAAGACCTGGAGCAGCATTTCGGATGCTCCATCAGCGACCTTCGGGTGGTCGCGGAAATCGCCTTCGGTCGCGATATAGACGCCGAGCTTGACGACGCTGACGACCCTGTCCAGCGAGCCGAGGTACTCTCTGGCGGCGGCGAGGGCGCTGAGCGTCGCCGTTTCGGCGGCCTTCCTGCCGTCCTCTAATGTCAACGCGCCGCCGATGCGGCCGATATACCGCGGCTTGCGGTCGACGACCGGCAGCATGCCGCTGAAGAAGACGAGATTGCCTGTCCGGATCGCCTCGACATAGGCCCCGAAGGGCGTCGGCGGCGGGGGAAGCGTGATGCCGAGGTCCCGCAGCCGCTGTTCCGCGCCGGCTGCCTGCGCTTTTTGATGGTTTACCATTTGCCCAGATGTGCGCCGCCGTCGACGTGCAGCACCTCCCCGGTGATGCGTGGGGCTTCCGTCAGGAAGAGGACCGCTTCGACGATCTCGTCGACATTGGAAATGCCTGCTATCGGAGAGAGCGTGCTCAGGAAATCCTTCGGATTGTCCTTGTGCAGTGGCGTGTCCACGACACCGGGAGCGACGATATTGAAGCGAATTTTCTCGTTCGCATATTCCATCGCCAAGTTTTTGGAGATGGCGTTGATGCCGCCTTTCGTCATCATCGACACCGAAGCGGAGAAGCCGGCGATCGGATGATCGGTCAATGGCGTCGTGATGCTGACGACGCTGCCGCCTGACTTCTGCGCGCGCATCTGTCTGACGGCCAGCTGGGTCAGATGGATGAAACCTTCGAGATTGGTCGAAGACAACGTCCGGAAATCCGTCATCGTGAAATCGACAAACGGCTTGGCCAAGAAGATGCCGGCATTGTTGACGAGCGCGTCGATAGAGCCGAAGCGATCGATCGCGGTCTTTGCAACCCGCGCTGCGGTTTCGGCATCGCCAATGTCGCCATCGACGAGAGCCAGCCGGTCGGAGGCCTCGAAGGCGTCCGAGGCGCTGACCTGGCGCGAGGTGGCGACGACATTGTAGCCGCGCGCGATAAAGGCGTTGACGAGGCCTGCGCCGATACCCTGGGAGGCGCCCGTAACGATGACAGTCTTATCCGTAGTCATGTTGAACTCCGTGATCTGGTTCGGGCAACGTCGCGCCTGATCGGCCGGGTCGCTCGAGATGGGGCCGCCGCGATCGCGCCGCCATCTGGGTTGTGGTTGTTTTCGCAAAGTGAATATGGCGAAAACTCCATTCCCCGATTAGATGGAAATATCTGGATTCTCTTTTGCATCAATGCAAAAATGGGCGCATGGCCGATCTCAACGACATCGCTGTTTTCGTGAAGGTGGCGCAGTATGGCAGCTTCAGCCGTGCGGCCTTTTCCCTCGGCATGCCGGTTTCAACCGTCAGCCGGAAGGTGACGTCGCTTGAAGAGCAGCTCGGCGTGACGCTGCTGCAGCGCACGACCCGCAAGCTCAGCCTTACCGCGCAGGGTCGAGCCTATTACGACAGGTGCAGCGAACCGCTCGCCCATCTTATGGACGCCGAGCAGGCGCTGACGGAGACGCAGAGGAAGCCGGAAGGCTTGCTGAAGATCTCCGTGCCCGTCATCTTCGGGCAGGACGTCTTCTACGAATTCATCTCGTCCTTCCTGAGGACATATCCCGATATCCAGATCGATCTCTTCGTCACCAACCTTTTCCTCGATCTGGTCGCCGAGAATGTCGATCTCGCCATTCGTTTCGGCGAACTCAAGGATTCTTCCATCGTCGCGCAGCGGCTCGGCCGGAGTGTGCGCTATCTGGTTGCGACAACCGACTATCTCGAGGGCAGGGCGCTTCCATCAAAGCCCGAGGACCTGAAGGATCATCGATGCGTGCTCCTGAACGGCCGCAACGGCGAGGCGGATTGGCATCTTGTCAGCGGCCGCAAGTCGGCCCACGTGCGCGTGTCCGGGCCGGTCTCCAGTCGGGACTTCGAGGCGGTCAGCGCCTTTACCTATCGCGGCCACGGTATCGGGCTGCTGCCTTCGACCTATTGCGACGAAGAGATCAACCGAGGCGAGCTCATTCGCCTGCTGCCGGACTGGTCCTCGCCGGAAATCTTCGTGCACGCCGTCTATCCCACCCGCCGCTTCCTGCCGCTGCGCCTGCAGGTTTTTCTGGAAGCGCTGAAGGCGTGGAAGAACCCTTTATGGTCGCCTTTGCGTTGAGGTCCTGGAAAGCTGCATGGCAGGAGAGTCTCTCTCTATGAGTTCCCCGCAGCGGCCTTGAGGGGCAAGGCAGGCGCTCCTGATATCACCGAAAATTGAAACCCCGCACGAGGCCGGGCGTCCTTCGCCGGCCAAGCTGTGTTACATTTCCCTGCTCGATGCGCGGGGATTTGCCGATGCTGACCACACTTGCGGTGCTCATGGGTCTTACCGGAGTCGTGCCGACAGCTGGGGCGGGCGCAAACGAAGTTGATGTGACGCTGGTGCTTGCCGTCGACACCTCGCGGTCAATGGATTTCGAAGAGATCGGCATTCAGCGCGACGGTTATGTCGAGGCGCTCAAGCACAAGGAATTCATCGATGCGGTCAAGGGCGGGCTCACCGGCCGCATCGCCATCAGCTATTTCGAATGGGCGGGCTATGTCGTCCAGGATTCGATGATCGACTGGCAGGTGATTGAGACGGAAGCGGATGCGATCGCCTTCGCCGATAAGCTTGGCGCCCGGCCGATAGCCACGCAACGGCGCACCTCGATCTCAACAGCCATCGATCAGGGCGCCAGCATGATCACCACCGGACCCTTTCGCGGCAGGCGTGAGGTGATCGACGTCTCCGGCGACGGTCCGAACAATTCCGGCAGCCCGGTGACGGGCACCAGGGACAAGGCGATGGCGTCGGGCATGATCATCAACGGGCTGGCGATAATGCTGCGTCCTTCCGATGCTCCCGGAGGGCTCGACAAATATTACGCCGATTGCGTGATCGGCGGCCCCGGCAGCTTCGTGCTGCCGGTCCACAGGATTGAGGATTTCGCCATCGCCGTGCGCCGCAAGCTGGTGCTCGAGATCAGCGGCATTTCACCCTCGCCGACGGTGGAGAGGATAGCCGCCGACGCGCCGACGTCGGACTGTCTGATCGGCGAGAAGCAGTGGCGGGATATATTCGATCGGTGAGTCGCGACCTGATGAGCCCGGAGAGGGTATGCCGTGTGGTTGTCACATGGCATACCGATAAAGCAAAGAAGAAAGCATCTGCCGCTTGAAGAGCCTCACCTTGAGGTGCCGACGGGCAAGGCGGCTGCTCCGTGCCGCCACCTATAACGGCAGCTGCCTGCCGGTCTGTTCGCTGACCATGTATTCGGCGTACCAGTCCGGCCAGTTCTCGTCGTGTTTGCCGCCATTGCGCTTCTCGTGTTCGCCGTGGGCCTCGGCGGCGCGGCGGAGGGCGGCGGCGAGGTCGCTCGATGTCGAGAAGGCGGTCTCATCGGCGTCGATGCGTCCCGGCAGGCGTGTGGTGACTTCCTGGAACAGCCAGCCGTTGCCATCGGGATCCTTGAACGAGGCGAAGGAACGATAGCTGCGGTGGTCGGGGTCGCGGCCGGCGATGCGCAGGCGCCCGAAGAGATAGGGCTCGTCCTTGCCGGCGTAGACGCCTGAAGCATCGTGGAAGACCTCGCTCACCTCGACGCCGCGGGCGATGAGATCGCGCCTTGCGGCCTCGACGTCGGAGACGATGAGATAGAGGCCTTGGGCGGAGCCGGGAGCGGCGGCGGTGACATTCTTGCCGAAGATGATCGCGCAACCGGAGCCCGGTGGGGTGAACTGGATCACGCGGAAATCGGCATCATTGGCGAAGTCGGCGTCGAGCCTCCAGCCAAGGCTCTCGTAAAAACGTTTGGCGCGGTCGACGTCGGAAACGGGAATGACGACCACTTCGAGCTTGGTGTCGACCGGTCGTGTTTTCATGGATTCGGTTAGGGGTTCACTGCGCATTGCATTGCTCATCTTCAGCTCCCTTGAGGTTTGGACGCATTAAGAATGGCGATACATGTCAGGAGCGAGTGGACCACAGCGCGGGTGGAGCGTCGAATCAATTCTTCAGTCGACATGAAGAAGACGGCGGGCCATCCCGCCGTCTGTTGCGCTAGCTTTTAAGCAGCAAGGGCGGCGCGCGTTTTGCCGATCATCAGAGCGGCGCGCGCAGCCTCACGGCCCTTCTCGACGAAATGAGCGCGGTAGATCTGCGTGTGATGCTCGGTTTCCTGATAGTGATGCGGTGTCAGTGAGACCGACAGCACCGGCACGCCGGTATCCATGCCGGCGCGCATCAGGCCATCGACCACGGCCTGGGCGACGAACTCGTGGCGGTAGATCCCGCCATCGACGACGAAGGCGGCGGCAATGACGGCGGCATAGCGCCCGCTCGCGGCAAGATCGCGCGACAGCAGCGGCATTTCGAAGGCGCCGGGGACGTCGAATACGTCGATCTGTTCGGCGGGAACAAGCTGTTGGAAACCTTCGAGCGCACGGTCGACGATATCGGCGTGCCAGCCGGCTTTGACGAAGGCATAACGGGTGGGTGTCATGGTAATCTCCTTTGGCGTACAGACACATCACCCAAGGCGATCACGAGCATCCGCAGCCAGCCCGGAGGGCAGCAGCAGCGCACGTTCTCTTTCATCCGGACTATGACCGTCGGCTCAGGCATCTCACCTGATCTGCTGACCCTTCCGAGGAAGGCGCTCGCGGGCTCGCAATCGAAACTGCATACCGCCGGTAGGGACTTTCACCCCGCCCTGAGAACGGCGCGGACAATAGGGCCAAGGCGGCGGGCTGGCAATAGGGAAGACGTTTTCGTCGGTGGTGGTCATTTGCCCTTCGCTTTCGCTCAAGGCGTTCGTTGCTGATGCTCCTCACCCCCCTCATCTGCCCTGACGGGCATCTCTCCCCGCTGGGGCGAAGGCGAGCAAGTTGCCTGTCCGCGCTTTCACAAGCGACGTTTCTGAAAGGAGCAAGACGCTACCGGATCCCCCTTCTCCCCCCTTGCGCAGCGTGCGCATCCACCTACATGCTTCCGCTGAGGACATCCATGTCGAAAAGGCATGCTGCTCCGCCTCATTGAGGGGTAGAGCAGCAACCATGGGAGAGAGCGATGCCAGAATCTTTCGTCGTGCGCCGCGAGGCGCATCTTGCGGCGCCGCCGGCGGCGGTGTTTGCACTGATGACCGATCCCGAGAAGATCCTGCGCTGGATGGGGACGGAGGCCGAGGTCGAGCCGGAGCCGGGTGGGCTCTATCTCGTCAACGTCACCGGCGCCCGTTTTGCGCGCGGCTCGTTTCGCGAGGTGGTGCCGGTGCATCGGCTTGCCTACAGCTTCGGCTGGGATGGCAGCGAGGTGGTGCCGCCGGGATCGAGCCTGGTCGAGATCGACCTGATCGAGCAAGGAGGCGGAACGCTTTTGCGGCTCACCCATAGCGGTCTGCCGAGTGCGGAGCAATGCGCCGGTCATGAGGAGGGCTGGGCGCATTATCTCGGCCGGCTCACGGAAGTCGCGGCCGGGCGGGACCCGGGTCCAGATCCTTTTTACGGAAGGACATGAACGGTTTTCGGCAGGCGACGGGATGCTCCCCAAGCGCTTGACGCTGCGGGAAGAACGGTCCGCTGCGGTCAAAAAAAGTGCTGCTTTATCGTCCGCAAACATGAACGCGCAGTTCATCTCCAGTTCAATTTGGCGGTCCTAAGGTGATTGCGGCTGGATGAAATGGAGTTTTCGATGAAGGCACTTTCTATCGCGGCTGCCTTGCTCGCTGGCAGCCTCTCGATTGGCACAGCTCAGGCGATGCCGATCGGGGCAATCAAGGTTGAGAGCACTGTCACAAAGGTCGACTACGCCTGTGGTCGCGGCTGGCATCTGACCCGCTGGGGCGAATGCCGGCGCAACTGGCGCCGCCCGCCGCCTGTAGCTTTCTATGGCGGTCCGCCCCGCTGGGGCTGGGAGCGGCGTCATCGCGATTGGGATGGCCCGCGCTGGCGCTATGAGGGGCGCTGGGACCGCGAACGCCGCTGGCGCGATGACTACTAAAACTTTTTGACAGAGGCAAACGAACGAGGGCCGGTGCGATGTTTCGCCCGGCCTTTATCAGCTGAAATAACGCTGCGCTCAGATGCGGCTGACGAGCCAGTGCTTTCCGTCGATCAGTTCTTCGAGCTCGGCCGGATCCTTGACACCGAACTCGAACCATTCGACGAGTTCCTTCGCCTTCCGTTTGCTTTCTTCGGCTGTAAACTCGATCCCATAACGCGCGCACCAGCGCCGAAGGATCGACGTCAGCAGGGTCATGTCATTCCCGTCCAGCGGGTCTTTCGGCCAGTATGTCGTGCCCATAGCAACCCCTCAATCGCTAATGACAAGTTCGCACATAATCGAATCAATGTCGCGCAATTTAAAGGTGTTTATTGGGTTGTTTTCCACCGTGATGAATGGTTTTCCACAGAGTTGTTGGGAGGTGGGGTTGACAGGGTTGCGGAGGGAATCGGCGGGGGCAAGTGCCGATAGGAAATCCACCACAGGTGTCTGGCTGATGTCCCGGGGTTGCCCGCGTCCTGTTGCAATGCCAATGTTAACTCATGGATCTGCCTTCCTCCATTGCCTGGCTGATTGACGAGGCTGCGGCTTCGCCCGGCCCCGAACGGTTTCTGGCCGAGCTCGGGCGCCGGCTGCTGGCCGACGGCCTGGAGCTTTCCGGCGGCGCGCTGACACTTTCGGTGCCGCATCCGATCATAGCGCGGCGCAGCTGGCTGTGGCGGGCGGAAACCGGAGCCGTCATTGAGGCGCTGGGGTTTGCCGCCGCACCGCAAAGCGATGCCGGGCGCGAATGGCTAGCCGGGCTCGGGCCGGTTTGGGAGGAGAGGATTGGAGCTTCGCGGGACGGCGCCGTGCTCGGCTGGGCGGGCATCGGCAAGGGGGCAGGGGCGGACGAATTTTCTCCTGATGAAGCCGCGCGGCTGCAGGACGTCGCGCGTTTTGCTGCGGCGCCGCTCGCAGTCCTTGCGGCGCGGGAAGCGCAGGCGGCGCTGCTGGAAGCCTACCTCGGCCGGCGCAGTGCGGCTCGCGTTCAGTCGGGTGCGCTCGCCCGGGGCACAGGCGAAACCATTCGCGCCGCTCTTCTCTGCGCCGATTTGCGGGATTTCACCGCGCTTTCCCAAGTGACGGAGCCGCAGGCGATGATATCCGCGCTCGACGCTTATTTCGACCGCGTCGCCGGCGCCGTGCATGCCTTCGGCGGCGAGGTGCTGAAATTCATCGGTGACGGCGTGCTGGCGATCTTTCCCGTCACTGCTGCTTCCGGCAACGGGGCAGGAGCTGATCGAGAGGCCTGTGAGGCGGCGCTTCGGGCTGTCGCCGCCTGCCGCGCCGGCATGGTTCATCTCGATCGGATGCGTGAGGCTGAGGGGCTGGCGCCGCTGCCCTTCGGGGCTGCCCTGCATTTCGGCGAAATCCTCTGGGGCAATATCGGCGCCGCCGACAGGCTTGACTTCACCGCCATCGGCCCGGCGGTCAATCTGGTCAGCCGGCTGGAAGGGCTCTGCAAGCCGCTCGGCCACAGCGTGCTGATCTCAGGCGCCGTGGCGGCGAATACCCGGGCTGCGCTGACGCCGCTCGGCGAGCACGCCCTGCGCGGCATCGCCGAGCCGTGCGCCGTCTTCACTTTGGCTGAGGATTGAGCCTGAGATGGGAACTGTCCGCTTGTGCAAGCAGTGCCGTCCCTTCCCAGAAACTGCGCAAAAGAATCATGATTGTTAAACTCCGCTTTTTTGGCTAAAGCCTCTGCCGGTCAGAGGAGTTTTCAGATATGACTCGATACGCACATAAATTTTTCTCGGCCCTCGGCCTGTCCGCAATGCTCGTGGCAGGGGCCGCGCCGGCCGACGACGGCAAGAAAGTCTCGGTCGTCGACGATCGCGGCGTCACCATCGAAGTTCCGGCACAGCCGAAGCGCCTTGCCTCGATTTCCTATTTCGCAGATGACGTCGCGCTGGCACTCGGCATCAAGCCGGTCGCCAGCACCTATATGACGAAAGGCCGCGAGCCCGAATTCCTGCTGGGCCTGACTTCCGGAATGAAGCAGATCGGCCAGCGCGCTAAGCCCAATCTGGAACTTCTCTCCGAAGCCAAACCGGATCTGATCGTCGCGATCCGCCGCTATACGGTCGGCAATGCGGCGCAGCTTCAAAACATCGCGCCCTACGTCGCCTATAATATGGAACTGCTCGAAGAGAGCTACAGCGAGACCGCCGCCCTTTCCAAGCTGCTCGGCCAGCCCGAACGCGGCGAGCAGCTGAACGCCGAATTCCGCAAGCATCTTGCGGAATTTGCCGCCAAGGCGCCGAAGGGCGTTCACCCGCGCTTCCTGATCATGTGGGGCGGCGCGACACCCTTCGCCTTCCACACGGAAAATACCTCGGCCTCGATCGTCGCCGCGATCGGCGGCGACAATGTTCCGGGGCCGAAAACTCCGGGCGGCGAGTTCGGCATCGACCTCAGCCTCGAAACCATGCTCGAGAAGGATCCGGAGGTCATCTTCGTCTATGATTCCGGCCCGGATCGCCCGCATGAGAGCAACCCGATCTGGTCGCAGCTGTCGGCAGTCAAGAACAACCGCGTCTTCTACGTCGGCGACCAGTGGGTCGAGACCAACGGCCCGATCGCCCGCGAAATCGTGCTGCGCGAGGCTGCGCACTACCTTTACCCCGACACGTTCCCGGCTGTCGATGTCAAGGCCGAGGCTGCCAAGCTGATCCCGGCCGAACTGCAGAACTAAGTCCAAGGAAAAGGCCTGCGATGAGCCCCCGGCAATCATTCCTGGCCATAGGGCTCATTGTCGCCGCCGCGATGCTGGCGGCGATGCTCGGCTTGCTGGTTGGCGCTAAGACGCTTTCGGTCGAGACAGCGCTGCGCGTGCTCCTGGCGCCCGACGGCAAGCTCGAATCTCTCCTCGTCTGGACGCTGCGGCTGCCGCGCAGCCTGGCGGCGGCCGCCGGCGGGGCGGGCCTTGCCGTTTCCGGCTACTTGCTGCAGACGCTGACGCGCAATCCGCTGGCCGATCCCGGCATTACCGGCGTGACATCCGGGGCGGTCGCGCCGATCGTCTGCTGCTTCGTCTTTCTGCCCTGGCTTTCGCCTGCCTATTATCCCTTCATCGGCCTTGCCGGCGGGGTCTTGGCTGCCTCGGTGACATTCTGGGTTTCGCGCGGCGGGCAGGGGCGGCCGCTGCAGCTTGCGCTCGGCGGCGTCAGCGTCTCGCTGTTCTTAAGCGCGATCACCACCTATGTGCTGCTCTTGACCGGGCCGCAATCGGCATCGCTGCTCTTCTGGCTCGCCGGCGGCTTCCAGGGGCGCAGCTGGTCACATGTCCTCTATATGCTGCCCTGGACGATCGCCGGGGTTGCCGGGGCGCTCCTTCTGCGGCGCGTCATCGGCATGTTCATGCTGAGCGATCATGCGGCGGCCGGCATGGGCCTGCAGCTCGGTCTGTGGAAGCCGCTCATCCTCATTCTTGCCGTCATTCCGGTCGCGGGCGTCGCGCCGATCGCCGGGCCGGTCGCCTTCGTCGGCCTTGCCGCTCCCCACATCGCCCGGCTGCTGAAACCCCGCGGCACGGGTTGGGAGATCGGGTTGAGCGCCTCGCTCGGCGCGCTGATCGTGACCGTCGCCGATGTTTTCGCGCGCAGCATCGCCATCCCGCGTGAACTGCCGGTCGGCATCGTCACCGCATTGCTCGGTGGTCCGGTCTTCATCTATCTCGTCCAACGCGGGCGGCTCAGCCTCGCGGGTGAGACGCGATGAGCGCGCCGGCATCGACATCGGCCGGTCAGGCAAGCTTCGGCATGACAGCTGCGCTCGCCGTATTAACAGTCCTCTCAATTGCGGCGACGATCTTTCTCGGCGTCGCCGACATTCCCATGGGGGACGTCGCGGCCGTTCTGAGCGGCGGCGGCTCGGCGGAGGCGCGGCTGATCATTCTGGATATCCGGCTGCCGCGCATCGCCACCGGCATCCTAGCCGGCATTCATTTTTCGCTGGCGGGATATCTCTTGCAGACCATCACCCGCAATCCGCTTGCCGATCCCTCGCTGATGGGCGTGTCGCAGGGAGCGACACTGTCGGTGACGATCTTTCTGCTGTTTACCGTCTATATTTTCGAGCCCGGCTCGAACACGCTGGCCGAACTGCCGGTCGCATGGCTGCCGGCGGCAGGGCTTGCCGGCGGCCTACTCGCCGGCGGCGTCATCTATCTGCTCGCCTTCCGCCTCGGCCTCAGCGCGCTACGCATCACGCTCTGCGGCGTGGCGGTCGGCGCGGTGTTGCATGCGGTGGCGATCGGCCTCATCGCCGGATGGGGATCGGCCCGCATCGAGATCATTCTCGAATGGCTATCCGGCAGCCTTTACGCCCGCAGCTGGGATCACGCGCTCTTCCTGCTGCCCTTCACCATCGCCGGCCTCACCATGCTGCCGGTGATCTACCGGCCGTTGATGCTGCTGCAGTTCGATGCGCCCGTCGCCCGGTCCTTCGGGCTCGGCTATCGCAGGCAGTTCTCGATCGTGCTGATCGTCTCCTGCGCGCTTGCGGCAAGTGCCGTCGGCGCGGTCGGGCCGATCGTCTTCGTCGGCCTCATCGTGCCGCATCTCGCTCGCTTCCTGGCCGGGCGGAATTTTAGGCTGTCGCTGGCGCTGACGATCGTGCTCGGCGCCGTCGTCGTCGCGCTCGGTGATCTCATCGGCCGGCTACTCGGCCATGCCGAGGAAATCCCGATCGGCGTGGTCACGGCCGTTTTCGGCGTGCCGCTTCTGCTCGCGCTGCTGCGCAAAACCATGTGAGGCCGAAATGCCATTGTCCTGTTCCCACCTCACGGTGATGTACAACAAGCGCAAAGCTCTCGACAGCTTCAGCCTTTCGCTCGAAAAAGGGGAGATCCGGGCGCTGATCGGGCCGAACGGCTCTGGCAAGAGCACGGCGCTGCATGCGCTGGCCGGTCTCATCCGGCCGGCGGAGGGCAGGGCGTCGCTCGACGGCGTTGCCGTCGCTTCCATGTCGCGCCGGATGCTGGCGAAGAAGCTTGCTTTCCTGCCGCAGCAGCCGACCGCGCCCGACGAGATGACCGTCGCCCAGCTCGTGCGCCAGGGCCGCTATCCCCATGTCGGTCTGTTCCGCTCTTACGACAGCCGCGACGAAGAGGCGATCGAATGGGCGCTCGAAAGCACCGGCCTGTCTGATTTTGCCGATCGTAGCCTGCGCGAATTATCCGGCGGGGAGCGACAGAGGGCGTGGATTTCGGCCGCTCTCGCCCAGGAGGCGGAAATCCTGCTGCTCGACGAGCCGACCTCCTTCCTCGATATCGGCTATCAGGTCGAAGTGCTCGATCTCGTACATCGGCTGAGCCGCGAAAAGGGCGTCACCGTCGTCATGGCGATCCACGACATAAACCAGGCGATCGCCGTCAGCGACCGCATCTCGCTGCTCGAAAAGGGGCAGCTCAGGTTCGACGGCGCGCCACGCGAGCTTGCCGAGCGCAACCTCATCCAGGACATCTTCCGCGTCAGGGGCCGTTTCGTCCTGCTCGCTCCAAATAGTGCGCCGCATTTCGATGTGGAACTGATGAAACTTCAGCCAGCAGTGTTTAGCGCTTGACCAGCCTGAAGACGATTTTTGTTTGCGTGTAGTAATTCAGCGCATCGGCAAAGTCCGGCGTCCAGCCATCCGCGACGAAGGGAATGAATCCGTCATATTCGAGTTTGCGGGCGGAGACGTCGAAGCCTGCCTTTTCGAAGGCGCGGCCGTAATCGGTGATCGACCGATCCTGAACGACGGTATTGGTGCGGTTGGCGACAAGCTCGCGCCATTTCGGCCAGAGCGGATTGTCCGTGTGGCAGCCGGTCACCGCATAATAGACGCCGCCCGGCTTCAGTGCCTTGCGGATATCGGCAGCGTGCGCGTCGATGTCGGGGACGAGGTAAATGACCTCGTGGCTGAGGGCGAGATCGAATTCGTCGCTCCAGCCCTCCAGCCTGCCGCCGACCTGATGCTGGATCGGCAGATTGCCTTTCAGCGTCTCGGCCTTGGCAATAGAGGTTTCGGCGATGTCGATACCCAGCGCCTTGCGGAACGGGCGGATCGCATAGAGATGCCGCAGCAGGCCGCCCTGGTTGCAGCCGAAATCGAGCACGCTCTTTTCGGAAAGGTCCCGCTCGAGCATGAGATCGATCAGGTGGCGCCAGATCGGAGCATGCCCATCGGCCATCCTGTCTTCGGCATCGGGGTCGATATACCACGTGCCGATGTTTTTCTGCGCTTCCTCAGCCATCCCTTGCCCTTGTTTCATGCGGATCGTGGCGATGCTCTTAGGGCGCGTGATGATGCTTGACTAGGGCCGAAGCCGGTTTTCAAGCGCCTTTCGGAGGTCGAATAGTTTTGCAACGAAATATTTGCAAAGATATATTTGCGATTATATGATGGGTCATGAAAGAGCAGAAGTCCGAACCTGCCGCCGATGCTGTTGCCTCGCGCACCGTCAGCCGTGTCGTGCCCGAACCGACTGCGCTGAAGGCTCTGGCGCATCCCGTTCGGCTGCGCATGCTCGGCATGCTGAGGATCGACGGCCCCGCCACTGCGACGCAGCTCGCCGTTCGGTTAGGCCTGAACAGCGGCGCGACCAGCTATCACCTGCGCCAGCTCGCCCAATACGGTTTCATCGAGGAAGCGCCGCATGTCTCGCGGCGCGACCGCTGGTGGCAGGCCCGCCACGAGCTGACCTCGGTTCCCCCGAGCGAATCCGAAGGCGAGGCGCTCGATCTCGACATGGCCTTCAACCAGGCGGCTCTCTCGCTGCAGGTCGGCCAGATGCAGCAGGCGCTGGAGGAATATGCCGAGCTGCCGGCGGAATGGCGCAGGGCGACAACGGCCGACGACATCATCATCCCAATGACGGCGGAACAGGCCGAGGCTCTGACGAAGCGGCTGACAGGCATCATCCTTAAAGCGATGCGGGCCGCCCCGCCGCTGGGGGAGGCGACTTCCCGGAATCCTGGCATGGTTCCCTTCTATGTCATGCTGCACGCCTTCCCCTATCCGGGCCGGCTGCCGCACTGCGAGCGGGAGGACGAGCGGTGAGAGAAGGCAGGCCATTCCTGGCGCTTGCCGCCGCAGAGACACTTTCACTTTCTGGCACCCGGGTATCGACCATCGCCATTCCCTGGCTCGTGCTGAGCGCCACAGGCAGCCCGATGCTGACCGGGCTGACGGCGATGATGGAGATGCTGCCTTATGTGCTCGCCAAGGCGCTCGGCGGGCCGCTGATCGACCGCATCGGCGCCAAGCGCATCGCGATCATCTGCGACACGGCCTCCGTGATCGCGGTCGGGCTGGTGCCGCTTCTCGATCTCTTCGCTGTGCTGACCGTGCCGGTGCTGCTGCCCCTCGTCTTTGCCATGGGTGTGCTGCGCGGGCCCTCCGATGCCGCCAAGCAGGCGATGGTTCCCGATATCGCTGCGCTGGCAGCCGTGCCGCTCGAGCGGGTGACCGGCACCTCCAGCGCCATCGAACGGCTGGCCTCAACGGTGGGCGCTGCCGGCGCCGGCGCATTGATCGGGTTGATAGGCCCGGGTCAGGCGCTCCTCGTCAACGCCGCCACCTTCGCCGCCGCAGCGCTGGTCGTCGCGACCGGCATACCCGGCATGCGGCGCGCTCCCGATCGGTCCGTCGCGCCGTCGGGCAAGCTGCCTTCCTATCTCGACGATCTCCGGGAAGGCTGGCGTTTTCTGCGCAGCGACGCCGTGCTCGTCAGCATTGTCACCATGGTGGCGATCACCAATCTGCTCGATCAGGCCTATCACGCCGTGCTGCTGCCCGTCTGGACGAAGAATGCCGGGCATGGGCCGGAGCTGCTCGGAGCGATGTTTGCCGTCTTCTCCGGCGCTTCCATCGCGGGCGCGGCGATTGCCGCTGTTATCGGCGAACGCATGCCGCGTCTGATCGTCTATACCGTGGCCTTCCTCCTGACCGGATTTCCGCGCTTCCTGGTGCTCGCGGTGGATGCGCCGCTCGGCTCCGTGTTTGCAACACTCGCAATAGCAGGCTTTGCCTCCGGTTTCCTCAACCCGATCCTGTCGGCGGTGATCTTCGAGCGGATCCCCAAACCGCTGACCGGGCGCGTCACCGCGATGAACACCGCCCTGTGCTTTGCTCTCATTCCCTTCGGCGGCCTCGTCGGTGGCGCGCTGATCAGCACAATCGGGCTTGGCGCGGCGCTGCTCCTCTGCGGCCTCGCTTACCTCGCCGCGACCCTCTCTCCGCTGGCGCTCAAGAGCTTTCGCGGTTTTGACAAGGCGGTGGCATCAGCGCCGCGCGGGCCTAGCCTTGACCTCCGATTTCCTCGATCAACAGATCGATGAAGCAGCGGACGCGCGGCTCCAACACGCCTTTGTCGGAATAATGCGCCACGATTTTCGTGTCGTCGGTTTCTAGATCAGGGAGGACTTGCCGGAGACGGCCGGCGGTCAAATCGGCGGCAATGAGGAAGTTCGGCAGGAGCGCGATCCCGAAGCCGGCCAGGGCAGCGTCGTGGAGGGCTTCACCGCTGTCGAGTCTCAGGCGGCTGCGCCCCTGCGCCTTGATCCAGCCGCCACCGCTGCGAAAGCGCCAGCCCTGCCTTTGGCCGCGGCTGGTGAAGAACAGGCAGTCATGGGCGGCCAGATCCGCCATATCATTGGGGACGCCGCGTTCGGTGAGATAGGAGGGCGAGGCGCAGAGCAGCACCTTGTCACTGGCGATCACGCGCGTGATCAATCGGCTCTCGGCGGCCGACGACTTCGCGCCAATCCCGATCGCCAGATCGAAGCCATCCTCGACGATGTCGGCGGCGTGATCGGTGAAGCTCACTTCGACCTGCACGTCGGGCCACGTGCGAAGATATTTTTCGAGTAAAGGGAGCATGACCAGCCGCCCGAAGACATCGGGAACGGCGAGCCTGAGAACGCCTCGCGGCAAACCAGTTCGCCCCGCAATGCTCGCCTCCGCCTCGTCGACCGATGCCAGGATCTGCAGCCCCTGGTCATAGAACACTCGTCCTTCATCAGTCAGGCTGAGTGTCCTCGTCGTGCGGTTGAGCAGGCGCGCGCCGAGCCGCTCCTCGAGGCGGGTGACGGCCTTTCCCGCCGCCGAACGGGAGAGGCCCATGGCCTGCCCCCCGGCGATAAAGCTTCCGGCATCGACGACGGCCATGAAGATCAGGATGTCGTTCAGGTTCGTGCGCGGCATGAGGCAACTCGAGCGATTCGACTGCAGCCTTAAGTCGGTCGCGACGTGACCGATTCAAGGCTCGCATCATCAACGCCGACCGCGCCAGTTAGGTCCCGGGCGCATCGAAATGATGCCGGCCAACGACTGCTGCCGTTTCGCATTACGCATGTCGACGGCTCGCGCCAAGCCTCGCCGTCAGCGCCAGCCGAGCGCCGGAGCGACGTGAGCGAGGGTCGCCTCAATGACGTGGGCGTTGTAGTCGACGCCGAGCTGGTTGGGTACGGTGAGCAGCAGCGTGTCGGCCTCAGCAATCGCCTCGTCTTCCGCAAGCTGCTTGATGAGCACGTCAGGTTCGGCAGCGTAGCTGCGGCCGAAGATGGCCCGCGTCTTCTCGTCGATGAAGCCGATCTTGTCGCCTTCGTCGTTGCCGTAGCCGAAATAGGCGCGGTCTCGGTCGTCGACCAGCGCGAAAATGCTGCGGCTGACCGAAATCCGCGGCTGGCGCGTGTGGCCGGCTTCCTTCCAAGCTTGACGATAGGCGCGGATCTGGCTGGCCTGCTGGACGTGGAATGGCTCACCGGTCTCGTCGTCCTTCAGCGTCGAACTCTGCAGGTTCATGCCGAGCTTGGCCGCCCAGACGGCGGTGGCGTTGGAGCTTGCGCCCCACCAGATCCGCTCACGCAGGCCTTCCGAATGCGGCTCGAGGCGCAGCAGGCCCGGCGGGTTTGGAAACATCGGCCGCGGGTTCGGTTTGGCGAAGCCTTCGCCGCGCAGCACTTTGAGGAAGACTTCGGCATGATGCCTGGCCATGTCCGCCTCGCTCTGACCTTCCGGCGGGCCGTAGCCGAAATGGCGCCAGCCGTCGATCACCTGGTCGGGCGAGCCGCGGCTGATGCCGAGTTGCAGCCGCCCGCCGGCGATAAGATCCGCAGCACCGGCATCCTCGGCCATGTAAAGCGGGTTCTCATAGCGCATGTCGATAACCGCCGTGCCGATCTCGATCCGGCTGGTCTTGGCGCCGACGGCGGCAAGCAGCGGAAAGGGCGCGGCGAGCTGCCGGGCGAAATGGTGCACGCGGAAATAAGCCCCGTCGGCGCCGAGCTCCTCGGCCGCAACGGCAAGGTCGATCGACTGCAGCAGCGCGTCACCTGCCGAGCGCGTCTGCGATTGGGGCGAGGGCGTCCAGTGCCCGAACGAGAGAAATCCGATCTTCTTCATGGCGCGCCTTTTATCCGTTGCATCTCTTGGTGGATTGGTCATCGCATAGCTTCGGTGCGCAAGACAATCATAACCGGATGGAACGCTGCGCTTGGCCGGCGACTCTTGCAGAAGCGGGATGCGAGACAATGCCCGCAAATATCGGGAAACGAGTCGCTTTTCCCGGGCCGAGTATGCAGGCAGCGGTCGTCATTCGGGAACTCCGCTTTCACGGAGGTGTTTGATGGATGCGCGCTGTGGCGCCGGCGCTTTCCCCAGACAGAGAGGCGGAACGATGTCTATCAATCTCGAAAATGCAGTGGTCGTCATTACGGGAGCATCGAGCGGCATCGGTCAGGCCACTGCCGAGGCCTTCGCTCGGCGCGGAAGCAGGCTGGTGCTGGCGGCCCGCAACGGCGAGGCCTTGGAAAAGGTTGCCGAGACGTGCCGGGGTCTGGGTGCGGAGGCGATTTCCGCTGTTACTGACGTCACCGAGCCTGCTGCCGTGCGGTCGCTGGCCGACAGGGCAAAGGCTCTCGGCGATATCGACGTCTGGGTGAGCAATGTCGGCGTCGGCGCGGTCGGTCGGTTCGAGGAGACGCCGATCGAGGCGCATGAGCAGATCATCCGCACCAATCTGATCGGCCACATGAACGATGCCCATGCGGTGCTGCCGATCTTCTTGAAGCAGGACCGGGGCGTCTTTATCAACATGATTTCGCTCGGCGGCTTTGCGGCGGCACCGTTCGCGGCCGCCTATAGCGCCAGCAAATTCGGCCTGCGCGGCTTCTCCGAGGCGCTGCGGGCGGAGGTTGCCGACAAGCCGCGCATTCATGTCTGCGACGTCTATCCCGCCTTCGTCGATACGCCTGGCCTCAGGCACGGCGCCAATTATGTCGGCCGCCAGGTTTCCGCGCCGCCGCCGGTTCTCGATGCGCGCCGGGTCGCCGAGGCGATCGTCGGCGTCGCCAGATCGCCACGCGCAACCACCACCGTCGGCGTGGTCACAACTGCGACGCGGCTCGCCCATCTGCTGGCACCCAATCTCGCCGCCAGAGCGCTCGGCCGGCTGATGGGCGCCTATTTCAAGCGGGCGCCGCGCGCCGTCGAAAGCGACGGCAATCTCTACCGGCCCTCCACCGACGCCGCCCAGATCGATGGTGGGCTGCGATCGCCGCACCGGTATTCGGCGCCGCTCCTTTTCGGTCTGGTCGCGGTTGTTGTGCTCGCGCTTGCGGCTGCCGGGCCAAGGAGGTACCCACGCCGGCGGCTGGCTTCGGGCAACCGGCCTCGGTTTTGGTAGGGGTCGGGTGGTGCAGATGCTGGATGTTTATACGCGTTCCGTGCGGCATAAACCGACGGGAGGCGTCGAACCATCATCTGCGCCCCAAGCCCTCCCTGCTGGCGAGCCGCAGCCACGGACCCAGATGAAAGGCGCTCATCAGCAGGTACATCGGCATCATTCCGCCGACAGGGAAGGCACTGGGCGTGGTCATGCAGATCATGTCGGGGGTGCCGGTTGCCGCCGTCAGCACCGCCATAATGGCGAATGTCGGAGCGGCGGCAAGCGACAGGTAATCGGCGGCGGAGGAGGACATGACAGTCACTCCTTGCCGTAGCGGTCGTGATGGCGCCACCAGATGCCGGTTTCGTTGCGGCCCTTCGGGGCACGGTCGAGCCATTGGTACATGCCCCAGAGCCCGTCCAGCCCGCGCGCATAGCTCGAATAGCTGTGGTAGACGACGCCGTCGATGAGTTCGAAGGCGCTAACGCCGGGGCGGTCGCGGGTGTAGGTAGGGACGTCGGTGCCGGTCATCGAAGCGATCTGGACGATGGGTTCGTCGCTGCCGCGCGACTGCCATTCCGGCACGGGCTTGCCCGTTGGCGGTTCGGGGGCGGGCGGTTCGCGACGGTAGTTGTATTCGATCTCCCCGCGACGCTGTTGCTCCGGGCTGAACCAGACGCTGAAATCGGCGTTAAAATCGCTGCCGGCGGAGGAGGCCCAGGGGAAACTCCAGTCCATGCGCCGCTTGAAGGCCTCAAGCTTCGCGAGCGGCGCGCGCGAGACGGCCCAGAAGGCGACGTCGTGGTTTTCCAGGTGGACGAAGAAGCCGTTGAAGCCGTCGGCGATCGAGGAGCAGGAGGGGCATCCGGCGCTGTAATCCGGTCCGAACATGAAGTGATAGATCAGGAGCTGCGAACGCCCGCCGAACAGATCCTTCAGCGAAGCTTCGCCGCCTTCGGTATCGAAGCGGTAGTCCTTGTCGATCCTCACACGGGGCAATTGCTGGCGTTTGGCCGCCAGCGCATCGCTTTGCCGCGTCAGTTCCTTTTCCTCCTCGAGCAGATCAAGTCTCGCCGCCAGCCATTGCTCGCGGGTTGCGTTCAGCATTGCCGTCATGGTCTTCTCCTTTGCCTGTCTCTCGTCGTAACATCCGGCGCGGTTGCCTGCCGTTGAGCGAAGATTACGGCGGGAGGACAAATGCCGGGAGTGACAAGTGTGACGGGATTTGAATGGACTCGCTGATTACGGCCGCTGCACAGGCGCTGGCATCCGGCGATACGCTTGGAGCGCTGAAACGGGTGGCGCTGCGCGACGACGCGCCGGCGTTGGCGCTGCGCGGCATCGCCATGGCGCAGCTCGGAGATCTCATCCGCGCCAAGGCGCTGTTGAAGAGTGCCGCGCGCGCTTTCGGGCCGCGGGAGGCCGTGGCCCGCGCCCGCTGCGTCGTCGCCGAGGCCGAGATCGCACTCGTCTCGCGCGATCTCACCTGGCCGCCGAAGGCGCTGGAGGCGGCGCGCAAGGTTCTGGAAGCGCATGGCGACCGGATCAACGCCGCCCATGCCGGTAATATCGCCATTCGCCGGCTGATGCTGATCGGCCGCCTCGACGAAGCCGAGCAGGCGCTGGCTGCGCTCGACCCGACGCCGCTGCCGCCGCCATTGCGGACCGCCCATGAACTTGTCGCGGCCGGCATCGCCGTTCGGCGCCTGCGCACGCAGGTGGCGCGCGCAGCACTCGAACGGGCACAGCTTGCGGCCGAGCGGGCGAATATGCCCGTGCTGACGGCGGAGGTCGAAGCCGCTGGACATGTGCTCGATCTGCCGGCGGCGCGGCTGGTTTCGCGTGGGCATGACCGGCCGCTGCTGCTTGCCGAGGTGGAGGCGCTCTTTTCAAATGGCACGCTCGTCGTCGACGCCTGCCGCCATGTCGTGCGCGCGGGCGGTGCGGTGGTGCCGCTGGCGAGCCGGCCAGTGCTTTTCGCGCTTGCCCGTGCGCTTGTCGAAGCCTGGCCGGCGGATGTGTCGCGGGGAGCGTTGATCGCACGCGCCTTCCGCGGCAAGCATGCCGATGAATCGCATCGCGCCCGGCTGCGCGTCGAGATCGGCCGGCTGCGCGCGGAACTAGCCGGCCTGGCGGAAGTCTCGGCTACCAAGCGCGGTTTTGCCCTTTCCCCTGCCGGCGCTTCTGAGGTTGCCGTGCTTGCGCCGCTCGTCGAAGGGCCGCATGCGGCGGTGCTCGCTTTCCTCGCCGATGGCGAAGCGTGGTCGAGTTCGGCGCTGGCAATCGCGCTCGGCACCAGTCCGCGCACCGTGCAGCGGGCGCTGGATGCGCTCGCTGGCGAGGAGAAGGTGCAAGCGATCGGACGCGGGCGGGCACGCCGCTGGATGAGCCCGCCGCTCTCCTCTTTCCCGACGATCTTGTTACTCCCGGGACCACTGCCGAGCGACTAGTATGGGTCAACCGACATGGAGGAAGACATGAAGACATCGGCTGCGACCATTCTGCGTGAATATGGACCCTTTCCGGGTGCTGAGCGCGTTCACGGCGTCACCTTTGACGGCCGGCATGTCTGGTTCGCCTCAGGCGACAGGCTGAACGCGCTCGATCCCGAAAGCGGTGAGGTGGTGCGGTCAATCGAGGTCGCCTCCCATGCCGGCACGGCCTTCGACGGCGAGTTCCTCTATCAGATCGCCGAGGATGTCATTCACAAGATCAACCCCAAGACCGGCCAGATCCTTTCCACCATCCCGGCCCCCGGCAATGGCGGCGATTCCGGCCTTGCCTGGGCCGAGGGTACGCTCTGGGTCGGCCAGCATCGCGGCCGCAGGATCCATCAAATCGATCCCGAAACCGGCAAGATCCTGCGCACCATCGAATCCAACCGCGTCGTCACAGGCGTCACCTGGGTCGACGGCCAGCTCTGGCACGGGACCTGGGAGGGCGACGACAGCGACGTCAGGCGCATCGATCCGCAGACGGGCGAGGTGCTGGAGCGGCTCGACATGCCCGAAGGCGCCGGCGTCTCGGGGCTGGAATCCGACGGCGCAGGCTGCTTCTTCTGTGGCGGAGGCAATAGCGGCAAGATCCGCGCCGTGCGCCGGCCATGAGCGCTGCGCCGCCGGGGTGGGCGTTGGCTCCTTGAAAGAAGCCGGCGTCAGCGCACCCGCCTCGCTCTTCGAGGCCCTTGCGGGGCACCTCAGAGCCTGTGAATCTTTTGGATTTTCGTGTTTTTACGAGTGCTAAGTCAATCGATTTGACGCGCATCAAAAAATCTCAAAATCGATGGATTCACAGGCTCTCAGGATGAGGCTCTCTTGGAAGCCGGCCTGGCCATCTGGACGTTGGCGCGAATATTGTCCGATGCCCGCTGTTGTGGCACGCAACTCCAACGCTTCCTCATGCTGAGGTGCGCAGCCCGTAGGGCGGAGCCTCGAAGCACGCCCCGCAACACTGCTGCTTGCGACCGCACGCATCCCCGTCGCGCAGCCCGTTTATACACCAACGGCAACGTACAAGGATGAGGCTCTCTCGGGTGCCGGCGGCTCCGGCCAGGCAAATACCTGCTGATAGCAATTCACCGTCCGTCAACTTTTGCGTGTCAACTTCGAAGGAACGGGCGCCATCCAAAAGGTTGTGAGTATTGAAGGTCAGGCTCACATCGCACATCACGCTCGTTCTGGTGGCGCTAACCTGCGCGGCGGCTGTGTTGCTGTGCGGATTTGCGTGGCTCGCCGCCGTGAAGGTCGATGATCTCTACTTGCGCCGCCAGGCCGACTTTGTGCGACAAGGACTGGATGAGCAGATCGAGGCACTTCCCCGGGAGCAGGAAAGCGTCGCCAAATGGGACGACGCCTTCCTTTATTCCAAGCAGCGGAACCATGAATGGTTGCTTGACAATGTCGGCCGCTGGACGAGCCACTATTTCGGACACGACAGAACCTATATCTTCGACGATAGCAATCGCCTCCTGTTTGCGTTCCGCGACGGGACGGACACCATGCCGGCGCGCCTCGGCAGCGACGACGGCGAGGAAATGACGGCCCTGGCCGGCGAGATGCGGGCGGCTCTCGTCGAGCGCAAAAGGACCGGTGACGAACCGCTTGGCCAGCTGGCCAGGGTACGCACGGTCATGATCGGCAACAGACCGGCGATAACAAGCGCGCGCCCCATTCTGCCGAGTTCGATAAGGATGCAAATCGAGGCGGGTAAGGAATTCATCGCCGTCTCTGTCAAGTTCATCGACGGAAAGGCTGCTGAAAGCGTCGCCCATTATGCGCGGCTGGAAGGATTGCATTTTTCTCCTTCGAAGGGTGACGACGAGCGGGCGCAAGTGCCCGTCTTGTCCCATGACGGCGGGGTGGTCGGCTATCTCGTGTGGCAGCCGATCCGCCCGGGCTTCATGCTGCTTCAGCAGGTGGCGCCGGCGGGGCTCGGCTGTCTGGCCCTGCTGATCGCTGCCGTGTTCTGGCTCGGACGGGGATTGCATCGCACTTCGCTGACCCTGCTGGACAGTCAGGCCGAGCTCACCCACCACCGCAACCATCTGGAAGAGATGGTGGCGGACCGAACGGCCGAAATCGAAAGACAAAGGCAGGAGCTGGACCGCCTGCTGGTGCACGAACGCCAGGTGAATGCGCTGCAGCGCCAGTTCGTCGCCATGGCTTCGCACGAATTTCGAACGCCGCTTGCCATCATCGACGCGGCCGCCCAGCGGCTCTGCCGCTCGACGACCAACGTCAGCGGTGAGTATGTTCACGAAAAAGCCGGAGTGATCCGCAGCGCGGTGGTGCGCATGGTCGATCTCATGGAGAGCATCCTTGCCAGCGGCCGGCTTGAAACTGGACAGATCATACTGAAGCGGAGCGAGGGTAATCTGAAAGTCTTGCTCATCACCTGCTGCGATCGACAGCGCGAGCTTAGCCCTTCGCATGTCTTTCATCTCGATCTCGAGCTCATACCTGGCATATTGACCTTCGACCGAAGCGCGATGGAGCAGGTCTTCACCAATCTGATTTCGAACGCCGTCAAATATTCGCCCGATCAGCCTGATATTTATGTGCGCGCGCGGGTTGACGAGAAAATGGTGGAAATCACCATTACCGATAGCGGCATCGGCATGGACGCGGATGATCTGCCGAAACTGTTTCAACCGTATTATCGCGCCCGCAGCGCGACGGGCATTGCCGGAACCGGCCTTGGCCTCAACGTCGTCAAGCAGGTCGTCGAGCTCCACGGCGGCACCGTCGAGGTGACGAGCGAGCTTGGCAAGGGCACTACATTTGCCATTTCTCTGCCAATAGAATCTCTATTGTCGGATCAACAAGTCGCAGCTTAAGGAAGAGCTTATGGTTACAGTCCTGTGCATAGAAGACGAAGTCGAGATCCGGAATCTCCTCGTCGAAGAGTTGAACGAAGCTGGCTACAGGACGCTCGAGGACTCGAACGGCGCCGAAGGCCTGGAAATGATCCTGTCGAAATGGCCGGATATCGTTATCAGCGACATTTCCATGCCTGTTATGGATGGGCATCAGCTTCTGGCGGAAATCCAGATCAATCATCCGGAGCTCTCCAACATTCCCTTCATCATGCTGACGGCGCTGACAGACCGGGAAAACACGCTCGCCGGCCTGCGGGCCGGGGCGGCGGATTATCTGACGAAGCCGCTCGACTTCGACCTGCTGCTTGCCAAGCTGGAGGGCTGCGTGACGCGGCTGGAGAACGATAAGGCGCTCAATCGGTCGTTTTGATGGGTAGATGGGGAGGGCATGCCCTGCGGCTCTCTCCACCGTGGCTTTGCCGCTTACGTTCCGTCCTCCTACCTCCCCAACACATCTCCCAGGACCGCAAACACCCTCGCATCCAATGTCTGCGACACATTGAACCGCATGAAATTCGTCGCCGACTGCGACAGGCTGAAGGCGTTGCCCGGCGCCAGCACTATTCTCCTTTCCAATGCCGCCCGCGCTACATCGGCCGCGTCGATGCCATCCGGCAGGCGGCACCAGAGGAACATGCCGGCCTGCGGCTCGAGCCAAGGTTTTATCCCCAAGCCCTTCAGCCGCGCCGAGACCTCGGTCATGGCGCGGGCGAGGCGCTGCCTCAACATTTCCATGTGTTTGCGGTAGCTGCCGTCGCTCAGGACGTTGAGCACCAGCTCGGCCGTCATCCGGCCGCCGCCGAAGGAGGTGGCGATCTTGAGGTCGGTGAGGCCCTCGATCCATTCGGGCCTGGCGGCGACGAAGCCGCAGCGGGCAGAGGCCGAAAGCGTCTTGGAAAAACTGCCGATCTGGATGACGCGCTCCAGCCCATCGAAAGCGGCGAGGCGGGGCGCCGGCACATATTCGAAATCGGCGAAGATATCGTCCTCGACGATGGTGAGGTCGAACTGGTCGGCGAGTTTAAGGACGCGGTGGGCGGTCACCGGAGACAGTGTCGCGCCAGTCGGGTTGTGGATGGCCGAATTGGTGATGTAGAGCCGCGGCCGATGTTCGGCGAGCGTTTGCACCAGGAGTTCGAGATCCGGGCCGGAGGATGTGTAGGGCACGCTGACGATCTTTGCCCGGTGGGCGCGCAGCAGTGCGTGAAAGTTGAAGTAGCAAGGGTCGTCGACCAGCACGGTATCGCCGGGTTCGAGCAGGAAACGGCAGAGCAGGTCGATCGCCTGCGTGCCGGACTCGGCAAGCAGGATCTGATCCGGCGAAGCCTCGATGCCGCGCTCTGCCATGCGCCGGGAAATCAGTTGGCGCAGCGGCGGCAGGCCGAGCGGCGAGCCATATTCGGCAAGCGCCGGTCCCTCGGCGCGGGCAAGCGTTCTGAGCCCGCGGCGCATGGCTTCGTCGGGGAGCCAGGAGGGCGGCAGCCAGCCGCAGCCGGGCTTCAGGTCGCTTTCGCCGGCTTCCAGCGATTGCCGCGAGATCCAGAACGGATCGACCGCGCGGTCGAGCTTCGGCCCGGCGGCGGCCAGTGCAAAGGGTGCGGCCTGGTTGGCGACATAGAAGCCGGAGCCCGGTCGTGAGAGGATCGCGCCTTCGGCGACCAGGCGCTCATAGGCGTCGACGACGGTCGAGGTCGACAGTTTCATGCTGGCCGCGAGGCCGCGCACCGAGGGCAATCGTGCCCCCGGCGTCAGGCTGCGCCCGGCGATGCGCTGCCGGATCGTCGCCATCACCATCTCGACGCGGGTTCGCCCCGCCATCTCTTCGCTCATCCGTACTGCCTTCTGCACCATAACAGTTTGGCGAAATCGTATCAGATCGTCACTGTCCCGGCTATACGTATCGGCGGATAAGGGTGGGCGGTCCCGTTCTTGCGAATTCGATTCAGGGAACGCGCCTTAGATCGTTGTTTTTATGCATGTCGCACATGATGGCTTGCAGCGGGAAGGAATGAATATGGAGCGCATGACGGCGGGATGGATCAATGGTTTGATCGGGGTGGTGATCTTCAGCGGCTCGCTGCCGGCGACCCGCGTGGCGGTGGGGCAGTTCGATCCCGTGTTCCTGACCGTTGCACGCGCGGCGATCGCCGGGCTCCTGGCGCTCGGCCTGCTGATCGTCTTTCGTGAGAAGCGGCCGGCCGGGCGCGATATTCTTTCGCTTGTCGTGGTCGCGCTCGGCGTCGTGGTCGGTTTTCCGCTGCTGACGGCGCTGGCGCTGCAGCACGTCACATCAGCCCATTCGATCGTCTTCGTCGGCCTGCTGCCGCTTGCGACCGCGACCTTCGGCGTGATCCGCGGCGGGGAGCGGCCGAAGCCGGCCTTCTGGCTGTTTTCGGTTCTCGGCAGTACGCTGGTGGCGGGTTTTGCCCTGACGCAAGGGCTGACGGCCTCGCCGGTCGGCGACCTGCTGATGCTGGCGGCAATCCTCGCCTGCGGCCTCGGTTATGCCGAAGGCGGCCGGCTGTCGCGCACGCTCGGCGGCTGGCAGGTGATCTCCTGGGCGCTGGTCCTGTCGCTGCCGATCATGATCGCGGTCGCGTTTGTCTACCGGCCGGAAAGTTTTGCCGGCATCGAAACGCCGGCGCTCCTTGGCCTGGCCTATGTCTCGCTGTTTTCCATGCTGATCGGCTTCATCTTCTGGTATCGCGGTCTCTCGCAGGGCGGCATCGCCGCCGTCGGTCAGTTGCAGCTGCTCCAGCCCTTCTTCGGCCTGGCGCTCGCCGCCACCCTGCTGCACGAGCCGGTGACGTCGGCCATGCTCGGCGTGACGGTTGCGGTCATTCTCTGCGTGATGGGCGCGCGGAAGTTCGCGAGGTAGTGGCTGCCTCAGGCCACAAAGCTGCCGATCAATCGTCAGCAAATGGCCCTGTTATCGCCGCACCGAGCCCTTTTCAGCCTTCATCGTTGCGACCTCGCCAGCCTTTTCTAGCGGCTGAGCGATCGACCGAGGCGGTCTTTGCTGCCGTCCAAATCACCGGAAAAGGAATGAAAATGATCACTCGTTACACATCCCTCGCAACGATGACAGCCGCGGTGTTCAGTCTGCTTGCTCTCAGCCCAACATCAGCGGCCGAGCTTGCCCAAGCGCAGCAGCAGCCGCCGGCACAGGGCCAGGCGCCGATGCAAGGACAGGGTGGTATCGGTGCGGCAGCCCCTGTCAGTGATCAGAAACTCGAGGCCTTTGCCGTTGCCTATGTGCAGGTCGACAAGGTCAGGCAGGAATATTCCGCCAAGATCGACGCGACCAAGGACCAGGCTGCGAAGCAAAAGCTGCAGGAAGAAGCCAAGAAGCAGATGGTCGACACCGTCCAGGCCTCCAACGACATCTCCGTCGAGGAATATTCCTCGATCCTGACCGCCGCGCAAAGCGACCCAGCTCTCGCCAAGAAGGTTCTGGACAAGATCGGCACTCCGCCGCCGGCGCAGCCGCAGCAATAGGCTTTTGCCTGGAGTGGTTCAGCTTTTCATGGAGGAGCAGAACCACTCTAAGTTTTGGCTTTTTGCAATTCCGGACGGAAAACCGCTTTACACTTCCCCTGGAATTGCTCTAGGGCCGCAGTGCCCGCCAATTTGGCCGGGCTCTGCTTCGAAGCATGATTTCTTCCGTCAGAGCCGTTCGAAAACCTCGGGCTGCAATTTGCCGATCCTCATGAGATGCTGCAGCGCGTATGTCACGGAAAGAGCGTCGTCGAGCCCGTCATGCGCCCGCGACGGAGGATGGCCGACGCCGTAATAGTCGGCGAGCCTGTTGCTCGGCGTCCTTGCCAGATGTTCGATCGGCATTCCGGCTGCAAGGAGAAGCTTGACGGCGTTGTCGAAGCGGCCGGCCGGAATGGGCGGCTGAATGCCGGCTACATAGCAGCTGATAGCCACCATGTTCATCTCATCCTTGCCCCAGGACCAGAACCGGGCGCCACCCGAGAAGCTGTCGAAGGCCGCAAGCGCTTCCTGCAAGGCGACGCCATGAGCGTCGATATCCTGCTCGGTAATGTCCGTGAGATTGGTAAAGTAAGGATCGAGCGGATCTTCTGCCGAAGCGGTCAACGGCCTTGATGTAGGATTTGTGCGTATCGAGGATCGGATATTCGCCTTCGAGACCGAGCTTGACGGCGCCGATCTGGGCGATGACGGGATCGGGATCATGCGCCGCGCACCAGAACCTGCGCTGCGAGCCTTCAACACAAAGAAATTCACAATCGAATATGATGGCGGTCTTCATCGTCGATTCTGCTGAAACAAAAAGCGAGCTGAGGCTCGCGGACGCTACCTCATCCTGTTCACTCGTGACAATCTCCGGACGCGGTATTTTCTGCAAGTTGCATCGAATTGAGAGCGGAGCACCAATGATCGCAATCGGCCGGCTGCTTGGCTCCGGCAAGGAGGCCCAAGTCTTCGAATACAGGGCGCTGGCGCTCAAACTCTATCGGCACCCCGCCTTGAAGGCGTCGGCATTCCGCGAAGGGGCGAACCTTGCGATTGTCGAGGGCTGTCGCTGCCGGCGCCGAAGGTTCATGCGGTCGGCGCGTTCGAAGGGCGCTGGGGCGAGGTGATGGAGCGGGCGCCAGACTCGTGTTTTGCCGACCGGCTCGTCCCGACGGCAGGAGACGCTGCGTTCGGCGAGATGGCGCAGCTGCATTGCAGCATCCACAACAAGCCGGGCGAGGGGCTGCCGTCCCTGTTGGCGAGTCTCTCGGCCAGGATCCGGCGGGCGGAGGGACTGGATGCCGCGTCGAGAAAGCGGCTGCTGTCGGCACTCGATTCCCTTCCCGATGGCGATAGGGTCTGCCATGGCGATTTCCATCCGTGGAATATTCACGGATCAGGGCGGGGCGAGATGGTTGTCGATTGGCTCGACGCCTGCTCCGGCAATCCTCTGGCTGATGTCTGCCGAAGCTACGTGCTGCTGCGCCATGCCATGCCCGATCGAGCAATGGCCTATGTCGAGGCCTATGCCTCCGCCACCGGTGCAGAAGTCCGTGCCATCCTGGCGTGGCTTCCTGCGATCGCCGCCGCTCGCCTGGCGGAAGGGGTGGCGAAGGAGAATGACGAGCTGCTGCGGTTGGCGGAACTCCGGCACTATCCTCAGAGCGACACGAGGGGCGGGCGGATTTCAAGTGTCTGTCTCAATCGGACGTCATTTGGCGGGAACGACGAGCGCCTCATCCTTGCGCACGATATAGGTCGCCAGTTCCGAAGCCCTGCCGCTGCCGACGTTCCTTGCCGAGTGCACCACGCCGGAGGGTATGAACAGCGACTGACCCGCCTTGAGCGTCACCGGCTCCCTACCTTCGAGCTTGTATTCCAGCGTGCCCTCGAGCACGAAGGCGACCTCTTCGCCGGGATGCGAGTGGTTCGGTGCGAGCACGCCCGGAGCGATATCGACGCGCACCTGGACGATTTCGCGGCCCGGCACGTCGATATCGTTCTTTATGAGGTCGGTGCGCTCTATCGGCTGCTCCGCATGCGCTGCCGCCGCGCCGCCGAGAGCAAGGGCGAGCACCATGGCCTGGATCGTTTTCATTGTCATCCTTCCTGAATTGGTCGTTTCCGGCTCGTTGGCCGCTACGCCATTTCAGTCGATGATTGAACCAGGCATGTGTCGAAGAACCCGTATTTTTGTATGCCAGTGTATCTGCTCGCCTGACCGGTTTTCCTGTAGGAACGGGATTTTCTTACGCGAACCGCATCGCGGATCTCGCGCGCGCCTTCGCCGCCACTTCCTCGCGATCGCGAGGCGGTTGAGACGTCTCCATTGAATCGAGCAGTTCGCGGGCGCAGGCAGCGATCGAGCTGACCGCGCGGTTGAACGCGGCCTCATTGCGCTTCGACGGCTTGGTCGTGCCGCTGAGCTTGCGTACGAATTGGAGCGCGGCATCGTGAATCTCTTCGTTCGTCGCCGGCGGATCGAAATTGAACAGGGGTTTTATGTTTCGGCACATGGTTTGCTCACGTGATATCTCTTCGCCGCCGGAGGGCAGCGGCCTTGCATGAAAAGTAGTCGCGTGAGCGCGAAATGCAACGGGGCCTGGAAGATGGGCGGGAGAGAGGCGGTCACGGGGGGCCGGCCTTTTTCGCCGTGCCGTGTGGCACCCCCTATGCCCTGCCGGGCATCTCCCCCACAGGTGGGGAGATCGGATGGGCGCGATGGCTTCCCCAAGCAAAGACCGTATAGCTGCTGCGCTGCGGCGGTGAGGGAACGATGGTCCAACCTCTTGCCGATCTCCACCCTTGTGGGGGAGATGCCCGGCAGGGCAGAGGGGGTATGCCGTACCGCTCCCCGGCAAGGGAGATCCCGTCGCTCTCACCCTCAAGCCGCCGACGTCGAACCTCTCACGCCGAGTGTCGCAATATCCGTCACCCCGCCGGATGACTCGAAATCGAAGATCTTCTGCGTCACCAGCGCAGCCGCGCCCCTAGCCCAGGAGTTATCCTCCCAGTCGGGCAGCAGCGGCGGGGCGGTGCGGAAGGTGCGGGCGGCAAGCGCTTCGCGCAAGGGCGTGAGGAAGGGGTCTCCGAGCGAGACGGCTTCGCCGCCGGCGACGATGACTTCGGGGTCGGTGATGTTGACGAGGTTGGCGAGTGCGGTGCCGATCCCGCGGCCGGAATGGGCGACGAGGGCGGTGGCGGTGGCGTCGCCTGAGGCGAGCGCTTCGCGGAGTTCGGGGAGGCTGAGTTCCTCGCCGCGGCCGGTCGCCTCGCGCCAGCGGCGCAGCATCGAGAGTTCGGAGTGGTAGGCCATCAGGCAGCCGCGCTTGCCGCATTCGCAGAGGCGGCCGTTCTCCTCGAACAGCGTGTGGCCGAACTTGCCGGCAGCGCCATTGGCACCGCGATAGAGCTTGCCGTCGATGACGAGCGCACAGCTGATACCGACGCCGACGGCGAGCACGGCCATGTTGCGGTGCTGGCGGCCGAGGCCGAAGAGCTGCTGGGCGATGGCGTAAGCGTTGGTATCGTCTTCAAGCCAGACCGGCACGTGGACGCGGCTTGCGACGAGCGCGGCGAGGGGGACGTCGTCCCATTTGAAGCGGTGGCTGCGCACGCAGGCTGCTTGTTCGTGGTTGATGACGCCGGGCATGGAGATGCCGATGCCGGCGAGCTTGGCTTTCGGCCGGCCGGCGAGCTTCACCAGTTCGGGCACGGTGCCGGCGAGCAGGTCGGCGACATAATCCGGATCATGGCCCTCAAGGCCGACGCGCATGGCGGCGACGGGATTGGTGGCGAGATCGGTCGCCACGCATTCCACCGAATCCACCATCAGCTTGAAGCCGAGGGCGAGCGAATGCTCGTAATTGATCTCGACGGGGATCGGCCGGCGGCCGGCGAGGCCGGGCACGGCCTTGCCCTCGGTGACGATGCCTTCCTCCAGCAGGTCTGAAACGACGAAGGTGACGGCGGCCGGGCTCAAGCCGATCACCGTCGCGATATCGGCGCGGCTCCTCGGCCCTTCGCGGCGGAGAAGGTTGAGGATGAGGCGTCGGTTCATGGCTCTCGCCGTGGTCTGGTCGCCTTTCAGCTTCACGATGCATTCCTTAATTTTGTAAATTAATTATTGCGGGCTGAAAAGATCTATGCATAAGTTCCGCTGCGGATCAACTCAGCCAAGCGTTTTATCGCTGGAATTGGCGGGTGATCTCCGCGTTGCAAAACCTGGTCAGTCGTTCCACGGGGAAGGCGGTGGCTGGGAGTTGTCGATCGATCAACTGGGAGGAATTCAATGGCATTTTTGAAGCAATTTCCGTCGACTACCCGCAGGCGCTTCCTAAAGGGTGCGGGCCTGGTTTCTGCCGCTGCCGTCACCGGCAGCTTCCCGATCCCGGCGATCGCGCAGGTCCAGGAGGTCACCATGATCTCCGACGAAAACAATGCAGCTGCGCTGGACGCGCTGAAGGCAATTGCTGCTGGCTTCAGCAAGGAAGCCGGCGTCAACGTCGTCATCAACAACATGGACCATGAGGCCCATAAAACGGCGATCCGCAACTATCTGGTCGCCGGCGCGCCCGATGTTTGCTCCTGGTTTTCGGGCAACCGCATGCGCGCCTTCGTCAAGCGCGGCCTGTTCGACGATATTTCCGATCTCGTCGAGAAGGAGAAATATAAGGACGTGCTCGGCGCGACCATCGGCGCCGTCACTGAAGACGGCAAACAATACGGGCTGCCCACCGGCGGCACGCTCTGGGGCATGTTCTACCGCAAGGATGTGTTCGAGCAGCATGGCCTGACGGTGCCGAAGACGGCCGAAGAATTCATGGCCTATGGCGACAAGTGCAAGACGGCGGGGATCACGCCGGTTGCGATGGGCACCAAGGAATTGTGGCCGGCGGCCGGCTGGTTCGACCAGATGAACCTGCGCATCAACGGCCTCGACAAGCATATGGCGCTGATGAACGGCGAGATGAGCTATCTCGATCCGGCGCTGACGGCGGTGTTCGACCAGTGGGAAGCGATGATCGGCAAAGGCTTCTTCACGCCGAACCACACCTCCTTCGGTTGGCAGGAGGCCGCCGCACTGCTGGCACAGAAGAAGGCCGGCATGATGAACCTCGGCGCCTTCCTGCGTTCGGCCTTCACCGAAGCTGATCTGCCGCAGCTCGCTTACGCGACCTTCCCGGTGCTCGATGCCAAGATCGGCCATTTCGAGGAGTTCTCAGTCAATTCGATCCACATTCCCGCAAAGGCCAAGAACAAGCAGGGCGCACGCGAATTCCTCGCCTATTTCTATCGTCCGGAAAACCTGGCTACCTATCTGGAGCCGGGCGGCAACGTGCCGCCGCGCAACGACCTGCCGCCCAGCAACGATCCGCTCGTCAATATCGCTGTCGAGACGATGAAGACGGTGCAGGGCACATCGCAATACTACGACCGCGACAGCGACCCGGACATGGCCCAGGCCGGCCTCGTCGGCTTCCAGGAATTCATGGCCAAGCCGGAACGGCGCAAGGCGATCCTGACGCGGCTCGAGGGGACGCGGAAGCGGATTTATAAGATCTGAGCTTGCTGCCGGACCGCGCTTTTTACTCGACGTCATCCTCGGCCTTGTGCCGAGGATCTGCTGCCCTATCGGTTCGGGGTTAGATGCTCGGGACAAGCCCGAGCATGACGAAGGAGGGGTGGCAGGCTTTGCCAGCATACCGAGGGCGTCGCTTTACTCCCGGCGGCGCCCTCCCTCCACTCGACGTCATCCTCGGCCTTGTGCCGAGGATCTGCAGCGCATCGACGTGGTCAGATGCTCGGGACAAGCCCGAGCATGACGAAAGGAGGGGTTGGCGGGCTTTGACAGCGACCTGAGCGCAGAAAAGCTCATACGAATAACATGAGGGCTCCTGACATGCAGACATTATGGCGCCGCCAGCGGTGGTGGCTGACTCCGACTCTGCTCATCGCGCCTGCGATCGCGCTGTTCTTCACCGTCATCCTGCTGTCGGCGGTGCGCAGCGTCTGGATCAGCTTTCACGAGTGGGACGGTTTCGGGCCAATGGTCTGGATCGGGCTCGGCAATTACGTCGAGCTCTACAACGATCCGCAATTCTACGTGTCGCTGAAGAACAATCTGATCTGGCTGATCATGTTCATGGCAGCGCCGCCGATCGGGCTGTCGATCGCGCTCTTGGTCAACCAGAAAATCGCGGGCATGCGCTTTCTGAAGTCGCTGTTCTTCATTCCGCTGGTGCTGGCTTCGGTGACGGTGGGCGTCGTCTTCACCTGGGTCTATACGCCGGAGTTCGGGCTGCTGGCGCTGATCTTCCGCGCCTTCGGGGCGGTGGCGCCGGCGGTGCTTTCCGATGAGCATTTCGTCACTTTCGCGATCGTCATCGCCGCGCTCTGGCCGCAGATCACCTTCTGCATGGTGCTCTATCTCGCCGGCCTCAACAATCTGAGCGAAGAGCTGATCGGCGCCGGTCGGGTCGATGGGGCGAGGGGCTGGAACATGCTGCGCCATATCGTGCTGCCGCAACTCACCCAGGTCACTTTCATCGCCATTGCCGTCACGGTCGTCGGGGCGCTGCGCTCCTTCGACATGATCTCGGTGATGACCGCGGGCGGGCCGTTCGGCTCCTCCTCGGTGCTCGCATACCAGATGTACGAGCAGTCGATCTTTTCCTACCGCTTCGGCTACGGCGCAGCGATCGCCTCGGTGCTCTTCGTGATCATGGCCGTGTTCATCGCCTGGTATCTCACCCACATCATCCGCAGCGAAGAGAGGGGAGGCTGATGTATCCTCGTCCTATTCCGGAAACCGCGATCTGGCAGCGCCGCTTCTATGTGTTGGCCGTCGTCGTCGTGCTCATCCTCTGGCTCTGCCCGCTCTTTGCGATCGTCCTCACCTCCTTCCGCTCGACGGCCGATGTGATGGGCGGCAATCTCTGGGGCTGGCCGACCGAGATCGGCGTCATCGACAATTACAAGGCCGTCTTCACCGACACGCCGATGGCGCGCTATTTCCTCAACAGCCTGACGATCACCATTCCTTCGGTGATCGGCGTACTCGTCATGTCGACGCTCGCGGGCTTCGTGCTGTCACGCTACCGCTTTCGCGGTAACATGCTGATCTTCGCGCTCTTCGTCGGCGGCAATTTCCTGCCGCACCAGATCATGATGATCCCGGTGCGCGACCTGATGGTGCGCCTCGACCTGATCGATACGACGGTGGCGCTGATCATCTTCCACGTCGCCTTCCAGACCGGCTTTGCGACGCTCTTCATGCGCAATTTCATCGCGGCCCTTCCAGACGAGCTGTTCCAGGCGGCGCGCGCGGAAGGGGCGTCGCCCTTCCAGACGCTCATCCATGTGGTGATCCCGCTGGTGCGGCCGGCGCTGGCGGCGCTTGCCATCCTGATCTTCACCTTCGTCTGGAACGATTATTTTTGGGCCGTGGTGCTGACCGTCAGCGACAGCGTCAAGCCGGTGACGGCGGGCCTTGCCAATCTGCGCGGCGAGTGGGTCTCGGCCTGGAACCTCGTTTCGGCAGGCACAATCGTCGTCGCCGTGCCGCCCGTCGTGATGTTCTTCCTGATGCAGCGGCATTTCATCGCCGGCCTCACCATGGGCGCGGTGAAGGGATGAGTCGGCGTCTTCCGTTTCAACAAGAGAGGGCCAGGATATGACCAGTCTCGAACTTCGTGCGATCAACAAGAATTATGCCGCCTATCATGCGCTGCGCGGCATCGATCTTTCCGTGGCGCAGGGCGAATTCATCGTCATGGTCGGGCCATCCGGCTGCGGCAAGTCCACGCTCTTGAAGAGCATTGCCGGGCTGGAGGCGATCTCTTCTGGCCAGATCCTGATCAACGGCCGCGATGTCAGCAAGCAGGAGCCGGGCGATCGCGGCATCGCCATGGTGTTCCAGTCCTATGCGCTCTATCCGCATATGACGGTGGCGGAGAATATGGGCTTCGGCCTGAGGATGGCGAAGCGCCCCAAGGCCGAGATCGATGCGGCGGTCGCCCGCGCCGCCAAGATCCTGCGCATCGACGACCAGCTGGAGAAGCGGCCGAAGCAGCTTTCCGGCGGCCAGCGCCAGCGCGTGGCGATCGGCCGGGCGATAACCCGTTCGCCCGAGGTCTTCCTGTTCGACGAGCCGCTGTCTAATCTCGATGCGGCGCTGCGCACCCAGATGCGCGTCGAACTCAGCAGTCTGCATGCCGAGCTTGGCGCCACCATGGTCTATGTCACCCACGACCAGGTTGAGGCGATGACCATGGCAAGCCGCATCGTCGTGTTGAACAAGGGGATCATCGAGCAGGTCGGCTCGCCGCTGGAGCTTTACCGCAACCCCGACAATCTTTTCGTCGCCGGCTTCCTCGGCGCCCCAAGGATGAATTTCCTCGGCGTTACCATCGACGCCGTCGCCGGCCGGAGCGTCACGGTTTCGGCGCCCGGCCTTTCGCCGCTGACGGTGGAGCTTGCCCAGCCGACCGCGCTTTCGAAGGGCACCGGGCTGACGCTCGGCGTGCGGCCGGAGGCGATCTCGGTGGTCGTCGAGGGCAGTGGGGACGGGGCCATGCATGGCGAGGTCCGCCTCGTCGAGCATCTCGGCCGCGAGACCATTCTCTATGTCGATGCCGGCAATCTCCGCACCATCGCGTCGGAAAGCGGCACCGGCAACATCACCGCGCAGCTCTCCTACGTCGCGCCCTTTGCCGCCGGGCAGAAGGTGGCGCTGAAGCTCGATGCGAACGAGCTCTATCTCTTCTCCCCCGATGGCGGCCGCACGATCAGCGCCCGCAAGACGATCCTCGACAAGTAATCAGGAAAGAACCGCCCGTGTCCGACAAGACCCTCTCCGCATGGAACACCGTCAAGACCGACCGCTTCCTCGTCGGTGTGCCGCATTATCCCGAGCATGTCGACGAAAGCTATTGGGAGCGCGATGCCGAGCGCATGGCGAAAGCCGGCTTCAACGTCGTGCGTATGGCCGAATTCGCCTGGCACATTCTGGAGCCGAAGCTCGGCACCTATGATTTCGATCTCTTCGACCGCGCCATATCAATCCTCGGGCGTCACGGCATCGACACGATCATGTGCACGCCGACCGCCACGCCGCCGCGCTGGCTGACGGCGGCCCACCCCGAAATTCTAAGGGTCGACGGCAAGGGCCGGCCGATGAGCCACGGCTCGCGCCAGCATTGCGACACGGCAAGCCCGGTCTTCCGCGAACATAGCAAGCGCATCACCTGGGCGATGGCCGAGCACTACCGCGACAATCCTTTCGTCGTCGGCTGGCAGACGGATAACGAGCTGAACACCAGCATGCCGGAGAGCTTTTCCCAGGCGACGCTCAGCGAATTCCAGGCCTTCCTCGCCGATAAATACCGCGAGATATCAAAGCTCAACGCCGCCTGGGGCGGCGATTTCTGGGCGACGGCCTATGACAGTTTCGAACAGGTGGTGCTGCCGATCGAATTCGGCCCGACCTTTCCGAGCCCCGGCCATCTGCAGGATTACCACCGCTTCCTCGCCTTCTCCACCGCGCGCTTCCAGCACGACCAGGTGGAGATCCTCAGGGATGTGAAACCTTCCTGGTTCGTCTTCCACAATCTCGGCGGCTTGAGGGATATCGATTTCCGCGGCCAGTTCAGCAAGGATCTCGATTTCGTCGGCTACGACATCTATCCCATGCTCTATGACGAGTTCATGCGGCTCGGCAACCACGCCAAGGTGCAGGCGCTGCACCTCGATATCTGCCGCGGCTTTTCCGGCAATTACATCGTGCCTGAGCAGCAATCGGGCTTCGGCAGCCAGCCGGGCTTCTGCACGCTGACGCCGGAGCCGGGCGAACTGCGCCGCATGGCGCTCTCCTCGGTCGCGCACGGCGCTGACGGCCTGATGTTCTTCCGCTGGCGCCCCGCCCATTTCGGCGCCGAGATCTATTGGATGGGCATCATCGACCATGACGATATCGGCCGCCATCGTTATGAGGAGGCTACGCGCTTCGCGACCGAGATGACGGCGCTGAAAGACAAGATCCTCGGCACCTATGTCCGCATGGATGTCGGCATCGCCGGCTCCGATTTCGACAATCAGGAAGCCCACAAGACCTATCCGATCGGCCTGCCGAGCCCGCAGGAAGACGCGATCCTGCTGCATCAATATTGCTACGACCGCGGCATCGCCTGCGGCTTCATCCATCCGGAGGACAATCTTTCCAAGCTGAAGCTCTTCTATGTGCCCCATTGGGTGATGTGGAAGGACGAATGGACGGCGAGGCTCGAAGCTTTCGCCGCATCCGGCGGCACCGTCGTCATCGGCGCGCGCACCGGCACGCGCAATGAAGATAACCACGTCATCCGCGAAACCGCGCCAGGCACCGCGCTTTCCAGGCTGACCGGTGTCCGCGTCGAAGATTTCGGACGTCTCGCCGCCCCCGGCGCCAACGGCCTCTTCGACGTGATGGAGCGCTCCGGCGGTCTCGTCATCCCGCCGAACAAGCCGGCCGAAAGCCACCGCCGCCAACGCCGCTTCAAGATCGGCAACCGCGAAATGACCGCCGGTCATTTCTACGAAAACCTCACCATCGATCCCGACGTCGAAGTTATCGCAGCCTGGTCCAACCGCTACGCCGAAGGCCAGCCGATGGCGACCTCCCGCAAGGTCGGCAAGGGACAGGTGGTCTATCTCGGGACGTATCTCACGCCCGAGTTGACCGAGGCGCTGACGGAGCGGCTATTCGCGCCGGCGGGCGTGGAGCCGCTGGTCGGTGGGCTGCCGGAGGGCGTGGAGGTGACGATGCGAATGAACGACGAACGGCGGCTGCTGTTTGTGCAGAATTATATGGATCAGGCGGTGACGGTGGGTGGCGTGCCTGCCGGGCGGGATCTACTGGATGGGGAGAAGGTGGTGGTGGGGAGGCTGGAGCTTGAGGGGTATGGGTGTGCGATTGTGGAGGTGGAGGGGTGAGGGACGGCGCCAACCATGAAGAAAGGTGTAGCGCGCGCTCTTCGCGCGCGGACGTCTGTGGAGAGTTGTAGCTCCGGTGGTAGTTCAAATTGAAGGAGCATTGGGATCGGATGCAATTCGCCGATTTCAACGGGCAGCGACTGTTGGGTCCGAGCTATCTCATTATTGAGAGACAAGGCTCTTTTGCGCCCCATAATGATCATCGAGTTACCGCTGGCTGTTGCTGCAAACCTGACATTGTGAAGTGACAACATGGGGTCGCAGTTTGGCCGACAGCAGTCCTTCGTCCTCGTCCGAATTCGGACGAATGACCGCGCCATTTCGTCGCCAAGCCAGCGTTGCAGGAAGGTCGAGTTGCGAGCCCGAAGGCCGGTCGACGAGGGTGGTGCCTATGGAAGGCGACAGCGCGCGCGAACGGGAGCCTACGACCCGGGCTTGTGACAAAGTCGATCGAGCGTGTCTCGAAGTGCGGCGGCGGCCTGATCGCGCTCATCGGTAGACATAAGCTCGAGATCAGCTTCCAATCTCAGGTGCGGCAGTTCGGTCCGGACAGCACGACGGCTGCGGACCAGGTTTTCCTTCAGATCGACCACGCGGTAGGTGGCGACTGGATAGGCTATTCCCTTTACGTGGACATGCCCCAGTTCCTCACAGTCGATCATGTCCTTCACTTGCGCAAACGTCTCATAAGAAATGAGCACGGTGCCCGGCTCCGCTTCCTGCTCAAGGCGCGAGGCGAGATTCACGGCGCCGCCGATTATCGTGTAATCCATCCGGTCCTCGCTGCCGAAGTTGCCCACAGTGCAGTAGTCTGTGTGAATGCCAATGCGGCAGCGCAGCGGTGTTTCAATCCCTATATCGCGCCAGATTTCCCCAAGCTCGCCCATTCGCTTTTGCATGGCGAGAGCCATCTGCACGCAGGCGAGCGCGTCGTTCTTGACGCCGCGGGTTTCCGGATCGCCGAAAAACATCAGGATGGCGTCTCCGACATACTTGTCGATCGTCGCGCCGTGATCTGAAGCAATCTTCGACATTTCAGTCAGGTAGTGATTGAGGAGTTGTGTGAGATCCTCGGATTCCATTTTGTCTGTGGTTTCGGTAAAGCCGGCGATATCGGAGAAGCATATCGTCAGCTTCTTCCGCTGGCTCGCGATCCTGACGTCCTGGCGACCGGTGAATATGGAGTTGTACACTTGTGGCGCCAGGTATTTCGCCAGCTTGCTGGAAAGCGCCTCGAGAGCTGCGGATTTGTCGGCAAGATTTTCCTCCCGTTGCTTCAGCTCGGTGATATCAGAGTAGACGGCCACCGTGCCGCCAGCCGTGATCCGCCGCTCGCTAATCATGATCCATCGCCCGTCGCGACGCCGCTGCACCCACGTTTCACCAGGGTTGCGATGCCGCCAAAGCCGTTCGGCAACCCACTCCTCGACTCGCCCCTCAGCATCCTTGATGTAGCCGCCCTCAGCGGACCGGCGAATAATCTGCTCGAATGTCGTGCCGGGTATCAATTCCTCCAGGCCTGCGTACAACAGCTCGCGGTAACGGCTATTGCTCAACACGAGCCTGTCCTCGCCATCGTACAGAGCGAATCCCTCGGAAATGCTCTCGATGGCATCCACAAGCCGCTGGCGCGCTTCCGCAACCTCGCGTAGGCTGTTTTCCTCTACCTCGACCGCAGTATCCCGGAACAGCCTGAGCGCCCCGGCCATGCGGCCGATTTCGTCGCGGCCTCCGACGGGCATCTGCGCATGCAAATTGCCGCCCGCGATTGCCAGCATGCTTTGGCTCACCTCTCCCAGCCGGGCGAGAAGGCTGCGGTCGACATAGAGCCAGACAACCAGAACCGAACTCAGCAGGCTTAGAAGGGCGGAGCCAAGGACAATGCCGGTGCCGTAGCGCCGGACGACCGAGGCTTCGAGGGCGGACGCGGCGATCTCATCGTTTGCCTTTGCAACCAGGCGATCGACGGCCGCGGTAAGGTCGCGCGATAGATGACTGTTTTCAGCCAAAAGCTGCTCCCCCTTTGCCAGGACAGCAAACTCGTCCTGTCGTACCTTCGGGATCCCGTTCTCACCCTCGGTCAGCGACTTCAACTCGTCCAACCGTTGTTGGAAGCGGGTTCGCAACTTTTCGTCGATCTCCGTGGAGACCGTTTCGAGTACGGCGAGCGACCGGCGCAGCGGAAACAGGATCAGCTTCAGATCTCCCGGCGTATCCGCGTTGGCAGTCTTGACCAGCACATCATTGACTGCTGAGATTTCCTGCTGCGCCCTCTGCTGGGGGATGTAGGCCGCGATTGCCTTGACCAGGTCGCTCGGCGCCGCAGCACGCGCGTTGGGTGGTGCAGCGGAATCAGCCGCCGCTGCGCGCCACTGGGGAACCTTCGAGTTCATCACGGCGATGCCGGGCGCGATGAGACGCTGACTTGCATTTGTCGTGTCCGATAAGCGGCGCAGCAAGTCCGCCTTGCGCTGAACTATGGTAAGGCGAGCGGCGACAAGATCGTCGAGAGCATCGAGGTTTCGTCGTAGACCAATCACCGCATGTTCGATTTCAGTCACCGCCGTCGCGTTGGCCGCGGTGCCTTTAAGTGCGGCGAGCAACTCTTCGAGACGCCCCATCTCGACTCCGATCGCAGCCGAGACCTCGTTGTGCTGAACCGTGCTGGTCGCCGCCAGCACGGACGGCGCGGTTGAGGCGACCCTCTCAGCCTGGCGCGACAGTTGGAGAGAGGCGAGCGCCGTCGGCACCCGTTCCTTGGTGATGCGATCGAGCACGTCGCCGACCTGAAGGAAGGCATAGAGAGCTGCGGCGGTCGCGAGCACTGCGAAGGTGCTGATGCCGAAGAAAGCGAGCAATAAGCGCCCTCGTATACCGACGCTTTCAAACATAGCGGCAACTGCAAGGTCTTGCTTGCGCAGCCATTAAAGTCTGCACAGATTGGCCTAAAACGATCCATCCGGCCGGCGGTTGATTATTCCAGCGGCACGTATTCGCCAACCTTCCAGACATACCAAATCCAGCTTTGAACGGTGAGGTCGCCCTTGTCGTCGAAATCGATCCGGCCCATTACCGTTTCAAATTGATTGCCTTGCATTGAGCCGATCACCTCTTGCGGCCTTAGAGAACCGGCCTTCTTCACCGCCTGCGACCAGACCTGGACGGCGGAGTAACTGAGCAGTGTGTAGCCTGCCGGCTCGAAATTCTCGGCACGGAAACGCTCGACGACTTGAGCCGCCTGAGGAACGCGCCGTGGGTCCGCACTAAACGTGAAGAGGGTACCCTCCGCGGCAGATCCGGCGATCAGTGCAAAGTCCTCGCTCGCCATGCCATCGCCTGAGACGAGTTGAAGTGCGTAGGCGCTGTCTCGCGAAGCGCGAGCCATAAGTGCGACCTCGGGCAAATACCCACCAACATACAACACGGCGATGCCGGCGCCCTGTAACGCAGAGATCTCGGCCGTATAGTCGTTCTTCCCAGGGGTGAAGGCCTCGTAGATCGCTTCGGTGACACCCCGCGTATTCAACTGCTTCCTGGTCTCGTCAGCGAGCCCCTTCCCATAGGTGGTGTTGTCGTGAAGGATCGCTATTTTCTTGTCACCCCAACGATCGGCCAAATAGTTGCCGGCTACCACCCCCTGCGCGTCATCGCGACCAATGACGCGGAAAACATTGGCGCGACCTTGTTCGGTCAAGAGCGGATTGGTCGAACCGGGTGAAATCTGCAGAACTCCCGCGGCCTCGTACACCTTGGACGCCGGGATTGAGGCTTGGGAACAATAATGCCCGATGACGAGCACTACGCGATCAGCCACCAGTTTCTGGGCGGCCGCCACAGCCTGCTCGGGATCGCAGAAGTCGTCGACCGTGATGAGTTGCACCTTCTGCCCGAGCACCCCGCCAGTCGCGTTGATGTCGGCCACTGCCATCTCTGTGCCGCGCTGCATCTGCTCCCCAATCCAGGCGAGCGGTCCTGTGACCGGGCCTGCCGCTCCGATCAGGATCTCCGCCCGCGCCATACTGCCGAGCGAAACGACGAGCGCGACGATAGCTGCAGTGATGCTGCTGCGCATAGTGAACCTCCTTCACAGCTTACGCCAATTTTGTCGCCGCCGACAGCCCCTGCGCAGGCGCAGATATCTCGGCCATTTCTGCAGCGCACTTGCCTCTTATCCGCAAGGGCTGGTCAGCAGTTGACGTTCCTGCGGGTACCTCATTGTCTGCTTTGGGCAAATCCCAGCCTTTGGCGGCAAGAACTTTGACGTCCGCTTTTGGTGCTGGGTTTAGTAGCAGCGGACGGGTGGCTTCCGGCCCCGAGTAAGACATGAGCTGGGGGCGGACCGACGTGCGGTTACGTCGCATACCGCCGGGTGTTCGTCGGCCGCGCCTATTGCGGACATTCTACAAAGGCGAGGTAGTCTGCGAGTGGTATCCGGGGGCTCGGCCTGTGAATTACAGCCTTAAGACCGGATATGTGGACGTCTCCATTCAGAGGCAGGACAGTCTGTCAGTGAGGTGATTAATTGGAGCGGGCTGGCGGTCGCTAACTAGGCTCCGGCTGATAGAGGGACACAATATCCCTAGTTGCCCCAGCCGATTTGGAATCGATCGAATCGAATTTCGCTCAACGGCCGGTTGGCGGTGCTCAGCCTTACCGAACGAAGAATGAGATGAAGCTCGGGGGAATAATATTGTTCGAAAATAATCGGAGGCAATTCCGTCAGTTCCAGACGGCTGTTGATGGCCCAAACCTTGTAGGAACAGGATTCAATAGTTTCCTCGCCCAAGCCGTCGAACCTAAGAAAAGTCGTGCCCGAAACGGATTTTTTGCCATTGATGAAAAGCGTGGTGCCGGATTGCCAGTTCTTCTTTTGTGGTAGATCGTCCAACGCAATCGCATTCGCGTATTTCAGCTCATGCGTCCCGCTGGCACTCACTCTCTTTTCGACGAGCAAGGGGTGCAAATATACAGCCGACACCGGCTGCAGTGAGCCGTCGCGCTCCATCAGCCGTTGTTCGGTGAGACCCAGGCCCTCCGGCTTGTAGAAAACGGAATAGAAAGGCGCTTCTCTGGTCAGGAGCACGCCCTGTTCGGCTTCTTTAGCGGTTAAGCAATCGCCGAAGGCTGGTACCGACAATGTTATTCCAACCAGTAGTGACAAACTTCTTAGCAAGATCGACATCCCGGATTCCCTTGATCAAAGCCCGCTACCACCGTGCTTGGGTGAAATTGGGGAGATCGAAGTCGCCGGCGCGGAGCTCGCCCACAGCCCAACCGAACTTGACCTGACGAGATAGGATCTACCTGCACCGGATCGTGGTGGGGCAGGGCAAGCCCTATTTCGCGGGGCCTCGCGCCAGTCGAAAATCCATTCACCATACCAAGACACCCGCTATAAACCCTAATCTCACAACCCCACGCCCAACCCTCCCAAACACCAGTATTTCCGCACTCGCCGCCCGCTTCATTTCAACCTTCCTTAAGCGCCCGCCCCATACCGTCACCTTCAAAATCGAGGGGGTCCACTCCATGTTCACCGTTCTGACATGCATGACCGAGCAACACGATCTTTCGATGGTCGGGCTTGCGGGTTTGATCTGCTTTCTTGCTAGCCATTGCGCGATGGTTCTGCTCGATCGGGCGATGTCGTCGAGTGGCGCTGCGCGGTGGATATGGATGCTGACGGCGGGGGCGGCGGGCGGTTTCGGGATCTGGGCCACGCATTTCGTCGCCATGCTGGCTTATGACCCCGGTGTCGTCGTCGGGTATCATGCCGGCCTGACGCTGGTTTCGCTGCTGGTCGCGATCGTGGCGACGATGGGCGCCGTTGCGGCGAAGATCGCCTATGACAAGTGGGTGGCGAATGTGCTGGCGGGCGTGCTCTTCGGCGTCGGCATTGCGTCGATGCATTTTGCCGGCATGCTCGCCATCGAATCTCCGGGAGAGATCGCCTGGGACGAGCAATTCGTGGCGGCGTCGGTTGTTCTCGGCATCGCCTTTTCGGTTGCCGCCTTTCGGTTTGCGGGCAGGGGCGGGCGGTCGCTTCTGGCCAGGTTCGCGCCAACGCTTCTGTTGACATCAGGCGTCGTCGCCTTGCATTTCACCGCGATGGCAGGTGTCACCGTAACGCCAGGCGTTGCGGCGCTGGATCCCGCAACGCTGCTTTCGCCTGATGTTATGGTGGCGACGATCGCCGCCGTCACCTTTTCGCTGCTGACCGCGGGTTTTGCGGCCGCCATATTCGCCGTGCGATCGGAGGCCAAGGCCGCCAGGGCGGAGCGCAACTTCAAGCTCTTCGTCCAGGGCGTGACCGACTACGCCATCTGCACGCTCGACCCTAACGGCAAGGTCAGCAACTGGAATGCCGGCGCCGAGCGCGCCAAAGGCTATAGCGCCGACGAGATCATCGGCGCGGATTTCTCGCTGTTCTATTCCGAGGAAGACCGCCGGAAGGGCCTTCCGCAGCGGGCGCTGGAGACCGCCCGCCGGGAAGGCAGGTTCGAAGCCCAGGGCTGGCGCTATCGCAAGGACGGATCCTCCTTCTGGGCTCATGTCGTCATCGATGCGATCAACGACGAGAGCGGCGCGCTGATCGGCTTTGCGAATATCACCAAGGATAACTCCAAGCAAAAGGCGGATGCCGACCGGATCGAGGAGGTAACCCGCAATCTCGACGTCGCGCTGCAGAATATGGGGCAGGGCATCTGCCTGTTCGACGGGGATGAGCGCCTGGTGCTCTGCAACAAGCGCTATCTCGAAATCTTCCGCTTTCCCGAGGGGGCGGTGCACCCCGGAATGGCCTACCGACAGATCGTCGGAATCGGCTATGCTGCCAATACCGAGGACGCGGCGGAAGCGGCCGCGCGGGCCGAGGCGCACTATACCAGGAACATGGCGCTGATCAGGGGCGGGGCCGGCAGCGCGGTTCACAAATATCCGAGCGGCAAATCGCTCCAGCAGAATGTCAACATGCTGCCCAATGGCGGCTGGGTCGTGACCTTCGAGGACATCACCGATCGGCTGAAGTCCGAGGAGCAGGTCGCCTTCCTGGCCAAGCATGATGCGCTGACGGGCCTGCCGAACCGGCTGCAGTTCGGCGAGCGCGTCTCGGAGGAACTGATGGTCGCGGAGCGGGTGAGGGGCAAGGTGGCGGTCGTCGGCATCGACCTCGACAAGTTCAAGGAGGTCAACGACCAACACGGGCACGGCACCGGCGACATGGTGCTCGTCGAGTTGACGCGCCGTCTCGGCGAGGTGCAGCAGGAGGGCGAGTTCATCGCCCGCTTCGGCGGCGACGAGTTCGCGGCGATCAAGCGCTTCGACGATTTGAGCGCCCTCCACGATTTCATCACCCGCCTGGAAGGCGCGCTCGGTGGAATCGTCTCCGTCGACGGCTTCGAGATCAAGACAGGCGCCAGCCTCGGCGTTGCGATCTATCCCGGTGACGCCGAGAGCGTCGACGGGCTTCTCGCCAATGCCGATCTTGCCATGTACCGCGCCAAGCAATCCCTGCTGCAGAAAGTCTGCTTCTACGAGGCCGCGATGGACGAGACAGCGCGCCACCGCCGCGCGCTTGCCAACGACCTCTGGGCCTCAATCGATCGCAACGAGCTTCATCTGCACTATCAGGTGCAGAAATCGGTGCGGACGGGCGAGATTACCGGTTACGAGGTCCTGCTTCGCTGGCACCACCACGAGCGCGGCAACATTCCACCGATAGATTTCATCGGCCTCGCCGAGGAATGCGGCGCGATCCTGCCGATCGGCGAATGGGTGCTGCGCGAAGCCTGCCGGGAGGCAGCAAGGTGGAACAACAACCACAAGATCGCCGTCAACCTCTCGCCGGTCCAGCTTGGCCATGCCGACATGGCGGCCGTCATCTCTGCCATCCTCTCCGAAACCGGTCTCGACCCACGCCGCCTCGAAATCGAGATCACCGAAAGCTCGATCATCATCGACAAGGACAAGGCGCTGGGGACCATGCGAGAGATAAAGGCGCTCGGCGTCTCTATCGCCATCGACGACTTCGGCACCGGCTATTCCTCACTGGAAACGCTGCGCTCCTTCCCCTTTGACAAGATCAAACTGGACAAGAGCTTCATGGCCGAAGTCGAGAGCAACGCCCAGTCCAAGGCCATCGTCCGCGCGATTCTCGCGCTGGGTCGCAGTCTTGAGGTGCCGGTACTGGCGGAAGGCGTTGAAACGCAGGCACAGCTCGACACGCTTCTGGAAGAGCAGTGCGACGAGGCGCAGGGGTATCTGCTGGGCAGACCGCAGGCGATGAGTGATGTGGCGGTGGAGAAGGCGGCTTGAGGATTCGCGAGGGTGTGCCTTGCGGCCCCTCATCCGCCCTAGGGCACCGTCTCCCCGCTGGGGAGAAAAGGGAAACGAGACCTCGCGGCATAATCCCTTCTCCCCAGCGTGAATGGCAAAAAAATAGAGCATTTCCGGACTCAGACAGAACGGAAATGCTCTCCTAGTTTGGTGCGCAGTAATATCAATGTCGGCTTCGCACCTCTCGCATCTCGCCAGGTGGCTATTCGTCTGGCGCCGCCGACGCGGCGTTTTCCAGCGAGGTGCGGATCTGATCAATCTTGCCGTCGGCATCGCCGACCCCGAGAATGGTCTTGGCTTTATCCAGGACCGCCGGGCTGACCTGACCGGTTTTCGTTGCGGAAGCCAAGGCGTCCTCCAGCGCCTGATCGCCCAGCAGGGGATCGTCGGACGCAGGCTCGATACCGTTGTCGATTTCATACTGGGCATAAGCCACGGCATAGGCCGATATGGCAGCCATGCGCGGGTCCGATGTGTGCATCAACGCCCTGTAATTTCGTTTCAAGGAATTCAGGCCGGCAAGCTGCGCCGACAGGTTCTTCTCCTTGGTGCTGGTCGTTGCGGTGTCTGACTTGCCCGACTTGGACTTGCCCGGTGCCTCGGACGATTTGCCTCTCACGGCTGACGAGTTGGAATTGCCGTGGTTTGAACCGCTGTTGTGGCCGCCACCGTTTCCGTGGCCACCGCCGTTACCGCCGCCGTTGCCACCACCATGGCCGCCGCCGTTCCCGCCGTCCTTTGCCAGTGCGCTCATGTCGAGCCCCGCAATCGTTGCCGGGCTTGCGGCAAGCGTCAGCGAAAGCACGGCCAGGGACGCTAAAGTTGTCATCCGCATCGTTTCCTCCAATGAGACCAGATGCCGTGCAACTGCACGACGAGATCTGACTTGGAGGATAGATTGCTATCGCGCTCTGCACATCGGACGGAGGTCTGGCGAAGGGCCCCGGCTATGGTCCCAGAAGAAGCATACGAGACTCGGCCTGCGGGCGGCCATGGTCGAAGCTCACGAAGGCGCGAGAACCGGTTCAGGGAAGACTATCGCGAGCTTTCCAGGTGGCTCTCGCTACGCAGAAGGTTCAGCCAGGCCTGCGACACTTTCTCTCCGGCTGTGCCCCCGAAGTGGCAATCGTCGTAGCGGTCGTCTCCATCGAGTAACGCGTCAGAATTGACGCCTTCTCGGATACCGTGGCCACTCCTTGATAGGGCCAGTTGCGCCCGTACGATCGCATTGTCGGGAATGTGCTCCTTGAAGCCGCCGTTGCTCGGTTCCAGGCATTTCGATGCGATCGAAATGTAAACGGGTGCTTCGACGCCGTGCTGACGCAATGTGTCGACCATCGACATGAAATGTTTTTGATAGGCTTCCCCGGTCGTGCCGTGAACGAGGTCTGCCTCTCCTTGCACCCAGAGGACGCTCGTTATCCGATAACCGGAATCGTGAAGCTGTTTCATTGTATCGACAAGCATAGAATTGAGGTCACCGCCTGTCGCCCATCGTGCGACCTCTGATCCGCCGTATGCGAGAGGTGCGAGGACGACGCTGTCGTTTTGTCCCGACGCGATCAATTTGTTCCCAAGAAGCGTCCAGTACTCTCCCTTGGTATTGGTCGAGCCAAGAAGCGGCGACGCCGCGATGAAGCACCGTTTGTCAAAGGCGTTTACAACGCGAGCGCCATAATCCGATCGGTGCCGTTGTCCACCGTAGTTGGCCGCGTTCGATTGGCCAAGAATGAGTAGGACAGCAGTTCGATCAGTTTGAGCGGGGCAGGTCACAGCGGTTTTTGATTCATCGGCAATGAGTCGTTCCTTATCGTCGAAAGTATAACGGCTTGGAGCTGCCGCCTGCTCTCCGATTACCATTTTCTTCGCCGCGGAAAGTTGCGGCCAAGGAAAGATCTCATGTCTCGCGCTGGTGCCGCCGAGAAGGTACATGGCAATCAGGGCTGCCAGGCCGACTGCTACTGTTTTACGCATGTTGTTACCTTTAAAACATCATTCGGACTATTCGAAGCTAGTCCAGCCACGAAAGTTCCTTTACACCTGCCACATCTGCTTGCTCGGGCATGCTCTTTGCAAAAAGAGTTCTTCGCGAAATCCGAGTCCGATCGTCGACTAGTCGCGTGGCGTCGCCAAAAACCTGCTCTAAACTATAGATCGGACCAGTGATTACAATCATCCGGATGGGTGAGAAATCGTGCTCCGCAGCATCAGCTTCATGGAGAAAATTCCCGTTGCTCGTCCACTGAAAGACGATCACAGATTGTGGCCCGAGGACAATGTGGGAGCAGAGCACCGGCGCTATTCGTCGCGGCCAACTGGTGGGGTCGGCGTTAGAAGGTCGATCTGGTGGGGGCAACACCGCGGTCGTTCGCAGTATTGCGCGCGACTGCATCTCCCGCGGGTCAGCCCGCGACAGGAATGAAGAAGGAGAGTTGTTTGCCGCAAATCACGCCAGGCGTAAATCGAGCAGCGGGTGCAGCTTCTTCAGATTCGGCAGGGATTTTGCCTGCCACGGATGCTGATTGGTGCCTTTGACGATGAGCAGCAGGTCGTCCATCTTTCTGGCTTCGATGGTCAGCTTCGCCAGGAGGTTGATGCCCGAGGAGTTCAGGAATTCGAGGCCCGTCAGGTTGAACGTTACCTGTTTGTGCCCCTCACGGAGAAGGCCTGTTATCAATGAATAGATCGGCGCATAGGCGTCCGGTCCTGCCAGGCGGAAGACGCCATCGAAATACACCTCGTTTTTTTCCGCCCATACGCGGAAGCTTTCGTCGCTGATTTCCATTCTTCGCTCACCGATTGGAGGAGGGTGGCATCGCCACAGCTGCAGTCGTCGTCAGTATGATATGCTCGTCATTATTCTCTTCGAATGTCCATGCCATTCTCGCATCGTAATCGCTCAAAAGGGTTAGCAGGCCCAAACCGGAACCACTTTCCGGCGATATGGCGTTGGTTTCGATTTGCTCAAGAAGAAGTGCGCCGGGTTCCTTCGATTGAAGGCGCTGCAGGAGCTGCTGGAAGCGAGACGATGTCGCGCCGTCAATGGCATTCTTGACCCTGAACAGAAAGCTTCCATCGATAATGTCGGCTTCGATAAGGATCTCGCCAGGCTGTCGAAATTTGACGGCATTTTCGATCAGCTCGTTGCTGAGGTATCCGATATCATGATGCGCCTGCAGGTAATCTTTCCTTGACCGGGAATAGGGCAGCGCCATGATCTCCGCTATGAAGTCCGAAGTCATTCCTGAATGCTTCCATCCAAGCTGAAGCGGCCCATCACTCAATGTCAGGCGAGCGCCAGAATCCAAGCTTATCTCCGCCAAAGATTCGATGCCGTATATTTTAGGCGCCATGTCTCACCTATGCCGTACTGCGAGAAGCGTGATGTCGTCGTAGATCTTCTGCGATCCGATGAAGTGCATCAGTGTCGTGACAATGCCGGAAACGACCTTCTCGGCGCTTTGCCCCTTCAAGCGAAGCGCTTCGCTGCAGAGACGTTCGATGCCAAACATTTCCCCCGCGCCGTTCGCTGCTTCCGTTACGCCGTCGGTATGCAGGAGGATCAGGTCGCCTTTCTCGAACGTTATTTCACGAGTTTTAATGAATGCAGAAATATCGGCGTCCAAGCCGATCGGTATGCCGAGATCCATGGTGTCGACGCGTTGGATCTCACCGTTCGCCCGCACGATGACGACTTCCTCGTGCTGCCCGGACAAGATCATCTCCTTGCCGTCATAGTCGAGAAAGGCCAGGGTGAGATGCTTGTCTATTCTCGTCCTTACTAAGTTCTTGAACAGGGCGCTGTTTAGATCCGCCAGAAATTTGACGGCGTCGGTGTTCCCCGCCTCCTGAAGGGCGCGGGCGACAGACTGGACCATCAGCATCAACACGCCGCTTTCGAGCCCGTGACCGGTGACGTCGCCGATCCCGATCTTCAACCGCTTTCCGTTCTTCAAGACGTCATAATAGTCGCCGCCGACTTCTTCCGCAGGTCTCATATAGGCTGCGATCTCGATGTCCTGAAATTCCTCCAGCTCCTGTTGCAACGGAAGAACCATGAGCTGGATTCTTTCAGCGACGGCCACCTCTGTTCCGAGACGGCGATTTTCTCGCTGGAGCTGTGCATTCAACGCCGAGATCTCTTCCTTCTGATCTGCGATCTGGGCCGTTCGTTCTTCGACGAGTTGCTCGAGATTTTCGGTGTGATAGCTGATCTGTTCGGCCATCCGATTGAATGCTTCACCGGCAGCACCGACCTCATCCTTGCTTGTTATCGCCACTCTGACCGAATAGTCCTGCGCCTGAATGCGCTTAGCGGCCCCCGCAAGTGCGCTGATCCCGCTCGTTATGCGTTTCGAAGCCGCAAACACAGCGATCGTCACAATCAGCAGCGACATCAAGATCGCCACGATCTGATAGATCACGATCCGGTTGGTGGCTTCGGAAATTTTCGCCTGGGCGGCATAGAGCGAGGCATCGATTTCCCGTTCCGGCACAACCACTCCCAGCAACATCGCCTCCTGCCGAACCGGGCCGCTGGACCAGAGATTCGTCGCAGGCAGTTTCTTGACGATAACGATATAGGGGACCTCGTTACCGTCCCGCTGCAGCAGCAGATGTTGAATGCCCTGTTCCCGGTCGAGAGCCAGTTTCGCTATCGCAGGCTGGGCGCTTCCTTTCAAGGAACGCTCCAGCCCGGTCACGCCGGTTCCGCTCGCACCGCTCGCAGAACGCAGCCCGAGCGTCTGTTCGCCTGTTCCGTTGATCGCAACCACGTTTCCGTCGGACATGGCCAGGAAGCCGAAGCCGGACTGGGCCACTTTCACATTTTCAACCGTCTGGGCGAGTTGGTCGAGCGTGATATCGGCGCCGGCCGTCCCCGCGACGTCCTTTCGGTCGGCGGTCCAGAGCGGATGAAAGAAACTGACGATCAGCTTGCCGGTAATGGCATCCGTGTAGGGAGCCGTCTGCGTAATATCGTCCGCGACGGGTCGCGTTTTCACGTCCCTGGCCCATCCCTGCCAGGACTCATACAGGCCGGGAAAAAAGAAGTTCCAGAAATCAGCTTCGTTATGCCCGGGATAAAGGCGGTCGAAGGTCTGAGCCTGATCGGTATAGGGCGCCGTCCTGAAGATCGGTCGTTCCCTCGGTCCGATGTAATACATCTGCAGCTTTGAAGCGCCGTGCTGTAGCAGGCTCGGCGCAACGAGATCGAGAACCGCGCTTGTCTCTATATCGCGCCTGATTTCGGGTTTCGGCTGATGGTCCTGACCGAGCAGGTAACCCCAGACGCTGACGACCGAAGCGGAGCCGGGGGCATTTTGCGACCATTTGCCCTTCTCATCGTAAGACAGACTGACACTGTCCGGCGATGTGCGGGCGATTGCCGCGCCGACATCGGAATTGCGCACGGGATTGTCGATCTGCGCCTGCAGCACGCCTGCCAAGGTGTCGACGTCGTTGTGAACCTGCCGCAGGAGCAGGTTCACCTGGGCTGCGGTCGAATCGGCATAGGTGCGGATATATTCCTGGCTTGCGGCTTCGAGGCCCTGGCCGACTTCCAGCGTTGCGTCACGCGACAGCCTCTGAACATTCCAAAGCGCCAGGCCGCCGCTGACCAATAAGTCGAAGAGAACGGCTCCACCGACGACCAGGATGAATTTCGCCCGAAACGAGCTCAGTCCAACCGGTCTTTTCGATGATCCCATATCCATCATAGCGGCTTTCGACCAGAGGCTGCCCAGATCGGCCAGCCTGCGTAACCTTTAGGGTGAAGAGCGGCAAAGACGTGATCCTTGAATCCTTGCCGGAATCTGCGAATGAAATCCGGCGGGTCGCCGCGGCGCACCGCCATCTCGCCTGCATAGACATTTTCCCACGCTTCGATGATATCTGCGAAATCCTGGGGGTCGCCGTCAAGGTTCGTCACCATGAAGCAGTCGACCTTGATGTCCTCGAAGCCGGCGTTGAGGAGGAGATGGCGGCTTTTCGGGCCCATCTCGACATCCATGTCGAAGTGCCTGAACAATTTTGCCACTTCCTCGTAGGTCCATCTTATCGAGTCGGCATGCGGCTCGCCCAAACAATGCGAATTCTTTTCATTTGTGATGTAGACACGGCCGCCGGGCTTGCAGATGCGATAAAGCTCCCGCAGGAGCATCTCGGGGCGGTCGAAAATCTGTAGCGAATGCCGGCAGGTTACAAAATCGAATTGATTGTCTCGAAGCAACATCTGTGATGCATCGCCATAGGTGTACTCGATGCCTTCCATGCCGAACTCGGCGGCGACCTTGCGGGCATAGTCGAGACTGCGCACGGAGTGGTCCAGTGCGACAAGGCGCGTCGGGTTGAATTCCCGTTGAACCAGAGCCGCAAAATCACCAATGCCGCAACAGATATCGGCCATTACCTGACCGTTGCGCAAACCGTGGCGTGGTAAGAGTTCGCGTTCGTGCCTCCATGTCATTTTCGTCTGTGTGCGCAGAATGGGAATGAAGCTCTCGTCCTCAACAAAGCTTTGCCCGGGATAAAAGGCCGAATCATAGACTTCAATCGACAGGTTTGGTTGCGATGTCGTCAATGTCTCGAACAGCGAGGCAGACCACGCCATTACGCTCGACGTAATGATCCTGATCTGCCGTTCCGGCCTGGTTCGGCAGGCTGCCGCTACGACCTCGGAGAGGGCGGCGAAGGCCGTCATATTGATGTGCGTCAGGCGTTTTACATTGAGGTAAACGATGCCGCTGTATCTTTCCAAACTTTGCCGCAACAGTTCGAGGGCATCGGCAATCTCGGCGGTGCTTTCGGGCCGCATCTTGCCGGACAACACGAGCTCCTGGTTTGTCGGATCAAACCGCACGGTGTAGGGCAGGGGAGGCAGGCTCATTGGAAATCCTCGGCGGAGGGGAAATCGGCAATGATTTCGATCCCGTCTTCGCCGTCTCTCTCGATGCGGATAGCGGCGCCTAATATCGTCGCCAGGTTACTGAGCAATGCCTCATTGGGCTTGGTAACCAGGTGACCGGAGCCGTTGTCGAGGCCAGGCTCTGTTTCGCTTGATCCTACCTTGGTGTGTTTGCGGCGGAATTCCTCATCACAAGGAAAGGCAATTCTCAGCCGGTTGAACGTCGCGCTGCGTGAGAGGCTGAAACGTATCTTTCCCCGTTCGTTTGTCGCGCGGAAGGCGAGTTCTATGAGCTCGTTTGCAGCGACCGAAAGAAAGTTGGAATAGCGAGCCGGATCGCTATGACCCTGGCCGAGGATATCGGAGAGATATTCGGTAATCTCGTCGCAAAACTGCCATTGAGATTTGAACATCGCAATGTTCATTTCCAGTGATACCATCGGCACAAATGCGTGGTCGTCGAAGCGGGATGCTTCCTCTTCCAATATGTCCTCCGTTCGTCTGTCAGGAGCGTTGGATCTGCATGCAATGTAAAGCACGGCGAAAAGTTTCGGGCACTATCGTCGGGCGCGGTTTTTGAATGCTTCTGCCCCTTTGATGAATTCGTCAATGGCCTCGACGGGAAGCGGCTTGCTCAGCAGATAGCCCTGAAGCCGGTCGCAGCCCACGCTGTGCAGCCATTCCGCCTGACCCGGCATTTCAACTCCCTCGGCTGTCACCTGCATGTCGAGGTCATGTGCAAGGTTCACGATGCAGCGGACGATTGCCTGACTTTTCAGATCGGTTTCGAGATCAGTGATAAAGTATTTGTCGATCTTGATCGTGTCGAAGGGAAATGTCTTGAGATAGCTCAGGGACGAATATTCCGTGCCGAAGTCGTCAAGCGAAATTCGTATGCCCAGCACATTGAGCGTATTGAGCGTATCAATGTTGTTGACGGTCCGCTCGAGCAGCACGCTCTCGGTTATTTCGAGCTCCAGACGCTCGGGCGGCAGTCCGACCAGGTCTAGCGTCTGGGAAATCCGGTCGGTCAGGCCGCTTGTCAAGAATTCAGCCGCTGATACATTGACGGCGACGAGGTAGTTGTCCGGCCATTTCATCGCCTCGCGACATGACTGTTCCAACACCCACGCCCCAATATCCGGCATCATTCCGTCCGCCTCGGCCATCGGAATGAATACCGACGGTGGAATTTTTCCAAGCAGGGGGTGGTGCCATCTCAGCAACGCCTCGAAGCCGACGATGCAGCCGCCTTCGGCAATCGGCTGGTATTCGACATAGAATTGCTGTTGGTCGAGTGCCATGCGCAGACTGCGGCGCAGCAGTTCCCGCTGCTCCAGCAATTCTAGCATTGTTGGGTCATAGGCTTTTGCCCGACCACGCCCCTCTTTCTTGGCGGCGTAGAGTGCGAGGTCGGAAGCCTTCATCAGCTGTTCCGGACTCGTGCCGTCTGACGGAGCGGTGGATATGCCGATGCTGGTGCCGACAAAGAGCGCAATGCCGTCTATCGTGAAAGGTTTTTTGAACGCGGCAACCAGATCTTCGGCCAGGAGGTGCGCTTTGGCTGGATGTCCTCCGCCAAGGGAGATCACCGTGAATTCGTCGCCAGCCAATCGATAGGCCCTGTCATCGCCGGAGAGGCAGGCTTGGATACGCCTTGCAGCCGATTGAAGAAGCTGGTCGCCCGCGGCATGCCCGAGCGTGTCGTTTACGGGCTTGAAATCGTCGAGGTCGAGTTGCATCAATGAAAGAGTCTCGCCCGAGCTTGCAGTCTCCTGCAACCGCGCGCTCAGGTCCTCGCTGAACTGGCGCCGGTTCGGCAGTCCAGTCAGCGGATCATGTGTGGCGAGATGCAAAAGAGTTGCGCGCTCGTCATCAACCTGTTCCTCGGATTGGAGCACGGCAAACAGATCACCGATCCGATAGATCGTCAGGTCATGTGATCCGCCGAGTGCGTCTGTTATTCGCAACGGCTGGGCGCTGTCACCCAGTGAACGGAAAGCCAGCATGACTGCTGATTTGTCCAGCTCCGGAAAATGCTCCCAGAAGGAGGCGGCTGGTTTTAATGAGGTGGGCAGCGCATTGCCAAGCAAATTTTCAACGGGATTGAAATCGCGATCAAAGAACATAAGCCGGTCGACCGGGCCCCCCGAATCGATTGTCTCCGTTTTTTCGAGGGCCAAGCTGGCAGCAGGAATTTTCCGCATGTCGGAGGCTCTCCCTGATTGAAATGTCCTACCAGATATTATAGCAACTTAACTACCGCACAACTTGTGCACGTTAAGAAATACATTAGGCATTTCTGATTAACAATCCCCAACCTTTGCCAACGCACTCACGGCTGTGGACGCGCCTGCACTGATCTGACGGAGTCATTGGCCGCCACCTCAGAGTGGCGGCGGGGCTGACGAGAGAACGAATTGCCGCACGATTGTTCGTGCGCTGCGGATCAGGCAATGGCAGCCCACAATTCGCGCACCATCTGGCGCAGCGCCAGCGCCTCGGCCCATCTGTCCGTCGAGTCGTTGCCGTCTCTGGCGCTGATCGCATAGGGTTTGGGGCCTAATTCGCAGGTAAAGACCAGTTCGGCGTCATCGGCTGCGCGTGATCGCCAATGGCGAAAGCCGTAGTCCCACCACTGCAGGAAGAGATCGACCCAGGGCCGGTGATGCGCAAAGGAGATTTCGATCTGCACCTGTTCGCGTGAAGCGACGCGGCCGTGAAATGCATGCGCATTCTGCAGGATGCGCCTGATATGCGCGTGATTTTCCTCATCGACCGGAAAGGCGAATTCGCGCCCGACCAGGAAATGCGACAGATCGGCCAGCAACGGCAGATCGGGACGTCGATCGAGCAGATCGAGCGTGAAGAACAGGTCCGTCGTCATCCTGTCGCGATGGGTTTCGATGAATACCGGAATACCGGCATTTTCGGCGAGCCGCATCCAGCCATCGAGAATCGGCAGGCAATCCTCGATCCGGCGGGGGCGGATATCGGGCTGCAGGTTGATGTGGCTGACCGGAAAGGCCGCGGCAAGTTCCAGCGGCAGACGCAAATCCTCGATGCTGCGGGGAAAGCAGACCGCCTCGATCTTCAAGCCGGTGCCCCGAATGGCCTTGTTGAGGCGGATGACATCGTCGCGGTTGGTATAGTGCGCACTGATGCCGTCGAAGCCCGCCGCGCAGATCGCAGCGATATTGTCGTCGAGGCTCGGCTCGAACCCGTCTGTGTGCCGGCGCTCCATGGCCCAGAGCGACTGGAAGATCAGGAGCTTCTGCATCATGCGGCCCGCGCGCTTTTCAGAAGGGTCTTGAGGTTCACGCCCGGATCGGCCAAGGCTGCAGGCTCGGGGCAGATACAAGCGGCGATCAGCATTTCGGCAAGCTTGATATGCTTGGCCAGGCCATTGCCGATGCCAAGACCCGCGGCAGCCACCAATCGCCCGTCATCAAGATAGAATTCGAGCTCTCCCTCTGGCGCCGATCGCCGGACGCTCTGATGCGCGGGCAGCGGCTGCCCCGCCACCTGGAGGCTGAGATCGTACTGGTCGGACCAGAACCAAGGAATGGCGGCAAAAGTCTCGGCGGCGCCGGCCATGTTTCGTGCTGCGGTCTCGGCCTGCGTTCTGGCATTGCGCCAGCTTTCATAGCGGATATGTCCTCCGCCGGGTTGAGCCACCGCGGCGCAATCGCCTGCGGCAAATATGTTGGGCGCGCTGGTGCGAAGACATGCGTCCGTCAGAATGCCGTTGCCCGTGGCCAGCCCCGATGCTTCCGCCAAGGTCATTTCAGGCTGGACCCCGATGGCACTGACGACGAGATCAGCGGGCAGGATGGTGCCATCGCTCAAGACGACCGCGTCGTCGCCGATTTCCGCAACGCTGCGGTCAAAGTGGAAGCGCACACCTTCGGCGACATGTCGGGCATGCAGCTTGTCGGCAAAACGGGCAGGGACGGCGCGACCCAAGGGTTTCGGCGCGGCCTCGATCACATCGACCGTAACGTCCTTTGCGCGAAGGACGGATGCGAGTTCCATCCCGATCAGACCCGCGCCGATGATCGCGATGCGTCGGCCGGGCGCGACATTGGAGAAAATCGCTTCGGCGTCGGCGTGGGTGCGAAAATCGAGCGCACGTTCCGCGCCCGCGCATGCAAGCCGCCTTGGCCGTGCGCCGGTGGTCAGCAGCAGCTTTTCGTAACTCAATAGCTGACCGTCGCTCAAGCTTACGGTCGCGGCGGCGGGATCCAGCTTGGAGACCGAGCAGCCCTTGAGATAGGTGATACCGGCCGCCTCCAGCGCTTCTTTCGGGCAGATCAGTTTCATCCGCACCATGCCATCGGGAGTTTTCGACAGAGGTGGCCGTTCATAAGGCAGATGAGGCTCGGCTCCGACCAGCGTGACGGCTCCGGAATAGCCCGCTTCGCGCAGGGCGAAAGCTGCCCGGGTTCCGGACTCGCCTGCACCGATGATGACGATACCGTCCATTGCATTCTCCAGTAGAAAGAGCAGGCGGCGCTGGTGAGGAGGAGACGCCGGTCGGGGAGGAGCAGTTCTTCTTGGCGGATTCCGCCAGGTTCTTTGGCCACTTAACCGAGGGCCACGCGCACCTCTCCGTCGACGACCTCCGCCGGATAGGTCTTCAGGTTCTCGCAAGCCGGCAGCCTCAGCGCTTCACCTGTTCGGTAATCGAAAGCGCCCGAATGCTTCGGACATTCCACTTCGAAATCCATGACCAGTCCGTCGGCGAGGTGGATCGCCTCGTGTGTGCAGAGCCCGGCCGTGCAGTAGACGCTGTCATCCGGGCCCCGGTAAATCGCGTAGGTGCGTCCGCCATGATCGAAACGGATGGCGCCTTCCTGTTCGATGTCGTCGAGTCTGCCAGCTGAAACCCAGGTCATTCGGCGGCTCCTTCCGTTTCGAGGCGAGCCTTGCGGGCTTGAAGCTTTTCCTTTCGTCTGCGGTAGCGTTCCTGCATCTGCGCTTCGCCTTCGGGCGAGCCGTCGTGCCAGGTGCCGAACCACTTATCGAGCGGGATCAGGGCGTCGCCGTAATTCACCTCGAAATATTTGTGGTGGAGGTAATGCGCATAGGCGTGACTATCGACTAGCGTCTCCTTGCCGATCTCGACCTTGTCGAAGCCGACATGGCCGGGAATTGCCCCAAAGCCGGCATAGTGCAACTGATAGAGCATGATGACCGGATTGGAGGGCAGGATCAGGTGGTAAAACGCCGTTCCCAGATAGAGCAGATGCTCGACCGGATGCATCGACAGTGATGACCAAGGCGAAGGGTTGACGGAGTTGTGGTGGACCGAATGCACCCATTTATAGAGAAAGGGTGTGTGGATGAGCCTGTGAATGCAGAAGAAGTGGAACTCGTGAATGATCGGAACCACGAGCGCGACGAGCGCCAGCATCCAGGGGTTTTCGGCAAAGCCGAGCCACGGCGCATAGCCGTTGGCATAGGCCCAGAGCATACCAGCCTCGATGGCGGTCCAGATCACGACGCCAGACAGGAAGGTGCGCAGAATATTGTCGAGGTTCTGGCTTTGGAACCAAAAGGCGTTGTTTTTCTGGTCGGCGGGAAACTTGCCATTGTACTTGAAGCGGTTTTCCTGCCGCTTCAGAACATAGAGATGCAGTTCGAAGGCGCCATAGAACAGGAACACGCAGATCGCATTCACGGCGTACAGCCAGGCGATCCAGCCGAGGCTCAGCGTCTGCATCGTCGCGACCGGGGGAATGATCCAGGCCCAATAGGCGATCGCAGACACCGCAAAAATGAGATTCCAGGGAAGGAAGTAGTGCGGCAGCCATTTCAGGATAGCCGTCAGTTGCGGGGGGAAGACGAAAAGCGGCGCGGTTTCGACCGGCTGGTTCGGCGCCCAATCGCCGCGCTTGTTACGCTTGCCGAAGTTCAGATCATCCATTGGCATCTCCTCCGGGCGCCTGATGTCTCGGTGCCCGCACACATTTTTAGTAAAGGTGAGGGCGGCCCACGCGCCTTGATCCGATGCGGCTCCTTGCGCGCCGGATCTTCTCCTGACGCAAAAGTTAGCAGGGTGCGTTTCGAACGGCGAAGGCTTCTTTGATCTAATTAGATCAAAGCCCTTCCTTGGTGATGGTGATGAAGTGGATGGGGCTCCGGTCCGGCTCGATCTCGGTCAAGCCGATGCGGCGCAGGATGTGGTCGAGCGCCCTCCGCGCCTGAGCTTCCGGCGCCTGGTCAAGTACCACATCCATGATGCCGTGCTTCAGGGCCGCGCGGGTATAGTCCGTCAGTTCATGTCCAACGAAGAAGACGTTGCCGCCGCGCGGATGGCGGCGAAGCACTTCGATCAGGGCGGAATTGGCGCCGCCGGCATTGTAGAGGCCGGCAAGGCCGGGATACATCTCCAGGGCCGACCACAGGAGATCGGCGCTGGCCCGCTCGTCATCGCCACCGAATCCTAGCCATTCGAAATTGGAGGCTCCGGGATGATCGCGAAAATAGTCGGAGAAGCCGCGGATCCGATCGCGATGCACCTGATAGATGGGATGGCAGATCGCAACCACAGGCCCGGCTCGAAGGGCCATTCGACTGATATAGAGAGCAGCTGTCCGGCCAGCGGCATTGTTGTCGATGCCGACGAATTCTCCGACGTGCTCGGAAGCGCGGGTGACGACATGGACCACGGGCAGGCCTTGCGCATTCACCTTTTCCACCGCGGCGCTGATCACCTGGCTGCTCGGCACGGCAAGGATCAAGCCGGCGCGTGAAAGGTCGGTGGACAGGATGCGTCGGGCAATTGCCTTCGGATTCATCTCGTCGGTGAAACTGCGGTGCACGACGATCAAGGGATCGAGAGTTGCCGCAATCCTTTCGAAGGCGTGGGAAAGGCGACGATAGAAGCTCGTTTCCGGGCGAACCATCAGCACTTCGATCCGGAGCAGGCCGCGATGGGCGTCGGGAAGCTTGCGCGGGTAGTCCAGGTGACGCGCGGCGGATACGACCTTTTCGACCAGTTCCGGCCGAACGCCCCCGCGTCCGTTCAGGACCCGCTCGACCGTGGCCGTTCCAACGCCGGCGTGGCGGGCGATATCCCGATAATTCGGCTTGCTCACTTCCAAGTCCTTCGGATGCTAACGCGTTGTGGTTGATCCTATGGGCAATCTGTCGTTCTTCATACAGCTGAGCCCCAAGACTCACAGAGCTTGTAACGCGGGTGCAGCCGATCTATGGTTTTTCCCAGTTCAGCATGAGATTGCAGGCAGTATTTCACCATTAAACCGGACGCGGGAGATTTTGTCCTCCGGCCGGGTCGAAGGAGCTGAGCAATGAAAATTCTCATGGTTCTCACATCGCATGATCAGCTGGGAAATACCGGCAAGAAAACCGGCTTCTGGCTCGAGGAGCTCGCCGCCCCTTACTTCGTCTTCCGTGACGCCGGGGCCGAGGTCGTGCTCGCGTCGCCGAAAGGAGGCCAGCCTCCGCTCGATCCGAAGAGCAATGAGCCGGCATTTCAGACGGACGACACGAGGCGATTTGAAAAGGACCCGGCCGCGACGGCTGCGCTTGCCAACACACTGAGGCTGTCCGACATCGACCAGGCCGATTATGACACTGTGTTCTTCCCCGGTGGCCATGGCCCGCTTTGGGACCTGACGAACGACCGCAATGCGCACGCGCTGATCGAGGAGACGCTTGCGGCGGGAAAGCCGCTGGCGCTCGTCTGCCATGCGCCGGGAATCTTGACCAATGTCAAGGCGCCGGATGGTGGGCCGCTCGCGAAGGGGAGGACGGTGACCGGCTTTACCAATTCCGAGGAGGCCGCCGTGCACCTCGTCGAGGTCGTGCCCTATCTGCTCGAAGACGTGCTGAGGGAGCAGGGGGCGAAGTTTACCGCGACCGAGGACTGGGCCGTGCATGTCGTCCAAGACGATTTGCTGATCACCGGGCAGAATCCGGCCTCTTCCAAGCAGGCTGCACGCCTGCTGCTCAACGCCGTGGGCGAGCAGGCGGCAGCCTGAAATGCGGTGGCGGGGCAGTGGCCGCGGACTTTGCAACACCAGATGAAGGGGTCTGGCATGAGCAGGAAATATACGGGCAAATGTGCATGCGGTGCGATACAGTTCGGCTTCGATACTGATCCAACTTTCGTCGCGGAGTGCCATTGTCTTGATTGCAAGAAGGCCTCAGGCGGCGAGGCCGCCACTTTCTTCGCCGTGCCGCAGGACGATTTCGCCCTGACCTCGGGCAGGCCAAAAGCGTTTCACTATGTCGCCGATTCCGGCAGGGGGCTCGATCGCAACTTCTGCCCCGAATGCGGCGCGCGGTTGTTCAGCAGCAATCTCGAAAGTTTTCCCGGCCTCGTCTTCGTGACCCTTGGCAGCCTGGATCGGCCCGAAGTGATACAGCCAAGCGTCGAGATGTTCACCAAACGCCGGCTGGCTTGGGCAACGCCGCTCCACCTTCCGCAGTTCGAAGGCATGCCGAGCTGACGGCCGCGCGGCTGCGCGTGATTTTCTTGAAGAAAAGATCGAACCCGTGTCGGATCGGCGATGGTTTATCCGTCCTTAGCTCGTTCATTCCGTCCACCCAAAGGATCACGATCATGCCAAGCACCATACGCCTGCACCGCGTTTTCGCCACGAGCCCGGAGAAGGTCTATCGCGCCTTCATCGAAGCAGATGCGCTCGCAAAATGGCTTCCGCCGAACGGCTTCCTCTGCACAGTGCATCACCTGGAGCCGGCCGTCGGCGGTACCTTCAGAATGTCCTTCCGCAACTTCACCACCGGCAAAAGCCACGCTTTCGGCGGCGAATTTCGTGAGCTCGTCCCGGGCGAACGGGTTCGCTATACCGACAAGTTCGACGACCCGAACCTGCCGGGCGAGATGGAAGTCACCGTAACGCTGAAGAGAGTCTCGGTTGGCACTGAGGTGGATATCACCCAGGCCGGCGTCCCCGACCTCATCCCGCCCGAAGCCTGCTACCTCGGCTGGCAGGAGTCGCTGCGCAACCTTGCCCGGGTCGTCGAGCCTGACATCAACGAATGATGCATTTGCGCGAGACTTGAAGAGCGGCGCCGCGCAGCCGCTTGCCGCTTCTCCGCCCATCATTCCGCAGATATTTTGTGGAATGGGGGCGGAGAGGCGGAGCTTGCGGGGCCGGGGGCGTGGTCGGCCGCAGTCGGGCGACGTTGCTAAGCGTGATCCGCGCTTTGCTTGATCGAGCCGATCGTCTCGCGTGCGGGAAGCAGCGAAGACAGCCAGAGGGAATAGGTCAGGGATATACCCGTCGACCACAGGATCTTCGGCAAGATCATCACCTCGGAGATCAGTCTGGCCAGTTCCGGCGGATCGATCTCCCAAGAGAACAACGCCGCCGCCGGCTCCGGCTGTCGGGTCTCCAAGCTTGCTTTCTGCATGTCCTCGAGCACGGACGCAGTGGCGGCTTGTTCGGCTGCCGACGGGTTCAGAACTGGAACGATGGCGGTTTTATCATCATTTTCGGTTTCGCCGGACATTTGGAGCTCCTTGTTTGGCTTCGTTGTAGAAAGCGATCCGGAACAAGAAGTTTCACCACATGTCGATGAAATGATCGCGGCCTGGACGCGAAGCGTTCTTTGTGCGTCCGAAAAGACCTACGGCTCGCCAGCGCTAGGGGCGCCTCCAGTGCGGCCTTCGATCTCAGCCTCGGTAATTGCCGTCGCGCGTGTCGCGCTGGCAGGATGCCTCTCTCGCAGCGAGTTCGAAGAGAAATTAACCGTCGCAAGAAATTCGCCTTTTATTTCACAGTATATATGTTAACACTTTATTAGGAGTGGGGAGTATTCCGGTTCTGACTTAAGAAAAATGGTGTTTGCCTCGACAATACCGGGGCGACAGCGCGTTCCTGCGTGTCGCGTTAGCCTGAATAATCTTAAATCGGTTCCAGATTACTTGTTTTGAGTCATGGGGGTATTTTAATGGCTACGCAAAGCACCGGCGGTGGCAGCACGACTTCTTTCACCAATGCGCCACAGGCGAAGGATGACTCTTACATCTGGACGGAAGATCAGCTGCTCAGTCTTCAGCTCTACAATGCGGCCACCAAAACCATAACCCTTGACGTGATGTCGAATGATCTTGGCGGGAATGCCAAATCCCTCTTCTCGGTCGATGACGGAGATGGCAATCCAATTACAACTGATTATGAGCTTATTGCGAAAGACGTCGGAGCGAATGGGGCATCTGCCTGGGAGACGACCCTGCTCGGCAATTGGGTCAGGATCAACAATGGAAAGATTGAATACCGTATTAGCGATGGAAGCGGCATCGCGGGCTCGGGCGCGGATATCAATACGCTGTCTGCCGGTGAAATCCTCAAAGATAGTTTTGTCTATGCGATACGGCTCGGCAATGGCACGCTGAGCGAGGCCAATGTCTCGATCTCACTCACCGGCGCCAACGATGCGGCTGCGATCGTCGTCGATGCGACGGTGACCGACGACCGGGCGACGGTCGAGGCGGGTGCGGCCGGCAGCGGCGATCCGAGCGCCTCCGGCAAGCTGACGGTCAGCGACGTCGACGACGGCGAGGCGGTGTTTGCCGCCCCGGCCTCGCTGAACGGCATCTATGGCAGCTTCAGCTTCAATGCCGCCACCGGCAGCTGGACCTATACGCTCGACAACAGCCGGGCGGCAACACAGGCGCTCAACCAGGGCGACGCGGTCAGCGACACGCTGAGCGTCAG